>NZ_QHJH01000037.1 GCF_003947455.1 Streptomyces sp. WAC 04229 | reverse complement strand
TTGAGGGGTTAAGGCTCCCAGTAGACGACTGGGTTGATAGGCCGGATCTGGAAGCACCGCAAGGTGTGGAGGTGACCGGTACTAATAGGCCGAGGGCTTGTCCTCAGTTGCTCGCGTCCACTGTGTTGGTTCTGAAACCACGAACAATCAGACCTGTGTTGGTCACCGGGTTGGTTGTCTGTTTCATAGTGTTTCGGTGGTCATAGCGTAGGGGAAACGCCCGGTTACATTCCGAACCCGGAAGCTAAGCCTTACAGCGCCGATGGTACTGCAGGGGGGACCCTGTGGGAGAGTAGGACGCCGCCGAACAATCATTGAAAGGGTTGGACCCAGAACTTCGGTTCTGGGTCCAACCCTTTTTTGTTTTCCGTCACTTGAAGTTCACGTTGCGCTACGACGATCGTTCGTATGGGTACCTCAGCAATGCTCAGGGCCGCCGGCATCGGCGTCGGCGACGAGGTCGTCGTACCTGCCTTCGGGAACGTGGAAGTCGCCGAGGCCGTGGCTCTCGCCGGTGCGCTGCCGGTGTTCGCCGACATAGATCCGGGGACGTACTGCCTCGACGCCGCCGCGGTGGAGGCGTCGTTGACGTCACGGACCGCGGCCGTCGTCGCCGTGCACCGGTTCGGCCACCCGGCGGACATGGATTTGCTGCACGGGATCGGACAGCGGCACGGGCTGCTCGTGCTGGAGCAGGGCGAGTCCGAGGCGCCGTACGACGAGATAGCGCGGCGCAGGGAGCGGGCGGCCTACCTCGACGGGAAGCTGAGGGGAGTGCGGACCCCCGACTGGGGCGACGGGCACACCTATCAGCAGTACGTGGTGCGAGTGCCGGGGAACGGACGGCCGGACCGGGACGCGTTCGCGCGTGCCGTGCGGGGACGGGGAGTCGACTGCAAGGTGCCGGTGAAGACCCCCGTGCACCGGCTGCCGGGATTCCGGCGATGCCTGTCGTTGCCCGAGACCGAGCGGGCCGTCGACGAGACCCTCGCGCTGCCGGTCGAGGCATCGTTGAGCAGGCGGGACATGCAGCGGATCGTGTCCGCGTGCAACGCGCTGGGCGGGCTTCTGCAACCCGCGTTCGGATGAACTCCGTGGTTGGGAGCACCGGCTTGTTCGGGGTATGATCTATTCCGTTGCCGCGGGGAAACCCGAAAGCGACAGGCCCCTATAGCTCAGTCGGCAGAGCGTCTCCATGGTAAGGAGAAGGTCAACGGTTCGATTCCGTTTGGGGGCTCCACTGCAAAGGCCCCGCCCAATCGGGCGGGGCCTTTCGCATGCCCTGGTCAGTCCGCGTGCGGCTCCGGCACGCGCATCGCGAGGATCGCCATGTCGTCGGACGGGGCGTCAGAGGCGAAGCGCTCCACCGCGCGCATGATGCGCGCGGCCACCGCACCCGCCGTCAGGCCCGTGCACGACGTGAGGACGTCGGCGAGGCCGTCGTCGCCCAGCATGCGGGTGCCTTCGCGGCGTTCGGTGACGCCGTCCGTGACGCAGAGCAGGACGTCGCCCGGGTCGAGGGTGACCGTCTGCTCGTAGAGCTCCAGGTCCTCGATCACGCCGAGGAGCGGCTGGGGTTCGGCGGCGGGTTCGACCGAGCCGTCCTGGCGCAGCCGGAGCGGGAGCGGGTGGCCGGCGCAGACCACCTTCAACTCCGCGCTGCCGTCGTCCTGCGGGCGCATCTCGCCGTACAACAGCGTGAGGAAGCGGCTGCGCGCGCCCTCGTCGAGGATGGCCGAGTTGAGGCGCTCCAGGACCGCCGGGCCGCTGAGGCCCTCGCGGGCGAGCAGGCGCAGGGCGTGCCGGGCCAGGCCTGTGACGGCGGCCGCGTTCGGGCCCGTACCGCAGACGTCGCCGATGGCGAAGCCGTAGGCGCCGTCGCTGATCGGGAAGAGGTCGTAGAAGTCTCCGCCGACCTCGTTGCCCTCGCCGGCCGCGCGGTAGATGACCTCGACCTCGACGCCGTCGATGAGGGGCAGCTCGGGTGGCAGGAGGCTGCGCTGGAGGGACTGGCTGATGGCCGTGCGCTCCGAGTACAGGCGGGCGTTGTCCAGGGCCAGGGCGGCTCGGCGGGACAGGTCCTCGGCGAGTTCGAGGATCTCCTGGCGGAAGTGGTCGTCGGTGGGCTTGCCCAGGGTGAGCATGCCGATGACGCGGTTGCGGGCGACCAGCGGCAGGACCACGGTCTCGCCGCCCACCGCGGAGGCGGTGGCGAGGGTCGGACCGATGCCGGTGCTCAACTGGTGTGTCGGGCCGCCGCTCAGGCCGAGGTCGCGCATGGAGGTGCGCAGCGCGGCCTGGTGGGCCATGTCGGCGGGGGTCGTCCAGACGCGGGCGCCCGGGGTGGGGACCGGGTCGGGCGGCGCGATCTTCGACAGCAGGGACTTGATGCCGTCGATGAGTTCCTCGTCCTCGTGCAGGACGTAGGAGAGATACGGGTCGGAGGCCTGGTCGGCGATGGTGTAGACGGCGCACCAGGTGGCGAGGGTGGGGACCGTCATCTGGGCCATCAGGGCCAGAGTCTGGTCCCGGTCCAGGGTGCCGGCGAGCAGGTCGGAGGCCTCGACGAGGAAGCTGAGCGAGCCGCGGCGCAGCCGCTCCAGCTCGCCCAGACGGGCCGACTCGACGGCCAGGGCGATGCGGTCGGCGGCGAACTGGAGGCGCAGCGCCTCCTCGTTGGAGTACCGGCCGGCGGCCTCGGCGGCGACTCCGAGGGAGCCGGTGAGGCGGCCCTCGACCTTGAGGGGGACGGTGACGACCGAGCGCATGCCGGTGCCGTTCAGCAGCGGGACGGCGCCGGGGACGGCCGCGAGGTCGTCGTGGACGGCGGGCATGCGCGCGGAGCCGTAGCGGCCGGGGCCGGCTTCCACGGGGACGCGGGCGAAGCGCTGGCGGGCGGAGGGCAGGCCGGTGGAGGCGCGGACCTCCAGCTCCGTCTCGTCGTCGGTGGCCAGCAGCAGGAAGGCGGCGTCGGCGTCGAGCATGTCGCGGGCGCGTTCGACCGTGCGCTGGAGGAGGCCGTCGAGGTCGTCCGGGGCGGGGGAGCCGATGAACACCTCGAAGGGGTCGGTGCTCTGCCCCTCGGAGGACGAGGAGTCGGCGGCCGGTACGCGCATCGGGGTCTGCAGGACCGCGCGTTCGTGGTCCCGGACGAGGAGGCAGACCGTGGACGGCTCGCCGCCGGCGTCGCGGACGCGCAGGTGGGAGGCGTACACGGGGGTGACGCGGCCGTTGGCGCCCCTTATGCCGTAGCTGCCCTCCCAGCGGGAGAGCTGGAGCGCCTCGGCGATGCCGGTGCTGGTGCCCGGAGTGTGCGGCCAGGCGGCGAAGTCGGTGAGCGGCTTGCCGGTGACCTGCTCGGCGGCGTAGCCGAAGAGTTCCTCGGCGTCCTCGTTCCAGGACGTGACGGAGCCGGTGCGGTCGATCTGGACGACTGCGACGCGGACCCGGCCGTCGGCGAGCGGCAGCAGGTCGGCGGGGAGCGAGGGGCCGGCGGCGCGGGTGCCGACCGGGCGCTCGGGCAGGTGGAGGTGGAACCAGACGTTCTTGTGGGTGGGCGTGTACTCGACGCCCCAGCGGTCGGCCAGGGCCGCGCACAGCTGGAGGCCGCGGCCGCCCTCGCGGTCGGGGCTGCCCATGTTGGCGGGGGAGCCCTGGAGCGGGACCTCGCGCTCCGGATAGTGGTCGGCGACCTCGATCCGTACACCGTCGTCGCTGCGCATGCACTCGACGTCCGCGGTGGTTCCGGCGTGCACCACCGCATTGGTCACCAGTTCGCTGGTCAGCACCACGGCGTCGTCGACGATGTCGGCATGGCCCCAGCCCTGCAGTGTGTCGCGGACGAAGGACCGGGCACTCGCCACGGACCGTCCGACGGGCTCGAAGCTGGCGGCCGCGCGCGCGGTGATCACAGAACTCCTCGACCCTCTCTCCCCGTGCACGGCCTCATGGCCGACCCGGTCGTGCCGCTGCTGCGGCAGTCCACCCGTCGGCCCGGGATCCGGGGGCTGTTCCCCCGGGATCAGTCCGGTGGTCATTCCGGCCGCCCCTCCGATGCCCGCTTCGTCTCCGTGCCACCGCCCAGACCGGACGCACCGGGTTGGCTGGACAGCCGCATGCAAGGTTACTTACCTTCGCCGCCCATGCGGATGCCGGTCTGCAGTGTTTCCGCCCAGAGGGTGTGCGGACGATGTGCGAAGCTGCCGAACTGTTATGGCCTGGTTCGGCCGGGGTGAAACACTGGGCAGGCTTCTTGTGAGGTCCGGGCAGGTGAATGCGCGCCGCGCGGGATGGGCAGCAGCCTCTGGAGCGGGTCCGGTGAGCCGGGCCGGATCGCTCGGCATCATGGGAAGCAAGCGGCAGTAACCGGTCCGCCGAGCGTGGGCGGCCGGGCACAGCAGTATTGGTCGACCCCTGCGGGAGGGACACAGTGGAGTCTGGCGCAGCGACGCGGGCCACGAAGACGCGCGCGAAAGGCGGACAGTCCCTGAGCGACAAGGGCAAATCGCGGGGCGGCACTACGACGGTGGACACGGCCGCGTTGAATCGTCTGCTCGCGGCGCTCGTCTCCATGCGTGAGGGAAACTTCCGCAAACGGCTGACGGTCTCCGGCGACGGCGTGATGTCCGAGATCGCGGCGGTCTTCAACGAGGTGGCCGACCGCAATCTGCACCTCACGGGTGAGCTGGCGCGGGTGCGGCGTGTGGTCGGACGTGAGGGAAAACTCACCGAGCGGCTGGAGACCGGGGCCTGCGACGGTGCGTGGGCGACCGCGATCGACAACTCGAACGCGCTGGTCGACGATCTCGTGCGGCCCGTCTCCGAGGTCAGCCGGGTGCTGTCGGCGGTGGCCGACGGTGATCTGTCGCCGCGCATGGAGCTGCGGACGCAGGTGGAGGAAGGGGCCGGGCAGCCGCTGCGCGGTGAGTTCCTCAAGGTCGGGCGGACCGTGAACAACCTGGTCGACCAGTTGTCGACCTTCACGGACGAGGTCACGCGGGTGGCCAGCGAGGTCGGTACCGAGGGCAAGCTGGGCGGCCAGGCCCGGGTGCGCGGTATGTCCGGTTCGTGGAAGGACCTCACGGACTCCGTCAACACCATGGCGTACCGGCTCACCGCTCAGGTGCGGGACATCGCGCTGGTCACGACGGCGGTGGCCAAGGGCGACCTGTCGCGGAAGGTCACGGTGCACGTGGCCGGCGAGATGCTGGAGCTGAAGAACACCGTCAACACGATGGTGGACCAGCTCTCGGCGTTCTCCTCCGAGGTGACGCGGGTGGCCCGTGAGGTGGGCACCGAGGGTGCCCTGGGCGGGCAGGCCCAGGTGCCGGGCGTGGCCGGGGTGTGGAAGGAGCTGACCGACTCCGTCAACACCATGGCCGGGAACCTGACGGCCCAGGTGCGTGAGATCTCGCACGTGACGACGGCGGTCGCCAACGGCGACCTGTCGAAGAAGGTGACGGTGCCGGCCCGGGGCGAGGTCGCGCAGCTCGCCGAGACGATCAACCAGATGACCGAGACGCTGCGGATCTTCGCGGACGAGGTCACGCGCGTGGCCAACGAGACCGGTGGCGAGGGCCAGCTGGGCGGCCAGGCGAACGTGCCGGGCGCGGCCGGGATCTGGAAGGACCTGACGGACTCCGTCAACACCGTCTTCCGGAACCTGACCACTCAGGTGCGCGACATCGCCGCGGTGACGACGGCGGTGGCCAGCGGTGACCTGTCGCAGAAGGTCACCGTGGACGTGGCCGGCGAGATGCTGGAGCTGAAGAACACCGTCAACACGATGGTGGACCAGCTCTCGAGCTTCGGCGCCGAGGTGACCCGGGTGGCCCGCGAGGTCGGGGTCGAGGGCGAGCTGGGCGGTCAGGCGCAGGTGCCGGGCGCGGCGGGGACGTGGAAGGACCTGACGGACTCCGTCAACACCGCGTTCCGCAACCTCACCGGCCAGGTGCGCAACATCGCCCAGGTGACGACGGCGGTGGCCAACGGCGACCTGTCGCAGAAGGTCACCGTGGACGTCTCCGGCGAGATGCTGCAGCTGAAGAACACCGTCAACACCATGGTCGACCAGCTCTCCAGCTTCGCCGACCAGGTGACCCGGATGGCCCGGGACGTGGGCACGGAGGGCCGCCTCGGCGGTCAGGCCCGGGTCGACGGTGTGTCGGGGACCTGGAAGGAGCTGACGGACTCCGTCAACTCGATGGCGGGGAACCTGACCTCCCAGGTGCGCAACATCGCGCAGGTGACCACGGCGGTGGCGCGCGGTGACCTGTCCCAGAAGATCACCGTGGACGCGCGCGGGGAGATCCTGGAGCTGAAGAACACCATCAACACGATGGTGGACCAGCTGTCGTCGTTCGCGGAGCAGGTCACGCGCGTGGCCCGCGAGGTGGGTACGGAGGGCCGCCTCGGCGGTCAGGCCCAGGTGCCCGGGGTGGCCGGCGTGTGGCGCGACCTGACCGACTCGGTGAACGGCATGGCCGGCAACCTCACCGCGCAGGTCCGCAACATCGCGCAGGTCGCCACGGCGGTGGCGCGCGGTGACCTGTCCCAGAAGATCACCGTGGACGCGCGCGGGGAGATCCTGGAGCTGAAGAACACGCTGAACACGATGGTGGACCAGCTGTCGTCGTTCGCCCAGGAGGTCACGCGCGTCGCGCGCGAGGTGGGCACCGAGGGCATCCTCGGCGGCCAGGCGGAGGTGCAGGGTGTCTCCGGCACCTGGAAGGACCTCACGCAGTCGGTGAACGGCATGGCCAACAACCTGACCATGCAGGTCCGCAACATCGCCGAGGTCACCACGGCCGTGGCCAAGGGCGACCTGTCGAAGAAGATCACCGTCGACGCCAAGGGCGAGATCCTCGAACTCGTCACCACCGTCAACACGATGGTCGACCAGTTGTCGTCCTTCGCGGAGCAGGTCACGCGCGTGGCCCGTGAGGTGGGCACGGAGGGCATCCTCGGCGGGCAGGCGCACGTGCCGGGTGTCGTGGGCATCTGGAAGGACCTCAGCGACAACGTCAACCTGATGGCGAAGAACCTCACCGTCCAGGTGCGGAACATCTCCCAGGTGGCCGCCGCCGTCGCCAACGGCGACCTGACGCGGACGGTGACGATCGAGGCGCGCGGTGAGGTCCACCAGCTGGCCGAGACGTTCAACACCATGGTCAAGACGCTGAGTTCGTTCGCCGAGCAGGTCACCAAGGTGGCCCGTGAGGTGGGCACGGACGGCATCCTCGGCGGGCAGGCGCACGTGCCGGGCGTGTCGGGTACGTGGAAGGACCTCACCGAGTCGGTGAACCAGATGGCGTCCAACCTGACCGGTCAGGTGCGCAACATCGCCATGGTCACCACCGCCATCGCCAAGGGCGACCTGACCAAGAAGATCGACATCGACGCGCGCGGGGAGATCCTGGAGCTGAAGACGACCATCAACACGATGGTCGACCAGCTGTCCTCCTTCGCCGAGGAGGTCACCCGCGTGGCCCGCGAGGTGGGCACCGAGGGGCAGCTGGGCGGTCAGGCGCGCGTGCGGGACGTCGACGGCACCTGGCGGGACCTGACGGAGTCGGTGAACGAGATGGCCGGGAACCTGACCCGTCAGGTGCGCGCCATCGCGCGCGTGGCGACCGCGGTGACGCGCGGCGACCTGAACCTGAAGATCGACGTGGACGCCTCCGGCGAGATCTCCGAGCTTCAGGACTACATCAACAAGATGATCGCCAACCTCCGCGACACCACGATCGCCAACAAGGAGCAGGACTGGCTCAAGGGCAACCTGGCCCGCATCTCGGGACTGATGCAGGGCCGCCGGGACCTCCAGGACGTCGCCTCGCTGATCATGAGTGAGCTGACCCCCGTGGTCTCCGCGCAGCACGGGGCCTTCTTCCTCGCGATGCCCCTGGTGGTCGACGGCCAGGATCCGGCGGGCGCCCAGGAGGACCAGTACGAACTGCGCATGCTGGGGTCGTACGGCTACTCGATGGGGTCGATGCCCACGTCCTTCAGGCCGGGGGAGGCGCTGGTCGGCACGGCCGCCGAGGAGAAGCGCACGATCCTCGTGGAGAACGCGCCGAGCGGCTACCTGAAGATCTCCTCCGGGCTCGGGGAGGCCCCGCCCGCCCAGGTGATCGTCCTGCCGGTGCTGTTCGAGGGGCAGGTGCTCGGCGTGATCGAGCTGGCGTCCTTCACGCCGTTCACGCAGATCCAGAAGGATTTCCTGAACCAGATCGCCGAGATGATCGCGACCAGCGTCAACACCATCTCCGTCAACACCAAGACGGAGGTGCTGCTGAGCCAGTCGCAGGAGCTGACCGAGCAACTGCGGGAGCGGTCCGAGGAGTTGGAGCAGCGGCAGAAGGCGCTGCAGTCGTCCAACGCCGAACTGGAGGAGAAGGCCGAGCTGCTGGCGCAGCAGAACCGCGACATCGAGGTGAAGAACACCGAGATCGAGGAGGCGCGGCAGGTCCTGGAGGAGCGCGCCGAGCAACTGGCGGTCTCGATGCGCTACAAGAGCGAGTTCCTCGCCAACATGTCGCACGAGCTGCGTACGCCGCTCAACTCGCTGCTGATCCTGGCCAAGCTGCTCGCCGACAACGCCGACGCGAACCTGTCGCCCAAGCAGGTCGAGTTCGCCGAGACGATCCACGGGGCCGGTTCCGACCTGCTCCAGCTCATCAACGACATCCTCGACCTGTCGAAGGTCGAGGCGGGCAAGATGGACGTCTCGCCGACGCGCATCGCGCTCGTCCAGCTGGTCGACTACGTGGAGGCCACCTTCCGGCCGCTGACCGCGGAGAAGGGCCTGGACCTGTCGGTGCGGGTGTCGCCCGAGCTGCCCGCGACGCTGCACACCGACGAGCAGCGGCTGCTCCAGGTGCTGCGCAACCTGCTGTCCAACGCGGTGAAGTTCACCGACTCGGGGGCGGTCGAACTGGTCATCAGGCCGGCCCGGGACGACGTTCCGCAGGGCATCCGGGAGCAGTTGCTGGAGGCGGGTTCGATGACCGACCCGGACGCCGAGCTGATCGCGTTCTCCGTGAGCGACACCGGGATCGGGATCGCGGCCAGCAAGATGAGGGTGATCTTCGAGGCGTTCAAGCAGGCCGACGGCACCACCAGCCGCAAGTACGGCGGCACGGGCCTCGGGCTGTCCATCTCGCGGGAGATCGCGCAGTTGCTGGGCGGTGAGATCCACGCGCAGAGCGAGACGGGCCGTGGCTCGACGTTCACCCTCTACCTGCCGCTGCGCCCGAGCGAGCTGCCCTCGCACGGCTACCCGCAGCCCCTGCCGCCCGCCGGGGGAGGCGAGCTGCCGGCGGGCTCCGGGGGGACGGACGAGCTGCCGGAGACGGAGGCCGAGACGCCGGCCCAGGGGCGGTCGTACCAGGACGCGCAGAACGGTGCCGGGGCGCTGTTCCGGCGTCGTCGACGCTCGGCCGAGACCGAGGAACTGCCCGCGGTGCGGGAGCGGCAGCCGGGCCCCGAGCAGGAGACGACGCAGTCCATCCGCGGGATCCGGTTCGGCGGGCAGAAGGTGCTGATCGTCGACGACGACATCCGCAACGTGTTCGCGCTGACCAGCGTCCTGGAGCAGCACGGGCTGTCCGTGCTCTACGCGGAGAACGGACGCGAGGGCATCGAGGTGCTGGAACAGCACGAGGACGTCGCGGTGGTCCTGATGGACATCATGATGCCCGAGATGGACGGGTATGCGACGACCACGGCGATCCGTCGGATGCCGCAGTTCGCCGGGCTGCCGATCATCGCGCTGACCGCCAAGGCGATGAAGGGCGACCGGGAGAAGGCGATCGAGTCGGGCGCCTCCGACTATGTGACGAAGCCGGTAGACCCCGATCACCTGTTGACGGTGATGCAGCAGTGGATGCGCGAGGAGTAGTACGTTCGGGCACCGTGCCGGTGGTACGGAGGGGCACCTTCCGTGCGCCACGTCCGGGCAGTGTGCGAACGTGGGGTGTGCGTGAACGGCGGGAACCTCCGGGACCCGCGCTCAGTCGCTGACTCAGCGTGCCCGGAGCCGTGTAGAAGTGCGGGATTCGGGGAACCTTCTGGTCTCCCGCTGCGTTTCTGCTACGTGCACAGTGACATCACGGTGACAGGGTGTGGCGACAGGCGGGGTGCGGCTACGATGACCGGCACAAGGACGGGCGACGCAAGGGAGTCGTCCCCCGGGGTGGCACCCGCCGGTGCCGCGCCAAGTCCTGCGGACAGGGGAGGCCCCACGCCGGGGCGAGGAGGGCGGGCCATGGTGCAGAAGGCCAAGATCCTCCTGGTCGATGACCGGCCGGAGAATCTGCTGGCGCTGGAGGCGATCCTCTCGGCGCTCGATCAGACGCTGGTGCGGGCATCGTCCGGGGAGGAAGCGCTCAAAGCGCTGCTCACGGACGACTTCGCGGTCATTCTGCTGGATGTCCAGATGCCGGGCATGGACGGTTTCGAGACCGCCGCGCACATCAAGCGCCGGGAGCGGACCCGGGACATCCCGATCATCTTCCTCACCGCGATCAACCACGGTCCGCACCACACCTTCCGCGGTTACGCGGCGGGCGCGGTGGACTACATCTCGAAGCCGTTCGACCCGTGGGTGCTGCGCGCGAAGGTCTCGGTCTTCGTCGAGCTGTACATGAAGAACTGCCAGCTGCGTGAGCAGGCGGCCCTGCTCCGGCTCCAGTTGGAGGGCGGCGACAAGGTCGCGGCCGGTGAGGCCAAGGAGCCCGCGGGGCTGCTCGCCGAGCTGTCGGCCCGGCTGGCGGCAGTGGAGGAGCAGGCGGAGGCGCTGTCCAAGCAGTTGGGCGACGAGTCCACGGACGCGGCCGCGGTGGCCACCGCGGCGCATCTGGAACGCAAGCTCACCGGACTGCGGAGGGCTCTGGACGCCCTGGAGCCCGGTACGTCCGGCGGTCAGCCCGCCGTCAACTGAGGCCCGCCGTGGGCCCGCTGCGGGTCGTCCGCCGGGCACCTCGCGAGTCCCCCGGTCCGGGTCTGTGAGGACTTGTCAGGAGCGGTGGCGGAGGCGTCAGTTCCGCAACTCGCTCCGGGCGACACGAACGGGTGAAGCGGTAGGCGCACGTGTCGACCGCCGCCTCCCCCGGTAACCTCACACCTATGGCCTCACGTCCCTCCGCAGCCAAGAAGCAGCCCGCGAAGAAGGCGGCCGCTCCCGCGAAGGGGCCGGTCAAGAAGGCCGCTGCCAAGAAGGCGCCCCCGAAGAAGGCGCCCGCCAAGAAGGCCGTCGCGAAGAAGCCCGCGCCCAAACCGGCCCCGAGCCCCACCAGCGGTGTCTACCGCTTGGCGCGCGCGCTCTGGCTCGGCCTGGCGCATGGGGTCGGCGCCGTCTTCCGCGGCATAGGGCAGGGCGCCAAGAACCTCGACCCCGCCCACCGCAAGGACGGGTCCGCGCTGCTGCTGCTCGCCGTCGCCCTGATCGTCGCCGCGGGCACCTGGGCCGACCTCAAGGGCCCGGTCGGTGACCTCGTCGAGATCCTGGTGACCGGGGCCTTCGGCCGGCTGGACCTGCTCGTGCCGATCCTGCTCGGCGCCATCGCCGTGCGCCTGATCCGGCACCCCGAGAAGCCCGAGGCCAACGGGCGGATCGTGATCGGCCTGTCCGCGCTCGTCGTCGGCGTGCTCGGCCAGGTGCACATCGCGTGCGGCTCACCGGCCCGCGGCGAGGGCATGCAGGCCATAAGGGACGCCGGCGGCCTCATCGGCTGGGGCGCGGCCACCCCGCTGTCGTACACGATGACGGACGTCCTGGCCGTGCCGCTGCTCGCGCTGCTCACCGTCTTCGGGCTGCTGGTCGTCACCGCCACGCCGGTGAACGCCATCCCGCAGCGGCTGCGCCAGCTCGGCGTGCGGCTCGGCGTGGTCGACGACCCCGACGCGGACGCGTACACCGACGACGACGAGCGGTACGACGACCAGTGGCGCGAGGCGCTGCCCGAGCGGACCCGCAGGCGCGGGGGAGCGCCCGCGGAGCCGTACGACCCGGACTCGGCCGAGCAGGAGGCGCTGAGCAGGCGCCGCGGCAGGCCCCGCCGGTCCGCCGTGCCGCAGCCCGAGATGAACCGGCCCATGGACGCCGTGGACGTCGCCGCGGCCGCCGCCGCCGCTCTCGACGGCGCCGTCCTGCACGGGATGCCGCCGTCGCCGCTGGTCGCCGACCTCACCCAGGGCGTCAGCCCCGGGGACCGTGAGTCGACGACGCCGACTCCGACGCCCGTGCCGGCCGCGCGCCCGCAGCCGGGCAAGCTCAAGAAGGACCCCGCCAAGTCCACCGAGCCGGCGACGCCGGGCGCCGTCCCCGACCTCACCAAGACGCCGTTGCCGCAGGAGCGGGACCTGCCGCCGCGCGCCGAGCAGCTCCAGCTCTCCGGCGACATCACGTACTCCCTGCCGTCCCTGGACTCCCTCACGCGCGGTGGCCCCGGCAAAGCGCGCAGCGCCGCCAACGACGCCATAGTGGACTCCCTGACCACCGTCTTCACCGAGTTCAAGGTCGACGCCCGGGTCACCGGCTTCACCCGCGGGCCGACGGTGACCCGCTACGAGGTCGAGCTGGGCCCCGCAGTCAAGGTCGAGCGGATCACCGCGCTGACCAAGAACATCGCGTACGCCGTCGCCAGCCCCGACGTGCGGATCATCAGCCCGATCCCCGGCAAGTCCGCGGTCGGCATCGAGATCCCCAACACCGACCGGGAGATGGTCAACCTCGGCGACGTACTGCGCCTCGCCGAGTCCGCCGAGGACGACGACCCGATGCTGGTCGCCTTCGGCAAGGACGTCGAGGGCGGCTACGTCATGCACTCGCTGGCGAAGATGCCGCACATGCTCGTCGCGGGCGCCACCGGCTCCGGCAAGTCCTCCTGCATCAACTGCCTGATCACCTCGATCATGATGCGGGCGACCCCCGAGGACGTCCGCATGATCCTGGTCGACCCCAAGCGCGTCGAGCTGACCGCGTACGAGGGCATCCCGCACCTGATCACGCCGATCATCACCAACCCGAAGCGTGCCGCCGAGGCCCTCCAGTGGGTCGTGCGCGAGATGGACCTGCGCTACGACGACCTCGCCGCCTACGGCTTCCGGCACATCGACGACTTCAACCGCGCGGTGCGCGAGGGCAGGGCCAAGCCGCCCGAGGGCAGCGAGCGTGAACTCCAGCCCTATCCGTACCTGCTGGTGATCGTGGACGAGCTGGCCGACCTGATGATGGTGGCGCCGCGCGACGTCGAGGACGCGATCGTGCGGATCACGCAGCTCGCGCGGGCGGCCGGCATCCACCTGGTGCTCGCCACCCAGCGGCCCTCCGTGGACGTCGTCACCGGGCTGATCAAGGCCAACGTGCCATCCCGGCTCGCCTTCGCCACCTCCTCGCTCGCCGACTCGCGGGTCATCCTCGACCAGCCCGGCGCCGAGAAGCTGATCGGCAAGGGCGACGGCCTCTTCCTGCCGATGGGCGCGAGCAAGCCGACCCGTATGCAGGGCGCGTTCGTGACCGAGGAGGAGGTCGCGGCCGTCGTCCAGCACTGCAAGGACCAGATGGCGCCCGTCTTCCGGGACGACGTCACCGTGGGGACCAAGCAGAAGAAGGAGATCGACGAGGACATCGGCGACGACCTCGACCTGCTGTGCCAGGCGGCCGAGCTGGTCGTCTCCACCCAGTTCGGGTCGACCTCCATGCTCCAGCGCAAGCTGCGTGTCGGCTTCGCCAAGGCGGGGCGGCTGATGGACCTGATGGAGTCGCGGAGCATCGTCGGACCGAGTGAAGGCTCAAAGGCTCGTGACGTTCTTGTGAAGCCTGATGAGCTGGACGGAGTGCTCGCCGTGATCCGGGGGGAGTCTGAAGGGTAGGAAATCGTGGGCCAAGGGTCCGCCGACGAGGGGCCGGGACGGCCGGGTGGCCGATCGTGACTCACCCGTTAGGGATCATTGAGCAACCGTTTCCCCATGACGTACGTCAACTTGAGGGAAGTGACAACAGGTAGTCCACCATCGGGATGCCGGGCCATTCGGATGGCGTAAAAGGTCGTACCGCCCGGTTGCCCGACCCGTTCGCCACCCCCCTAGACTGAAGTCCAGCACAGGCGGCTAAACGCTCGAAAGGCGCCCCCGTGTCCAACGGCAACTCCCCTGAAGACGAGCGTCCGATCGAAGACGTTTCCCCAGACGTTACTGAACACGTCTCCGAGGAAACCCGCCCCTCCGTCGGCCGTGCCCTCCAGCAGGCGCGGATCGCCGCCGGGTTGACCGTCGACGACATCACCACCGCCACCCGCGTCCGGATCGCCATCGTGCACGCCATCGAGGCGGACGACTTCGCGCCCTGCGGCGGCGACGTCTACGCGCGCGGGCACATCCGCACCCTGGCCAAGGCCGTCGGGCTCGACCCGGCCGAACTGCTCGCGCAGTTCGACGACGCGCACGGCGGCCGCCCGGCGCCGACCCCCGCCGCCCCCCTCTTCGAGGCGGAACGTATCCGTCCGGAGCGCCGCGGACCCAACTGGACCGCCGCCATGGTCGCCGCGATCGTCGCGGTGATCGGCTTCGTCGGGTTCACGTTCGTCAAGGGCGGCGACGACGGTGGCAACGAGGCGAGCGTCGCCGAGGGTGCCCAGCCCTCGACCGGCGGCTCCGCCTCGGCCAGCGCCAAACCGAAGAAGCCGGCCGAACCCGAGCCGGACCCCTCCGACAGCGCCATCGCCGCCGCGCCCCGCGACAAGGTGACCGTCAAGGTCAGCGCCCCCGGGGGACGCAGCTGGATCTCCGCGAAGGACCACAACGGCCGGCTCCTCTTCGACGGACTCCTCGAAGAGGGCGACTCCAAGACCTTCCAGGACAACGAGAAGGTCAACCTCGTCCTCGGCGACGCCGGCGTCATCGAGCTGTTCGTCAACGGCAAGAAGATCGAGGACGACTTCCGGCCGGGCTCCGTGGAGCGCCTGACCTACACGAAGGGCGACCCGCAGGTCGGATAGGGGCCCCGGAGAACGAGTCGGTACGGGGTTGGCCGGGATCGGCCAACCCCGTCGACATGGGCTGTCTGCGGGACGAAGTAGTCTTGAGCCCATGCCTGAAAGCCGTACCGTCGCACTCGTCACCCTTGGCTGCGCCCGTAACGAGGTGGACTCGGAGGAGCTCGCAGGCCGTCTGGAGGCGGACGGCTGGAAGCTCGTCGAGGACGCCGGGGAAGCGGACGTCGCCGTCGTGAACACCTGCGGCTTCGTCGAGGCCGCCAAGAAGGACTCCGTGGACGCCCTCCTGGAGGCCAACGACCTCAAGGGGCACGGAAGAACGCAGGCCGTCGTGGCGGTGGGCTGCATGGCCGAGCGGTACGGCAAGGACCTCGCCGAAGCCCTCCCCGAGGCCGACGGCGTGCTCGGCTTCGACGACTACGCCGACATCTCCGACCGGCTCCAGACCATCCTGGGCGGCGGCATCCACGCCGCGCACACCCCCCGCGACCGGCGCAAGCTGCTCCCGATCAGCCCCGCCGAGCGCCAGGAGGCCGGTGCCGCCGTCGCCCTGCCGGGGCACGGTCCGACCGATCTCCCCGAGGGCGTCGCCCCCGCCTCCGGACCGCGCGCACCCCTGCGCCGGCGTCTGGACGGCTCCCCGGTCGCCTCGGTGAAGCTCGCCTCCGGCTGCGACCGGCGCTGCTCCTTCTGCGCCATCCCGTCCTTCCGCGGCTCCTTCATCTCCCGCCGCCCGAGCGACGTGCTGAACGAGACGCGGTGGCTGGCCGAGCAGGGCGTCAAGGAGATCATGCTGGTCTCCGAGAACAACACCTCCTACGGCAAGGACCTCGGCGACATCCGCCTGCTGGAGTCCCTGCTGCCCAACCTCGCCGACGTCGACGGCATCGAGCGCGTGCGCGTCAGCTACCTCCAGCCGGCCGAGATGCGCCCCGGCCTCATCGACGTACTGACCTCCACCCCGAAGGTCGTGCCCTACTTCGACCTCTCCTTCCAGCACTCCGCGCCGAACGTGCTGCGCGCGATGCGCCGCTTCGGCGACACCGACCGCTTCCTGGAACTGCTGGACACCATCCGGAGCAAGGCCCCCGAGGCGGGCGTGCGCTCCAACTTCATCGTGGGCTTCCCCGGCGAGTCCGCCTCCGACCTCGCCGAGCTGGAGCGCTTCCTGAACCACGCGCGGCTCGACGCCATCGGCGTCTTCGGCTACTCCGACGAGGAGGGCACCGAGGCGGCCACCTACGAGCACAAGCTGGACGAGGACGTCGTCGCGGAGCGGCTGGCGCGTGTATCCCGCCTGGCCGAGGAACTCGTCTCGCAGCGGGCCGAGGAGCGCGTCGGTGCGACGGTGCGGGTACTCGTCGAGTCCGTGGAGTCCGCCGACGACGGAGACGGCGTCCGTGGCCGCGCGGAGCACCAGGCGCCCGAGACGGACGGCCAGGTGCTCCTCACGAGCGGCGAAGGCCTGAGTGTCGGTCGTATGGTCGACGCGAAGGTGGTCGGTACGGAGGGTGTCGACCTGGTGGCCGAACCGCTGCCGGGCTCGTCCGAATGTAGCGAGGAGGCCGGCAGATGACCGGAGTCCCGGCGTCCGCGGCGGGTGGCCCCTCCGGCGCGCGCAGGACCGGCCCGCGCGCCCCTTCCGGAGCCACGCAGGAGCCGGCCGGGCGGACGACCCCGGGAGCCACCCCGGAGCGGGGAGCGACCGACGGGAGTGCCGCGCTGCGGGGCGGCAAGGTCGTGGCGGCGGCCGTCAACCAGGCGAGCGTCTGGAACGTCGCCAACCTCCTGACGATGCTCCGGCTGCTGCTGGTCCCGGCCTTCGTCGCCCTGATGCTCGGCAACGGCGGGTACGACCCGGCCTGGCGCTCCTTCGCCTGGGCCGCCTTCGCCGTCGCCATGATCACCGACCTCTTCGACGGCCATCTGGCACGGGCCTACAACCTCGTCACCGACTTCGGGAAGATCGCCGACCCCATCGCCGACAAGGCGATCATGGGAGCGGCGCTCATCTGCCTGTCCGCGCTCGGCGATCTGCCGTGGTGGGTCACGGCCGTGATCCTCGGCCGGGAACTCGGGATCACCGTGCTGCGTTTCGTGGTCATCCGGTACGGCGTCATCCCGGCCAGCCGCGGCGGCAAGCTCAAGACGCTCACCCAGGGCATCGCCGTGGGGATGTACGTCCTGGCACTGACGGGGCCCTTGGCCACCCTGAGGTTCTGGGTGATGGCCGCGGCGGTCGTTCTGACCGTCGTGACCGGGTTGGACTATGTGAAGCAGGCCATTGTGCTGCGCCGCCGGGGAATCGCCGAGCGCCGGGCGGCGTTGAAGGGGACGGAAGCTTGAGTTCCACTGCCGCCGACGTGGTGCGACTACTCACCGTGAGGGGAGAGACCCTCGCGGTCGCCGAGTCCCTGACCGGCGGAATGGTGGCGTCCGAGCTTACGTCGGTGCCCGGGGCGTCCAAGGCCTTCCGGGGATCCGTCACCGCCTACGCGACGGAGCTGAAGCGGGAGATCCTCCGCGTCGACGCCTCACTGCTCGCGTCCCGCGGGGCAGTGGACGCGCAGGTCGCGGCCCAGATGGCGGCGGGAGCCCGGAAAGTTCTCGGCGCCGACTGGGGCATCGCCACGACCGGCGTAGCCGGCCCGGACGCGCAGGACGGGCAGCCCGTGGGGACGGTCTTCGTGGCCGTCGACGGGCCTTCGGGAGCCGCTGACGGTTCCGCCAGTGGCGGAAAAGTGGAGGCGCTGCGGTTGAACGGCGGCCGTGCGGAAATTCGTATGGAGAGTGTACGGAGCGTACTCGCACTCCTTCTGAGGGAGCTTGCGGGCGAACAGACTGGGAATGAGCGGGCACAGGATACGGAACGGAACGGGGGGTTTTGATGTTTGCAGCCCTGAGTGAACACGACATCGCTCCCCGCACGGCCGCGGCGCGAGGCGGTACGGTGGGGCGTGAAGGATGCGGTTACACGGTCCGAGGAGGGAGCCACCGATGATTCTGCTCCGTCGCCTGCTGGGTGACGTGCTGCGTCGGCAGCGCCAACGCCAGGGCCGTACTCTGCGCGAAGTCTCCTCGTCCGCCCGAGTCTCACTCGGCTATCTCTCCGAGGTGGAGCGGGGGCAGAAGGAGGCTTCTTCCGAGCTGCTCTCCGCCATCTGCGACGCGCTGGACGTACGGATGTCCGAGCTCATGCGGGAAGTGAGTGACGAACTCGCCCTCGCCGAGCTGGCCCAGTCCGCTGCGGCGACGCCCAGCGAGACCGTGCCGGCACCGGTGCGCCCGATGCTGGGTTCCGTCTCGGTGACCGGCGTGCCACCGGAACGGGTGACCATCAAGGCACCCGCCGAGGCAGTGGACGTCGTCGCCGCCTGAGCACCCGCGGAACATGTGCGTGTGAGACCCCGGCCGGGGCCTCTCCGGGAGACCGGAGGGGTGCGGCCGGGGTTTTTCGCGTTGCCGGGGCAGGTGGCCGCCGGTTGCCGGTCCGTGGCGGTGCGGTCATCGTGGAGGGAGATGGCCGGGGGGCGAACCGCCGGAGGTGTGGATGTACGTCGTGAAGAGTCCGTTGTCCGACGCGGACCTGAAGACCGTCTCCGAGGCGCTGCAGGGCGCCCTCGTCGATCTCGTGGACCTGGGCCTGGTGGCGAAGCAGATCCACTGGAACGTGGTCGGCCCCCGGTTCCGCTCCGTACATCTCCAGCTCGACGAGCTCGTCGGCACCGCCCGCACCCATTCGGACACCGTGGCCGAGCGCGCCTCCGCGCTGGGTGTGTCCCCGGACGGGCGGGCCGCGACGGTGGCCGTCGGCAGCGGCATCGACGTGACCCCTGAGGGCTGGGTCGACGACACCACCGCCGTGCAGACCATGGTGGACGCCCTCGGCGCGGTGATCGGGCGGATGCGCGAGCGGATCACGGCGACCGGCGACCCGGATCCCGTGAGCCAGGACATCTTCATCCAGATCACGGCCGATCTCGAGAAACAGCACTGGATGTTCCAGGCCGAAAACGGCTGACGCGCGATGGCGCCGGCGCGTGCTGCTCGTCGGGCGGCCGCGCTGGGCCTCGGCGGGCTGTGGTGGTGGGCCGTGCTGCGGCTGGCGCTGGAGCCGGGTGCGGGAGTGCTCGAGGGGGCGGTCGCGGTCGGCGGCTGGGGGCTGAGCGTTCTGCCGGTGCACTGCGCGCCGCGACGCCGGGCCGCGGGTGCGCTGGAGGCGGGGCGGTGGCGGCGGGCGCTGCGTGCCACGGTGCGTGGTCCCGGGGCGTCCGGGCCGGGCGAGGGGTCCGGGTCGGGCGGGGCGTTCGGGCCGGACGAGGGCGTGCGCGGGCCATGAGCGGGTCACCCCGAACCGACGGAAGGACACAGAGCCGATGAGTGTCACCAGCCTGGACAAGGATCTCGACAACCTGACCCTCACCCTGATCGCCGACTTCGCCGCCCCCGCGGCGCGGGTGTGGGAGCTGTGGGCCGACCCCCGGCTACTGGAGCGCTGGTGGGGCCCGCCGACGTACCCGGCGACGGTCGAGGAGCACGACCTGACCCCGGGCGGGGACGTCACGTACTTCATGACCGGCCCGGAGGGCGACAAGTACCGCGGCTGGTGGCGGGTGGCCACGGTCGACGCGCCGGCCTCGCTGGAGTTCACCGACGGGTTCGCCGACGCGGACGGGGTTCCGAACGCCGCGATGCCGACGACCACGAACCGGGTCACGCTCACCGAGCGCGACGGCGGCACCCGCATGGAGATGCGTGCGGTCTTCGACACCCGGGAGCAGATGGACCAGCTCATGACCATGGGGATGGAGGAGGGGCTGCGGGAGGCGGTCGGCCAGATGGACGGCCTCCTCGCCGGCTGAGCGGCCGGGGCGCGGGCCCGCTCTGGCAGGCCGGACACCAGTACGTGGGGCGTTCGCTCGAGCCGTCGCCCTGGTCGGCCACCCGGACCGGCGTGCCGCAGCGCAGGCAGGGGCGTGACGCGCGGCCGTACACGAAGAGGTCGTGGCCGCGCAGACCCGTCGTGCGGCGGACCGGGCGGTCGCGATTGGCCTCCAGGAGCTTCTGCGCCAGCGCGGGCAGGTACCCGGCGCGGTCGGGGGGCAGATCGCCGACCGGGAGCCAGGGCGTGACGCCCAGCAGGAAGCAGATCTCGCTCTTGAAGACATTGCCCACGCCCGCGAGATTGCGCTGGTCGAGGAGGGCCTCGCCGAGGGGGCGGCCACGGTCCGCGCTCAGGTTGGCCATCGCCTGATCGGGGTCCCAGTCGGGGCCCAGCAGGTCCGGGCCGAGATGGCCGACCGCGCGCTGGTCGTCGGCGGTGCGCAGGATGTCCAGCACCGGCAGGCGGTAGCCGACGGCCGTGCGGTCGCTGGTGCCGAGGATGACGCGGATCTGGTGCGCCGGGCCGCCGCTCCAGCGCTGACCGGGCGCGAAGATCTTCCAGGCACCGTCCATCCGCAGGTGCGAATGGATCGTCAGGCCGCCCTCTACGTGAGTGAGCAGGTGCTTGCCGCGCGGGGTGACGTCGAGGACCGCACGGCCGGTGAGGTCGACCAGCGCGTACCGGGGCACGCGGAAGTCGCTGCGGGTCAGCACCTTGCCCGCGAGGGCGTCGTGCAGCCGTCGCGCCGCCTGCCAGACCGTGTCACCTTCGGGCATGGGACAAGGGTGGCAGGCTCACGCTCTGATCCGCAGACCGCGCGGGGTGGCGATGAACCCCGCCTCCTCCAGGAGCGGGCCGAAGGGCGATGTCAGGGCAGCCTCCCCGTTGACCCGCTCCACCGTGACCGTGCCCAGGGAACCGGCACGGGCGGCGCCGGCCAGCGCCGCCGCGGCCGCGTGCAGACGCGCGTCGTCGGCGGGCGGGGCGTCCGGCTCGGAGGGCCAGAGCAGGAGCGTCTTGCCGCCGCGCTCCATGTACAGCGCCGGTTCGCCCTCGACGAGCACCACCAGGGAGCCCGCCTTGCGGCCGGGCTTGTGCGTGGCGCCGACCGGTGGCTCGGGCCAGGTGAGGGCGGCGCCGTACGCGTTCGCCGGATCGGCGGCTGCCAGGACGACGGCCCGCGGTCCGGGGGCGGGGCGGTCGCGACGGCCGGGGAAGGCGGTGTCGTACGAGGCGTTGTCGTACGGGCCTGTTCCGTACGGGACGGTGCCGCTCGGGCCGGCGCCGTACGGGCCGCGCGGGCCGCCGGAGCCGCCCTGTGCGCCGCCCCCGCGCGGGCCGCCGGCGCCCGGCTCGGCGTAGTCGCGGGGCGAGATGTAGTCGCCCCGGGAGGGTGAGCGGCCCAGCCGGTCGGGGTCCGCGAAGACGTCGTCGTCGGGGCTGAGGGCGCCGGGCTCGCCCCGACCGTCGGAGGCGCGGTCGCCGGAGGGGGCGAAGTCGGGGAAGTCGGCGAAGGGCGGGACGTCGGCCGGAGCGGGCGCCGTCGGCCCGGGTGAGCCGTCGCCGCGCTCGCGGGCGTTCGCCACCGCGCGCAGCCGGTCCACGGCGCCCTCCATGGCGAACTGCGCCGCGCCGAGGCCCTCCACGACGTAGCCGCGCCGGGCCTGGCCGCTCTCCTCGAAGGCGGCCAGAATCCGGTACACCGCCGAGAAGCCGCCTTCGACGCCCTCCGCCGCGACGGCGCCGCGGGTCACCACGCCGTGCCGGTCCAGGAGCGTGCGGGCCAGGGAGTGGGCACGCACGGTGCCGTCCGCCTCGCGGGCCGGCAGCAGGGACCAGCGGCCCGCGACGGTCGGCGGACCGGTGCGGGAGGCCGGGCGGGCGGTGGCGGTCAGCGAGCCGTACCGGCCCCGGAGCACCGCTCGCTTGGCGCGGTGGGCGGTGGAGCCCGCGGTGCGACCGGAGCCGAGCAGCGAGCGCAGGGGTGCGAGGGTGTCGTTCGTCAGCCGTCCGGACCACGCCAGGTCCCACAGGGCGTCGGCGAGCTGCGGATCGGTGACGTCCGGATGGGTGGTCGCGCGGACCTGGTCGCCGATCTGGCGGAAGAACAGGCCGTACCCGCCCGACAGGGCGGTCAGCACGGACTCGTGCAGGGCTGTCGTCTCCAGCGGATGCGCAGGCGGCAGCAGCAGTGGCGCGGCGTCCGCGAGGTACAGCGAGACCCAGCCGTCCTTGCCGGGGAGCGAACCGGCGCCGGCCCACACCACCTCACCGGCGGCCGTCAGCTCGTCCAGCATCGCGGGGGTGTAGTTCGCCACGCGGGAGGGCAGGACCAGCTTCTCCAGGGCGGACGCGGGCACGGAGGCGCCCTGCAGCTGCTCGACCGCGCGCACCAGGCCGTCGATGCCGCGCAGCGCGTGCCCCTTGCCGATGTGCTGCCACTGGGGGAGGAACTGTCCGAGCGCGGCCGGCGGCACCGGCTCCAGCTCGTGCCGGAGCGCGGCCAGGGAACGGCGGCGCAGCCTGCGCAGCACGGTCGCGTCGCACCACTCCTGGCCGATGCCGGCCGGATGGAACTCGCCCTGCACGACCCGGCCCGCCCCGGCGAGCCGCTGCAGCGCGCCCTCGGTGACCGCCACGCCCAGTCCGAAGCGGGCCGCCGCGGTGACCGACGTGAAGGGGCCGTGGGTACGCGCGTGCCGCGCGAGGAGGTCGCCCAGGGGGTCCTTGACCGGCTCGGTGAAGGCCTCGGGCACCCCGACGGGCAGCGCCGTGCCCAGCGCGTCGCGCAGCCGGCCCGCGTCCTCGATCGCCGCCCAGTGGTCTGCGCCCGCGATCCGCACGCTGATCGCGCGACGGGCCCCGGCCAGCTCCGGCGCCCAGTGCGGCTCGGCGCCCCGCTCGGCCAGCTCGGCGTCGGTGAGCGGCCCCAGCAGCCGTAGCAGGTCCGCGACGCCCTCCGCGTCCTTGACGCGCCGGTCCTCGGTGAGCCACTGCAGCTCCCGCTCCAGCTCGGTGAGCACCTCCGCGTCGAGCAGCTCCCGCAGCTCCGCCTGGCCGAGCAGCTCCGCCAGCAGCCGCGAGTCCAGCGAGAGCGCCGCGGCCCGGCGCTCGGCGAGCGGTGAGTCGCCCTCGTACAGGAACTGGGCGACGTAGCCGAAGAGCAGGGACCGGGCGAAGGGGGACGCCTCCGGGGTGGTGACCTCGACCAGGCGCACCTTGCGGGCCTCCAGGTCGCCCATCAGCTCGACCAGTCCGGGTACGTCGAAGACGTCCTGGAGGCACTCGCGGACCGCTTCCAGGACGATCGGGAACGAGCCGTACTCGCTCGCCACCTCCAGCAATTGGGCGGCGCGCTGGCGCTGCTGCCACAGCGGGGTCCGCCTGCCGGGGCTGCGGCGCGGCAGCAGCAGCGCGCGGGCGGCGCACTCGCGGAAGCGGGAGGCGAACAGCGCCGAGCCGCCCACCTGGTCCGTGACGACCCGGTCCACCTCGCCCCTGTCGAAGACGACGTCGGCCGCGCCCACGGGCGCCTGCTCCGCGTCGTACTCCAGGCCCGGCTTCGAAGGCTCCTGGTCGAGGAGGTCCAGGCTCATCAGGTCGGCGTCCGGCAGGCGCAGGACGATGCCGTCGTCGGCGTGCATCACCTGGGCGTCCATGCCGTACCGCTCGGTCAGGCGGGCACCGAGGGCGAGGGCCCAGGGGGCGTGCACCTGGGCGCCGAAGGGGGAGTGCACCACGACGCGCCAGTCGCCCAGCTCGTCGCGGAAACGCTCCACGACGATGGTGCGGTCGTCCGGGACGTGACCGCAGGCCTCGCGCTGTTCGTCGAGGTAGGCGAGGACGTTGTCCGCGGCCCAGGCGTCCAGGCCGGCGGTGACCAGGCGCAGCCGCGCGTCCTCCTTGGAGAGGGAGCCGACCTCGCGCAGGAAGGCGCCCAGCGCGCGTCCCAGCTCCAGCGGGCGTCCCAGCTGGTCGCCCTTCCAGAACGGCAGCCGGCCCGGGACGCCCGGGGCGGGCGAGACCAGGACCCGGTCGCGTGTGATGTCCTCGATCCGCCAGGAACTGGTGCCGAGCGTGAAGACGTCGCCCACGCGGGACTCGTAGACCATCTCCTCGTCCAGCTCGCCGACCCGGCCGCCGCCCTTCTTGGGGTCGGCGCCCGCCAGGAAGACCCCGAAGAGCCCCCGGTCGGGGATCGTGCCCCCGGACGTGACGGCGAGGCGCTGCGCGCCCGGGCGGCCGGTGACCGTGCCGGCGACCCGGTCCCACACCACGCGCGGGCGCAGCTCGGCGAAGGCGTCGGAGGGATAGCGGCCCGCGAGCATGTCCAGGACGGCGGTGAAGGCCGACTCCGGGAGCGAGGCGAACGGGGCGGCGCGGCGGACGGTGGTGAGGAGGTCGTCGACCTGCCAGGTGTCGAGCGCGGTCATCGCCACGAGCTGCTGGGCGAGGACGTCCAGCGGGTTGGCCGGAATCCTGAGGGCCTCGATCTCGCCGCTGCGCATCCGCTCGGTCACCACGGCCGACTGCACGAGGTCGCCGCGGTACTTGGGGAAGACCACGCCGGTGGAGACCGCGCCGACCTGGTGTCCCGCGCGGCCGACGCGCTGGAGTCCGGAGGCGACGGAGGGCGGCGACTCGACCTGGACGACGAGGTCGACCGCGCCCATGTCGATGCCCAGCTCCAGACTGGAGGTGGCCACCACGGCGGGCAGCCGGCCGGCTTTGAGGTCCTCCTCGACGAGTGCGCGCTGCTCCTTGGAGACCGAGCCGTGGTGCGCGCGGGCGATGACGGCCGGGGCGCCCTGGGCGGCTCCCGAGCCGCCCATCAGGTCGGCGGGGGAGTGGTGCTCGTCAAGGGGCTCGCCGGTCGCGCGCTCGTACGCGATCTCGTTGAGCCTGTTGCACAGGCGCTCGGCGAGGCGCCGGGAGTTCGCGAAGACGATCGTGGAGCGGTGCGACTGGACCAGGTCGGTGATCCGCTCCTCCACGTGCGGCCAGATCGACGGCCGCTCGGCGCCCTCGTCCTTGTCGGCGGCCGGGGAGCCGCCCAGCTCGCCCAGGTCCTCGACCGGGACGACGACGGAGAGGTCGAACTCCTTGCCCGAGTCCGGCTGGACGATCTCCACCCGGCCGCGCGGGGCGAGGAACCGGGCGACCTCGTCCACGGGGCGGACCGTCGCCGACAGACCGATGCGGCGGGCCGGTTTCGGGAGCAGCTCGTCCAGCCGCTCCAGGGTGAGCGCCAGATGCGCGCCGCGCTTGGTCCCCGCGACCGCGTGCACCTCGTCCAGGATCACCGTCTCGATGCCGGTCAGCGCCTCGCGCGTGGCCGACGTCAGCATCAGGAACAGGGACTCCGGGGTGGTGATCAGGATGTCCGGCGGCCGGGTGGACAGGGCGCGGCGCTCTGCGGCCGGGGTGTCGCCCGAGCGGATGCCGACCCTGATCTCGGGCTCGGGCAGGCCGAGGCGGACGGACTCCTGGCGGATGCCGGTCAGCGGACTGCGGAGATTGCGCTCGACGTCGACGGCCAGCGCCTTGAGCGGGGAGACGTACAGGACGCGGCAGCGTTTCCTGGGGTCGGCGGGCGGGGGCGTCGAGGCGAGCTGGTCCAGGGCGGCGAGGAACGCGGCCAGCGTCTTGCCGGAGCCGGTGGGGGCGACCACCAGGACGTCCGAGCCCGCGGAGATCGCCTGCCACGCTCCCGCCTGTGCGGCGGTGGGCGCGGAGAAGGCACCCGTGAACCAACCGCGGGTCGCGGGGGAGAAGCCGTCCAGGGCTCGGTGCGCGGAGCTGACCATGGATCCATCGTGCACCCCGCCACTGACAATCGGCCCGAGCCGGGCGGACGGCCGGGTGGCGGGGCAGGCGCGGGGCCGCCGGCGGAGGCCGCGGCCCGGTGACGGAGAATGGGGGCATGGCGGGAAAGGGCGAGCGGGCACGGCACTGGCAGTACGCGGAGCTCCCCGACGTCGACCTGCTGCGGGCCCAGTACATACGGAAGACCTTCGTACGCCACACGCACGAGCACTTCGTCATCGCGGCCATAGCCGACGGTGTGGAGGTCTTCCACCACGGCGGAGGCGACCAGTACGCCGGGGCGGGCTCTCTGGCCCTGGTCAACCCGGACACCCCGCACACGGGACGGGCCGGGGTGCCGGAGGGGTGGCGCTACGGCGCGGTCTACCCGGCGCCGGAGCTGGTGGCCGGGATCGCGGCGGAGACGACGACGCTGCGCGGGACGCCCGGTTTCGTCCGGCCGGTCCTCGACGACCCGTACGCCGTCGAGCTGGTGCACCGCGTGCTGCGGGCCGCCGACGAGGGGAACGCGCTCGCCGCCGACACCCTGCTCAGGGTGGCCGTGACGCGATTGCTGCGGCTGAACGGCGGGCCGCTGCCCCGCCGGGAGGTGCCGACGGCCGGGGGCGGGGTCGCGGCACGCGCGCGTGCCGTGCTGGAGGAGCGGATGGCCGAACCGCCGAGCCTGGAGCGGCTGGCCGGGGAGCTCGGCACCAGCCCGTTCGCACTGCTGCGGGCCTTCCGGGACGCCTATGGCATGCCGCCCCACACCTGGCTGACGGACGCCCGGGTGCGCCGCGCGCGGCGGCTGCTCGACACCGGGACGTCACCGGCCGAGGCAGCCGTCGCCGTGGGGTTCACCGACCAGCCGCACCTGAACCGGCACTTCGCGCGGATCGTGGGCGTGCCGCCCGGCGCCTACCAGCGGGAGCGCAAGAACGTACAAGACGCGCGGCGCCGCCTGCTCCTACCGTCCGAGGCGTGACAGAACAGACAGCCCTTCCCGAGACCGGAGCCGTCGAGGGCAAGCCCGACGCCGCCGTCGTACGGGACGCCCTCGGAGTCGGCGTCGCCGTCGGACTGTCCGGGTTCGCCTTCGGGGTGACCTCGGCCGGCAGCGGACTGACCCTCGCCCAGACCTGCGCGCTCAGCCTTCTCGTGTTCACCGGAGCGTCCCAGTTCGCGCTCGTCGGGGCGCTCGCGGCCGGCGGCAACCCGCTCACCGCGGCGGCGGGTGCCTTCTTCCTGGGCGTGCGCAACGCCTTCTACGGGCTGCGCCTCTCCCAGTTGCTGGCCCTCCCGCGCGCGGTGCGGCCGTTCGCGGCGCAATGGGTCATCGACGAGACGACCGCCGTGGCCCTGGCCCAGCCCACGCGGCGCGGCGTACGGATCGGGTTCACCGTCACCGGACTCACCCTCTACCTGCTGTGGAACGTCACCACACTGCTCGGCGCGCTGGGCGCGGAGGCCATCGGGGACACCGCCGCCTGGGGGCTCGACGCGGCCGGACCCGCGGTCTTCCTGGCGTTGCTCGCGCCGATGCTGAAGAGCACCACCGAGCGAACCGTCGCGGGCCTGGCCGTACTCCTGGGCCTCGGCCTGCTGCCGGTGCTGCCGGCCGGTGTGCCCGTCCTGGTGGCCGCGCTGGCGGCGCCGCTCGTCCTGTGGGCGCGCGGACGCCGCGCGGGAGAAGCCGTCGAGAACCGTGACGACCGCGAGGCGTCCGCGGGGGAGGGAGAGCGGTGAGCGTCTGGATCGCGATCATCGGGACCGCGGTGGGCTGCTACGTCGTCAAGCTCGCCGGACTGCTCGTGCCCGCCGGAGCCCTGGAGCGGCCGCTGGTCCGCAGACTCGCCGCCCTGCTGCCCGTCGCCCTCCTCGCGGCGCTCACCGCCCAGCAGACCTTCGCCGACGGCCAGACGCTCGTCCTGGACGCACGGGCCGCGGGAGTCGCCGCGGCCGCCGTGGCACTGGTGCTGCGTGCGCCGTTCCTCCTCGTGGTCGCGGCCGCCGTGGTGGTCACCGCGGGCGTACGGGCCCTGGGCGGCTGACCGGGGTCAGCCGAGGGCACGGCCGTACGCGCGGAGCGTGCGCAAGGCATCCAGAGTCACCGCGGGGCGCGCCTCGAGCGCCGGGGCGGGCGCCCGGCGGGGCCGGCGGAGGGGCCAGCCGCCGTCGTCCTCCTGCTCCGCCGCGAGGAAGTCGAGGGAGCGGGTCATCTCGGCGTCCGTGAACCACGCGCGCGCGAGGGAGTACGGGTGCCTCGCGTAGTCGTGCGGGAAGTGGTGCTCGCGCGGAGCGCGGCCGGGGGAGACCGGGTGCGCGCCGAGATCGTCCGGGTCCAGCACGGCGAGCCGCTGATCGCGCACCAGGCGGCCCAGCCGGCCGGCCGCCGCCTCCGCGCGCGGGCGGTCGGGGACGGTGTCCAGGAAGGCCACGGCGGCCTCGACCTCGTACGGGTGAGGAGTCTGCAGCGACTCGGCCGCCCGCCAGCAGAAGTCCGTGGCGCGGAACAGCCAGGCGTGCCAGACCTCGTTGCGGTGCAGCAGGCCGACCACCGGACCGGTGGCGAGCAGCTCGCCCGGAGGGCGGTCCACGACCGGCTTGGACGGCGCGGCCGGAAACCCGTCCCCTCCGGGCGGGGCCGCGGGCAGGGCGCCGTCCGGCGTGGACACGGTGGTCAGATAGCGGCACATCCGCTCCACGCGCTGTCCGCCACAGCGTCCGAGCGCGTCCAGGACACGCAGCGCACGCGCGGTGTGCGGCGGGGAGCTGGCCGGGCCGCGCAGGTCGGGCTCCAGCCCGTGGCCGTACCCGCCGTCCGCGTTGCGGTAGGCGTCCAGTGCGGTCTCCACCGGACCGGCGTCGCCACCCCGGAAGTGGTACGCGAAGAGGCGCTGCTCCAGTACGCGCGCCGTGAGCCAGACGAACTGCTCCGCGCGGGCGAGCGATGAGCGCGACGCGGGCGCGCGCGGGGTCGGGGTGAGTGCGGAAGCTCCGGAGTCGGCCATGGCACAGACCGTAGGCCGGAAAGCGGTCCCCGTACCCCGTCCCGGCTCGGGGCCCACTCTCAGGGGCGGGATACTGGTGTCATGCGGTTGACGGTCTTCTGGGAGCGAATGGCGGATCACTTCGGTGCGGGGTACGCCGACACCTTCGCGCGCGATCACGTGATGGCGGAGCTGGGCGGGCGCACGGTGAACGGGGCGCTGGACGCGGGCTGGGACGCCAAGGAGGTGTGGCGGGTGGTCTGCACCGTCATGGACGTGCCGCGGGAGCAGCGCTGACGGTGCGCGAAGACCATCGGACGGTCGTCCGGGGTGCCTCGCGTGGGCGAGACTTGCTCCGTGGCATCCACTGACGAGACCGGGCAGACGCCCCGGCAGCACGCTCCCCCGCCCGGCCCGACGCCGCCCTCCGGCCCTCCGGCCGACGGCGCCGCGGGGCCCGCGGCGCCGGGCGCCCGCATGCCGCGCTGGCTGCCGCGCGCCATGGTGCTGGCCCTCGCGCTCATCGCCGCCTTCCAGCTCGGCAGCTGGGCCTTCCACCAGCTCACCGGCCTGCTGATCAACATCCTCATCGCGTTCTTCCTGGCGCTCGCCATCGAACCCGCGGTGAGCTGGATGGCCGGACGCGGCTTGCGCCGGGGGTTCGCCACCTTCCTCGTCTTCCTCGCCGTGCTGGTCGCCGCCGCCGGGTTCGTCACACTGCTCGGGTCCATGCTCGCGGGCCAGATCGTCAAGATGGTCGAGGACTTCCCGGACTACCTCGACTCCGTGATCAGCTGGGTCAACGGCCACTTCCACACCGACCTGCGGCGGGTCGACATCCAGGAGGGCCTGCTGCGCTCCGACTGGCTGCGCAACTACGTGCAGAACAGCGCCACGGGTGTCCTGGACGTGTCGACCCAGGTCCTGGGCGGTCTCTTCCAGTTGCTGACGGTCCTGCTCTTCTCGTTCTACTTCGCCGCCGACGGCCCCCGGCTGCGCCGCGGCCTCTGTTCCGTCCTGCCGCCCGCCCGCCAGGCCGAGGTCCTGCGCGCGTGGGAGATCGCCGTGGACAAGACCGGCGGGTACCTGTACTCACGCGGCCTGATGGCGCTGATCTCCGGTGTGGCGCACTACGTCCTGCTGGAAATCCTGGAGGTGCCCTACGCCCCCGCGCTCGCCGTCTGGGTGGGCCTGGTGTCGCAGTTCATCCCCACCATCGGCACGTACCTCGCGGGTGCGCTGCCCATGCTGATCGCCTTCACGGTCAACCCCTGGTACGCGCTGTGGGTCCTGATCTTCGTGGTGATCTACCAGCAGTTCGAGAACTACGTGCTGCAGCCGAAGCTGACCTCCAAGACCGTGGACATCCACCCGGCGGTCGCGTTCGGCTCGGTCGTCGCGGGCACCGCGCTGCTCGGCGCCGTCGGCGCGCTGATCGCCATCCCGGCGATCGCCACGCTCCAGGCGTTCCTCGGCGCGTACGTCAAGCGCTACGACGTCACCGACGACCCCCGCGTCCACGGGCGCCGGAACCGTCCGTCCGGGCCCGGCGGCACCACGCGCATGCGCAAGCTGTGGACCCGGCGGCGGGAACTGGGACGCCCGGGACCGGGACGGGAGGGGACCGGGAGCGGCCCCTCCGCCTGAGCCTCCGCCTCGGTGTGCGCGGCCGGTTCGGGCCCCCGCCGGTGCGGCGGACGTACGCTCGGAAGGGCCGCGTGGTGCGCTTGACACAAAAATCGAACATCCATTCTCATGGAGGCTCCGGCGAGGCTCATGACGGGTGATTCGACATGGTTTGGACGGAGAAGCGCCCGAGTTATCCACAGGCCGGACCCGCGGCGCGGGGCATTGTCAGTGGCAGGCATTAGCGTCTTCGACGTGAAGCGATCGAATCAAGCAAACCGGGTGGAACCCATGGCAGGAACCGACCGCGAGAAGGCTCTGGACGCCGCGCTCGCACAGATTGAACGGCAATTCGGCAAGGGCGCGGTCATGCGCATGGGCGAGCGGCCGAACGAGCCCATCGAGGTCATCCCCACCGGATCGACCGCGCTCGACGTGGCCCTCGGTGTCGGCGGCCTCCCGCGCGGCCGGGTCGTGGAGGTCTACGGCCCCGAGTCCTCGGGCAAGACGACCCTGACCCTGCACGCGGTGGCGAACGCGCAGAAGGCGGGCGGCCAGGTCGCGTTCGTGGACGCGGAGCACGCCCTCGACCCCGAGTACGCGAAGAAGCTCGGCGTCGACATCGACAACCTGATCCTCTCCCAGCCGGACAACGGCGAGCAGGCCCTGGAGATCGTGGACATGCTGGTCCGCTCCGGCGCCCTCGACCTCATCGTCATCGACTCCGTCGCCGCGCTCGTCCCGCGCGCGGAGATCGAGGGCGAGATGGGCGACAGCCACGTCGGTCTGCAGGCCCGGCTGATGAGCCAGGCCCTGCGGAAGATCACCAGCGCGCTCAACCAGTCCAAGACCACCGCGATCTTCATCAACCAGCTCCGCGAGAAGATCGGCGTCATGTTCGGCTCCCCGGAGACCACGACCGGTGGCCGGGCCCTGAAGTTCTACGCCTCCGTGCGCATCGACATCCGCCGCATCGAGACGCTGAAGGACGGCACGGACGCCGTCGGCAACCGCACCCGCTGCAAGGTCGTCAAGAACAAGGTCGCGCCGCCCTTCAAGCAGGCCGAGTTCGACATCCTCTACGGCCAGGGCATCAGCCGCGAGGGCGGCCTGATCGACATGGGTGTGGAGCACGGCTTCGTCCGCAAGGCCGGCGCCTGGTACACGTACGAGGGCGACCAGCTCGGCCAGGGCAAGGAGAACGCGCGCAACTTCCTCAAGGACAACCCCGACCTTGCCAACGAGATCGAGAAAAAGATCAAGGAGAAGCTCGGCGTCGGCGTGCGTCCCGAGGAGCCTGCCGCCGAGCCGGGTACGGACGCCGCCCCGTCCGACGCCGCACCGGCGGTGCCCGCCCCTGCGACCGCCAAGGCCACCAAGTCCAAGGCCGCGGCAGCCAAGAGCTGACCCGTGACACGACGAACCGACTGGGCCGAGTACGCCAACGGCCCCGCCGGGACGAGCGACGGCGCGTACGGGGCGACCGCGGCCCCGTACGAGACGGAACAGACCGCCGTCGGCCCACCCGACGGCGGCCGGGCGCGCCAAGATGACGGCGAGGCGCGCCGGAGAGGCGGACGGGCCCGTGCGACGGGCGGCACGCGGCGGCGGCGCGGGCGTGCGGAGCCGTTCACCGAGGACGGAGGTGCCACTTCCTCGTCGAGGGCCGAGAAGGGGGAGCCTCCGCGGGACCCGGTCGAGCAGGCACGGGCGATCTGTCTGCGCCTGCTGACCGGGACCCCGCGTACCCGCAGCCAGCTCGCCGACGCCCTGCGCAAGCGGGAGATCCCCGACGAGGCCGCCGAAGAGGTGCTGTCCAGGTTCGAGGAGGTCGGCCTGATCAACGACAGCGCCTTCGCGGAAGCCTGGGTGGACTCCCGGCACCACGGCCGCGGTCTGGCCCGGCGCGCCCTCGCCAGGGAGCTGCGGACGAAGGGTGTCGACAGCACACTCATCGACGCCGCGGTCTCCCGGCTGGACTCCGAACAGGAGGAGGAGACGGCACGCGAGCTGGTGGCACGGAAGCTGCGGGCGACCAGAGGGCTCGACCGCGACAAGAGGCTGCGCCGCCTCGCGGGCATGCTGGCCCGCAAGGGCTATCCGGAGGGCATGGCCCTTCGGGTGGTCCGCCAGGCACTGGAGGAAGAGGGCGAGGACACGGAGTTCCTCGGCGAGGACGGCTTCTGACGCGTCACGGTCGCCGCCGACCTGCCCGTCGGCGGCTTCACCGACGCACTGCCGGACAACGCCGGGGCCGTCGCCGATCAGCCCGGCGCACCCTGCTGCGAGGCAGGGCGGCGGAGAAGGCCGACCCGCACGCCGATCCGCCTCGTCACCCAGGGCAACGCGGACACGGCCTCTGAACCGCCCCGTCGACTACTGAACCGCGGCGGTCACCGGCAGTCCCGCCGCGCGCCAGGCCTGGAAGCCGCCGACCAGATCGGTGGCCCGGTGCAGTCCGAGCCGGTGCAGCGACTCCGCCGCCAGGCTGGAGGCGTAGCCCTCGTTGCACACCACGACGACCCGCACGTCGTGGTCCGTGGCCTCGGGGAGCCGGTGGCTGCCCCGCGGGTCCAGCCGCCACTCCAGCTCGTTCCGCTCGACCACCAGAGCGCCGGGGATCACGCCGTCCCGCTCCCGCAGGGCGGCGTACCGGATGTCCACCAGCAGCGCCGTACCGGCCTCGGCGGCGTCGTACGCCTCGTGCGGAGCGAACCGCCGGTACCCGGCGCGCACCCGCTCCAGCAGCTCGTCCACCCCGGTCGGCTCGCTCACTGCCAGTCCTCCGGGCGCTCGACCTGCTCCAGGCGCAGGGTCTGCCCACCACGGCTGTAGCGGCGGATCTGCGGCAGGGGAGGGTAGTAGGCGTGCACGGAGACCGCGTGCCGGTCGGGCGACGCGTTGAGCACCTCGTGCACGTGGTGCCGGCCGAAGGCACGCCCCTTGCCGGCCGGGAGCCGGCGTTCCCGGTCCACGTCGTCGGCGAGTTCCAGGGTCTTCCAGCCGTCGGTGGGCAGGCGGGCGGCGAGCGCGTTCTCCTTGAGCTCGCCCGCGGCGGTCACGAAGGCGCCCACGGACTCGGCGTGGTCGTGCCAGCCGGTGCCCGTGCCGGGCGGCCAGCCGATCAGCCACGCCTCGCTGCCACCGGGCCCTTCCAGCCGCACCCAGGTGCGGCCCTCGGGGTCGAGCGGCAGGGAGGCGATCAGTGCGGCGTCGGCGGCGGTGCGCCGGGCGAAGTCGAGGAGTTCGGCCTGCGTGGGAGCGGCCGGAGCCGCGGCGCGGGAGGCCGCGGCGGGGGAGGAGACAGACACGGATACCGTCCTGGGAGTTCGCGAGGGAGCGCGCGGCGAGCCGTCGGCAGGCGACGGCGGCGGCGCGCGAAGAAGAGGGGAGCGAATTCAGCAGGACGGCCGACACACGCAGCCCGCGTAGCGGACGAGGTCCATATGGACCCTCCGCCACAGGCGCACACGGGTGTCGGTCACGGTCCGGAGTAGACCATGACGGTGCGGACCGGTCAACTCACCGTCAACATGCGGACAAACGACCGCCCGGTCAGCGGGAACCGGTCGAAGCTCCCGCTCCCTCCTCCTCCGCCGCGGCACCCGCCGTGACCGTCGGCCCGCCCAGCGTCGCCTCCGCGGCCGCGTACAGATCGGCCGGGCGCACCCCGGTCAGCGCCGTGACCAGGTGACCGTCCGGCCGCACCAGCAGCACCGTGTGCGCGGCGGCACCGGGATAGCTCTCGGCGACCAGCAGCTCGGCCCGGTGGGGCAGCGCCGTCACCGCCGCCGCCAGCCGGGGCATGATCCCGGCCGTCACCCAGTGCCTGCGCTCCCACACCCCCGTGCCCGGCGCGATCAGCACCACCAGGAGCGCCCCGCGCCCGAGCCGGTCGCGCAGCTGTACGAAGGTGCCGTCCTCCGCCGTGACCCGCACATCGGCGACGGGCGACCCGGGCGCCGTGCCGACCTCCGCCGCTCCGGCCAGGTCCGCGGGGGCGAGGGGCGAGTCGGCGTACGTTCCCGGCGCGCCCAGCGCGCCGCGCCCCAGGTGACCGTCGGCGAGCAGCGTGTCGTGTCCGCGGGAGGACCCGGGGACGTACGCACGCAGTCCGCCACCCCCGCGCAGCAGCGGGAGCACCTGGTCGGCGGCGCGCAGCCGCGCGGCGATCGCCGCGCGCCGCTCGGTCTGGTAGCTGTCGAGCAGCGCCTCGCGCGGCCCGTGATGCCAGGCCAGGGCGAGTTTCCAGGCGAGGTTGTCGGCGTCCAGCAACCCTTCCTCCAGGCCCTGTGTGCCCAGGGCACCCAGCAGGTGGGCGGCGTCCCCGGCGAGCAGCACGCGGCCCACCCGCCAGCGCCGGGCCAGCCTGTGGTGGACGGTGTGGACGCCGGTGTCGAGCAGCTCGTACGCCGCGGGCGCGCCGTCGGACCAGCCGGTCAGGGTCTCGCGGACGCGGTTCACCAGCAGCTCGGGCGTGACCAGGTCCTTGCCGGGCGGCAGCAGCCAGTCCAGACGCCAGACGCCGTCCGGCAGGGGGCGGGCCACGACCTCACCGGCCGACGGACCGGACGTCCGCCACGGCGGCATCCGGTGCAGCAATGCCTGGTCGGCCCAGGGGAGTTCGGTGCGCAGCGCGGCGACGGCGTATCGTTCCACCGCCGTACGGCCGGGGAAGCGGATGTCCTGGAGCTTGCGGACGGTCGAGCGGGGGCCGTCGCAGCCGACCAGGTAGCTGCCGCGCCACCAGGTGCCGGCGGGGCCGCGGGTGTGCGCCGTGACGCCCGACTTCTCCTGCTCGACGCTGTCCAGACGGCTGTCCACCGCGACCTTGGCCAACGACTCGCGGGCGAGTGCCGTGCGCAGGGCCTCGGTCAACTCGTGCTGGGCGAGGTGCAGCGGCGGCGGCTCCGCGTCCCCGAACTCGACCTCGCGGATCACCTGCTTGCGCCGCACGGACCGCCATCCGGCCCAACGGGAACCCAGCCCCGTCAGGGATGCGCCGGTCAGCCGCTCGATGAGCTCGACGGCTTCCGGGCGGAGCACGACGGTGCGGGCGGGGCGGGGTTCGTCCTTGCCGGGCCCTTCGTCGAGGACGACACAGGGCACCTCCTGCCGCGCCAGCGCCAGGGCGAGCGTGAGCCCGACGGGCCCCGCTCCGGTGATGATCACCGGGTCCACGGTGCGGCGCCCCCTGCCCGTGGCGGTGTCCCGGGGGACGTAGGTGAACAGGACGTTGGAGCAGGGTGCACGGTCACAGAACGTATGCAACCTATTGCCGCTGCTTGCGTCAAGTGACGGAGGCAGTGGCGATCATGCCACTGCCTCCGTGATGGTCGTACGAAGTGATCAACCGCCTCGCGCGTCAGGTCGTGCGGCCGGTTCCGGTTCCCACGGCCTCCGTGTCGTCCGCCTTGAGCACGGCACCGGTGGACTTCTTGGCCCGCCGCAGTCGGCGTTCCAGCCAGCTCGCGAAGCTCGTGAGGATGAAGTTGAGCGCGATGTAGATGACCGCGACCACGGTGAAGCTCGCGATCACGTTGGCGCCGTAGTAGCCGCTCATCGTGTTGGCCGAGGCGAGCAGCTCGGGGAAGGTGAGGACCGCGCCGCCGAGCGCGGTGTCCTTCAGGATGACGACGAGCTGGCTGACGATCGCCGGCAGCATCGTGGTGACCGCCTGCGGCAGCAGGATGGTCCGCATCAGCTGGCCCTTGCGCAGGCCGATCGCCATCGCGGCCTCGGACTGGCCCTTGGGCAGAGCCAGGATGCCCGCCCGGACGATCTCCGCGAGGACGGAGGCGTTGTACAGCACCAGGCCCGTGACAACGGCGTACAGCGGACGGTCGTCCGAGCTTACGTTGGTGTACTCGGCGAACAGGGCGAGGCCGAAGATCATCAGGACCAGTACGGGGATGGACCGGAAGAACTCGACCACGACCGTCGCCGGGATCCGTACCCACACGTGGTCCGACAGCCGGGCGATACCGAGGACCGCGCCGAGCGGGAGGGCGATGATCACTGCGAGGGCAGCGGCCTTGAGGGTGTTCTCCAGGCCCGGCCAGATGTACGTGGACCAGGCCTCGGTGCCGGAGAAGAACGGCTTCCACAGGGCCCATTCCAGCTGGCCCTTGTCGTTGAGGGTGCTGAACACCCACCACAGCAGGGCCGCGAGGGCCACGATGAAGACCGCGGTGAAGACGATGTTGCGCCGCTTGGCACGAGGGCCCTGCGCGTCGTAGAGAACGGAACTCATCGCTTCACCGCCACCTTCTTGCCCAGCCAACCGAGGAACAGGCCGGTCGGCAGGGTCAGGACCACGAAACCGAAGGCGATGACCGCGGAGATCAGCAGCAGCTGTGCCTCGTTCTCGATCATCTCCTTCATGAGGAGCGCCGCCTCGGCGACACCGATGGCGGCAGCCACCGTGGTGTTCTTGATGAGAGCGATCAGTACGTTCGCCATGGGGACGACGGAGGAACGGAAGGCCTGGGGCAGCACCACGTGGCGCAGCACCTGTCCGAAGCTGAGCCCGATCGCCCGTGCCGCCTCCGCCTGTCCGACCGGCACCGTGTTGATGCCGGAGCGCAGGGCCTCGCACACGAAGGACGAGGTGTAGAGGATCAGGCCGAGCACGGCGAGCCGGAAGTTGATCGTCTCGACGTCGTCCGCGCCGAGGGAGATACTCAGCGTCTGGTTCAGGCCCAGCGACGTGAACAGGATGATGACGGTCAGCGGGATGTTCCGCACGGTGTTCACGTACGCGGTCCCGAAGCCGCGCATCAGTGGCACCGGCCCGACACGCATGGCGGCCAGTGCGGTGCCCCAGATCAGGGAGCCGACGGCCGAGAGCACAGCGAGCTGCACCGTCGTCCAGAAGGCTCCCAGTAGGTCGTAATCCTTAACAAAGTCGAACACGATCTCCCGCGCTTCCGCGTGTAGGGATGCCCGCCCCCGGTGCGCCGCCCCTCCTCGGGGCGGCGCACCCCGTCAGGCGCTGGCCTCAGCTCTTGATGTCGCCGATCTTCGGCGCCGGCTCGTTCTTGTAGTTCGCCGGGCCGAAGTTGTCCTCGACGGCCTTGTCCCAGGACTTGTCGGAGACCATCTCTTCGAGGGCCGTGTTGATCTTGTCCTTTAGGTCGCTGCCCTTCTTGACGCCGATGCCGTAGTTCTCGTTCGTCAGCTTGAAGCCGCCGAGCTTGAACTTGCCCTTGAACTGCGACTGGGCGGCGTAACCGGCGAGGATGGAGTCGTCGGTGGTCAGCGCGTCGATGGCGCCGTTCTGCAGGCCGGGCAGGCAGGCCGAGTACGTCGGGTACGGCTGGAGCTGGGCCTTGGGCGCCAGCTTGTCCTTGACGTTCTGCGCCGAGGTCGACCCGGTGACCGAGCAGAGCTTCGCGTCGTTCAGGTCCTCCGGCGACTTGATCTTGTCGTCGTCGGCGCGGATCAGCACGTCCTGGTGGGCGAGCAGGTACGGCCCGGCGAAGTCGACCTTCTCCTGGCGCTCCGGGGTGATCGAGTACGTGGCGGCGATGAAGTCGACGTCACCGCGCTGCAGCATGGTCTCGCGGTCGGCGCTCTTCGACTCCTTCCACTCGATCTGGTCCTCGGTGTAGCCGAGCTTCTTGGCGACGTACGTGGCGACGTCCACGTCGAAGCCGGCGTAGCCGTCCGGGGTCTTCTGGCCGAGGCCGGGCTGGTCGAACTTGATGCCGATGGTGATCTTCTTGCCATCACCGCCGGAGGAGCCGCTGTCCTTGTCGTCGCCGCCACACGCGGTGGCGGTCAGGGCGAGGGCGAGCACGGCGGCCGAGGCGGCGGAGACCTTGCGAAGCTTCATGGTGAACATCCTTTGGCTGTGATCGGGCGATCTGACGATCAGGCGCGGGAGACGAGGTCTCAGTGGTGCAGGATCTTCGACAGGAAGTCCTTGGCACGGTCGCTGCGCGGGTTGCTGAAGAACTGGTCCGGCGTCGCCTCTTCGACGATGCGGCCGTCGGCCATGAACACCACGCGGTTGGCCGCCGAGCGGGCGAAGCCCATCTCGTGCGTGACCACGACCATGGTCATGCCGTCACGCGCGAGCTGCTTCATGACCTCCAGGACCTCGTTGATCATCTCGGGGTCGAGAGCCGACGTCGGCTCGTCGAAGAGCATGACCTTCGGGTCCATGGCCAGCGCCCGCGCGATGGCGACGCGCTGCTGCTGACCGCCGGAGAGCTGAGCGGGGTACTTGTCCGCCTGGGCGCCCACGCCGACCCGGTCGAGCAGCGCGCGGGCCTTCTCCTCGGCCTTCTTCGCGTCGACCTTGCGGACCTTGACCTGGCCCAGGGTCACGTTCTCCAGCACCGTCTTGTGCGCGAAGAGGTTGAAGGACTGGAAGACCATGCCGACGTCGGCACGGAGCCTGGCCAGTTCCTTGCCCTCCGCGGGAAGCGGCCTGCCGTCGATCGCGATCGACCCGGAGTCGATGGTCTCCAGACGGTTGATGGTGCGGCACAGGGTGGACTTGCCGGACCCGGAGGGTCCGATGACCACGACGACTTCGCCGCGGGTGATCGTCAGGTCGATGTCCTGGAGCACGTGCAACGCGCCGAAGTGCTTGTTGACACTCTTCAGGACGACCAGTTCGTCGGTCGCGGCCTTGTCTTCCTTGGCCACCGATACTTCGGTCATCGCTCTCGGGCTCCGTCCTCCTCGGTTTCGGAGGACAGTAGTGACCGGGGACACTCTTCGTCTCTACATCTGAGGGAGATCTGAGCATCACGATCCGATAGCAATCAGACACGAGTCGTAGCACTTGTGAGCAGGGCGCATATCGGCCGGATAACTTCGAGCGGCCGCGACCGGAGACCTCTTGACGCGGTCCCTCCGCATCAGCGTCACTGCACAAGGCGCGCACGCGCGTGCACGCGTCTTTCGCACTTTCTACGCGTCCTGAGCGTACGGCCGATGAACCGAAGGGAGCCCGGATGAGACTGCTGCTCGTCGAGGACGACAACCACGTGGCCGCCGCCCTGTCCGCGATCCTGGCACGGCACGGCTTCGACGTCACCCACGCGCGCAGTGGCGAGGAGGCGCTCCAGGCGCTCGTCCCGGAGGTCGACGGCTTCGGCGTCGTCCTGCTCGACCTCGGCCTGCCCGACCAGGACGGCTACGAGGTCTGCGGCAAGATCCGCAAGCGCACCAGCACGCCGGTCATCATGGTCACCGCCCGCTCCGACGTCCGCTCCCGCATCCACGGCCTCAATCTCGGCGCCGACGACTACGTGGTCAAGCCGTACGACACCGGGGAGCTGCTCGCCCGGATCCACGCCGTCAGCCGGCGCACCGCCCAGGAGGACGCCACCGGGAGCACCGAGACGGTGGTGCGCCTCGGCGCGCTGCGCATCGAGCTGCCGACACGTCAGGTGAGCGTGGACGGAGCGGTCGTCCAGCTCACCCGCAAGGAGTTCGACCTCCTCGCGCTGCTCGCCCAGCGACCCGGCGTGGTGTTCCGCCGGGAGCAGATCATCAGCGAGGTCTGGCGGACCAGCTGGGAGGGGACCGGCCGCACCCTGGAGGTGCACGTCGCCTCCCTGCGCGCCAAGCTGCGCATGCCCGCGCTCATCGAGACCGTCCGCGGCGTCGGCTACCGCCTCGTCGCGCCCACCGGATAGCGGGGCCGGGTGAGCACACGCCTGCTCCCGCTGCTCATCGTCCTGATGGCGGCCGTACTGCTCGCGCTCGGCGTTCCGCTCGGAGTGAGCGTCGCACGCGCGGAGCAGCAGAAGGTCGTCATCGACCGCATAGACGACACCGCACGCTTCGCCGCGCTCGCCCAGTTCGTCACCGAGGACGCGCCGGGCGGCTCCCGCCCGACCAGCACGGACGAACGCCTGGAGACCCTCCAGGCCGAGCTGACCAGCTACTACGAGGTCTACGGCATCAAGGCGGGCGTCTTCTACCGCAACCACATCCCGATGGCCAACGCCCCGACCACCTGGTTCCTGCCGCAGACCGGCGAGGTACGCGACTCCTTCGACGAGGCGCTGCTGAGCCGGCGCAGTCACGACCCGCGACAGGTGTGGCCGTGGCAGGACGGACAACTCGTGGTGGCCTCGCCCGTCATCCGGGACGGCGACGTGGTCGCGGTCGTCGTGACGGAGTCGCCGACCGACTCGATGCGGTCGAGCACCCTGCGCGGCTGGCTGGTGATCGGCGCCGGTGAGATCGCCGCGATGCTGCTCGCCGTCGGCGCCGCGCTCCGGCTGACCGGCTGGGTGCTCAAGCCCGTGCGGGTCCTCGACGCCACCACCCACGACATCGCCACCGGGCGGCTCAAGTCCCGGGTCGCGCCGGCCGGCGGGCCGCCGGAGCTGAGACGCCTCGCCGGGTCGTTCAACGAGATGGCCGACCACGTGGAGGACGTGCTGGAGCAGCAGCGCGCCTTCGTCGCCGACGCCTCGCACCAGTTGCGCAACCCGCTCGCGGCCCTGCTGCTGCGCATCGAACTGCTCGCCCTGGAACTGCCGGAGGGCAACGAGGAGATCGCCTCCGTCCAGACCGAGGGCAAACGCCTGGCCCGGGTCCTGGACGACCTGCTCGACCTGGCGCTGGCCGAGCACAGCCAGGCCGACCTGAAGGTCACCGACGTCGGCGCGCTGGCCGCCGAGCGGGTGGCGGCCTGGGCGCCGACGGCCGAGGCCAAGGGCGTACGGCTGGTGGGGGAGTGTCCGCCGACCACGGGCTGGGCCGACCCGGTGGCCCTCTCCAGCGCCCTGGACGCGGTCATCGACAACGCGGTGAAGTTCACGCCGCCGGAGGAGACCGTCCGGGTCGAGGTCGCCTCCACCGGGGACGCCGCCACCGTCGTCGTCACCGACAACGGCCCCGGGCTCACCGACGAGGAGCTCGCGCGCGTGGGCGACCGCTTCTGGCGCAGCGGCCGGCACCAGAACATCAAGGGGTCGGGGCTCGGACTGTCCATCTGCCGGGCGCTGCTCGCGGCGGGCGACGGCTCGATCTCCTTCGGCCACCACGCGCCGCACGGCCTGGAGGTCACCGTCACGGTGCCGAGGACGGGCACGGTGCCCAAGGAGCCCGAGCGCCCCTACGGCTCCGGTGGCCGATAGGCGGCAGGGCGCCTACGGCTTGACCGACCGGTAGTAGCGCCGGGCGCCCTCGTGCAGCTCCAGCGGGTCGGTGTAGATAGCCGTGCGCAGATCCACCAGCTGCGCGGAGTGGACGTGGGCCCCGATGCCGTCGCGGCTGTCCAGCACGGTCCGGGTCAGCCACTCGGTGAGCCGCGGATCGACGTCCGCGCGGGTCACCAGCAGGTTGGACACCGCCATGGTGGGCACCACGGCGCCGTTCTGCACGGTGGGGTAGGCCGACTCCGGCATGTTGGTGGTGCGGTAGTAGCGGGTCGCGCCGCCCGACTCGTGCAGCTCGGTGACGAGGTCGTCGCCGATCGGCACGAACCGGAAGGCGGACGTCTCCGCGATCTGCCTGAGCCCGTCGGTCGGCACGCCGCCCGACCAGAAGAACGCGTCCAGTTCGCCGCCGAGCCGCCCGGGGCCGGTGTCGATGCCGTCCGCGCGTGGCGTGATGTCCGTCTCCGGATCGATGCCGACGGCCTTCAGGAGCCGGGTGGCGATCAGCCGTACGCCCGAGTTGGGCAGCCCTATCGCGACCCGCTTGCCCCGCAGGTCGGCGACCGACTGGATGTCCGAGTCGGTGGGCACCACGAGCTGCACGTAGTCGTCGTAGAGGCGGGTGACCCCCCGCAGCGCCTCCGCCCCGGGGCGGCCGGCCAGCTTGTACGTCTCCACCGCGTCGGCCGCGGCGATCGTGAAGTCGGCCTCTCCGGACGCGACCCGCTCGACGTTCTCCTGCGAGCCCGCGCTGGTCATCAGCCGCACGTCCAGACCCGGCATGTCCTTGCGCAGCTCGGAGCGCAGCAGCTCGCCGTACTTCTGGTAGACGCCCGCGCGGGTGCCCGTGCTGAACGTGATGCTGCCGCCCGGCGGCTTCTCACCCAGCGGCAGCAGCCACCACAGCAGCAGCCCGAGCACGACGGCACCGACGACCGCGCCCTGGGCGGCCCGGCGCCCGCCGATACGGGAGAGCAGCGTGGACATGGGGCCGATCCTGCCAGCCCGCACCGGCACTGACCAGGGCCGAACTCACACCGCGGCCCCGAGAGCGCGGCACCGTTGTCGGTGGCGGTCGCTAGAGTCGTCGGCATGAGCAACACCTCGCCCGCCGACCTGGTCCATGCCTTCCACCTCGCCTTCGGGCTGGACGCCCGCAGCGCCCCGACCGAGGTCTCGCCCGGCCTGGCGGCGCACAGAGGCGAGCTGCTCGCCGAGGAGGCCGCCGAGGTCGCGGAGGTGTCGGTGACGGGACCCCTCGACCGGCTCGCTCACGAACTGGCCGACGTCGTCTACGTCGCCTACGGCACGGCCCTCGTCCACGGCATCGACCTGGACGAGGTGATCGCCGAGATCCACCGCTCCAACATGACCAAGCTCGGCCCCGACGGCAGCGTCAGCCGCCGCGCCGACGGCAAGGTCCTCAAGGGCGACCACTACGAGGCACCGGACGTCTCCGCCGTCCTGCGCCGCCAGGGGTGGAGGCCACGGACGTCGGACGCGGCGGGCACCCCGGACGGGGCGGGCACCCCGGACGTGGCGGGGACGCCGCAGACAACGGACGTGACGGAGGCGCCGCGCGGCTGACGCCCGCGCGGAGCCCCGCGCGGCTGAGCCCGCCGTCAGTCGCCGACCGTCGCCTCCGCCCCCGTAGCCGTCCGGGACGCCCCGTCGGGGGCGCCGCCGCCGGGGTGGCCGGGACGGTCGCGGCGGCCGAACAGGCGCATCCCCAGCGGCTCGGTGAAGCGGGCGGTGAGGGGGCCGAGGACGACCAGGATGAGGACGTAGGCCGTGGCCAGCGGGCCCAGGGACGGCTCGATTCCGGCCGAGACCGCGAGACCCGCGATGACGATCGAGAACTCGCCGCGCGCCACCAGCGCCCCGCCCGCACGCCAGCGGCCCTTGACGGAGATCCCGGCGCGCCGTGCCGCCCAGTACCCGGTGGCGATCTTCGTCACCGCCGTGAGCAGGGCCAGCGCGAGGGCCGGCAGCAGGACCGGCGGAATGCTGGCCGGGTCCGTGTGCAGGCCGAAGAAGACGAAGAACACGGCGGCGAACAGGTCCCGCAGCGGGCTCAGAAGCGTGTGCGCGCCCTCCGCGACCTCCCCGGACAGCGCGATGCCCACCAGGAAGGCGCCCACCGCGGCCGACACCTGGAGCTGCTGCGCCACACCCGCGACCAGGATCGTCAGGCCGAGCACCACCAGCAGCAGCTTCTCCGGGTCGTCGCTGGAGACGAACCGCGAGATGAGCCGGCCGTAGCGGACCGCCACGAAGAGCACCAGCCCCGCCGCGGCCAGCGCGACCGCCAGCGTGATGCTGCCGGTCATCAGCCCGGCGCCGGCGACCAGCGCGGTGACGATCGGCAGGTACACCGCCATCGCCAGGTCCTCCAGGACCAGCACGCTGAGGATCACCGGCGTCTCGCGGTTGCCGACCCGGCCGAGATCGCCCAGCACCTTCGCGATGACACCGGACGACGAGATCCACGTGACGCCGGCGAGGACGACGGCCGCCACCGGACCCCAGCCCAGCAGCAGCGCGGCCACCGCCCCCGGCACCGCGTTGAGCGCGCAGTCGACGAGGCCGGCCGGGTAGTGGGACTTGAGGTTCGTGACGAGGTCGCTGGCCGTGTACTCCAGGCCCAGCATCAGCAGCAGGAGGATGACACCGATCTCGGCGCCGGTGGCGACGAACTCCTCGCTCGCGCCGAGCGGGAGCAGCCCGCCCTCGCCGAAGGCCAGACCGGCCAGCAGGTACAGCGGGATGGGGGAGAGCCGGTAGCGCCCGGCGAACCGGCCGAGCAACCCCAGCCCAAGGATGATGGAACCGAACTCGATCAGGAGGACCGCGGAGTGCACCGGCTCACTCCTGCCCGAGTATCGCCGCGGCGGCGTCGACGCCCTCACGGGTGCCGATGACGATCAAGGTGTCACCACCCACGAGCCGGAAGTCCGGCGCCGGCGAGGGGATCGCCTCGGCCCTCCGCAGCACCGCCACGATCGACGCGCCGGTCTCGGTCCGCATGCACGTCTCGCCCAGGAGCCGCCCGTTCCAGCGGGAGGTGGCGGACACCTCGATCCGCTCGGCGACCAGACCCAGATCCGTGGTGTAGAGCAGGCTGGCGCTGTGGTGCGAGGGCTTCAGCGCGTCGATCAGGGCACCCGCCTCGGGGCCGGTCAGGCGCAGCGAGTGGGCGCACGAGTCGGGATCGTCGTCCCGGTACACGTTCACCGTGCGGGCGCCGTCGCGGTGTGCCACCACCGACAGATGGCGGTGTGCGCGCGTCTCCAGGTCGTACTGGACCCCGATACCCGGCAGCGGCGTCGCCCTCAGGCGTGGTGCTGACACGAGCTGTCCCCTCATTCGTCTTGCTTCCTTGGCCGCACTTCCCGCACGTACGTGACGTGCTCACGGCCCCGCCATGCTGTCATCCGCACGTACCGTGGCGATATGGGTGTCGTGACGGATATACGCGGCCGGTCGCGGGCGCGGAGACTGGCCGCGGCGGTGTCGTGCGCGGAAGCCGGGAGGAGCGGAAAGAGGACCGTGTCGCTCTTCTGGCGGATCTTCTCGCTCAACGCCGCGGGCCTGTTCGTCGCCACCGCCCTGCTCCTGGGACCGCTCACCGTCTCGACGCCGGTCCTGCCCGGCGAGGCACTGATCCTGCTCGCGGGCCTCGCGGCACTGCTCGCCGGAAACGCGGTCGTCCTGCGCATCGGCCTGAACCCCCTGCACCGGCTCGGCCACGCCATGGCCACCGCCGACCTGCTGGTGCACGGCGCCCGCCCGGCGGTCGCCGGACCGGCCGAGGCGGCCGAACTGATCGCCACGTACAACACGATGCTGGACCGGCTCCAGGCCGAACGGGCGGCCGGCGCCGGGCGTGCGCTCCAGGCCCAGGAACGCGAACGCCACCGCATCGCCCGCGAACTGCACGACGAGGTCGGCCAGACCCTCACGGCCGTCCTCCTCCAGCTCAAGCGGGTCGCCGACCGGGTCCCCGGCGAGCTGCGCGAAGAGGTGTCGCTGGCGCAGGAGGCCACCCGGTCCGGCCTCGACGAGATCCGTCGCATCGCCCGCCGGCTGCGCCCCGGCGTCCTGGAGGAACTGGGCCTGCCCAGCGCGCTGCGCTCCCTCGCCGCCGAGTTCACCCACCACGAGCTGACCGTCGAGCACCACGTCCCCGGCGACCTGCCCCCGCTCGCCCCGGAGGCGGAACTGGTGCTCTACCGGGTCGCCCAGGAGGGCCTGACCAACACCGCCCGGCACGCCGCCGCCGACCACGCCGCGCTCAGCCTGCGTCCGCTGGCCGACGGTGTGGAACTACTCGTCCGCGACAACGGCGCCGGTCTCGGCACGGCCGTCGAGGGCGCCGGGATCCGGGGCATGCGTGAGCGTGCCCTGCTGATAGGAGCCGAGATCCACTTCGAACCCGCCCCCGGAGGGGGCACCGACGTACGCCTGCGCGTCCCCGCCCCGCCCGGGGCGCGTTCCGCAGACCGAACCGGAGACAGCCCCTGATGTCCGCACGGCCCCCGATCCGCGTCCTGCTCGCCGACGACCACACCCTCGTACGCCGCGGGGTACGCCTCATCCTGGACGGCGAACCCGACCTCACGGTGGTCGCCGAGGCCGGTGACGGTGCCGAGGCGGTCGCGGCGGCCCGGGCCACCGAGGTCGACCTGGCCGTCCTGGACGTCGCGATGCCCCGCATGACCGGCCTCCAGGCGGCCCGCGAGCTCTCCCGACGGCTGCCCGGGCTGCGCATCCTGATCCTGACCATGTACGACAACGAGCAGTACTTCTTCGAGGCCCTCAAGGCCGGCGCCTGCGGATACGTCCTCAAGTCCGTCGCCGACCGCGACCTGGTCGAGGCGTGCCGGGCCGCCGTGCGCGACGAACCGTTCATCTACCCCGGCGCCGAACGGGCCCTCGTCCGGTCCTACCTGGACCGCATGGACCGGGGCGGCGGCCTGCCGGAGCGGCCCATCACGGAACGCGAGGAGGAGATCCTCAAACTCGTCGCCGAGGGACACACCTCCAAGGAGATCGGCGAACTGCTCTTCATCAGCGCCAAGACCGTCGAACGCCACCGCGCCAACCTGCTGCAGAAACTGGGCGTCCGCGACCGCCTGGAGCTGACCCGGTACGCGATCCGCGCGGGCCTGATCGAGCCCTGACCAGCCCCGATCCGCGTTGTCCACAGGCGGCCCGGGCCATCGCCGCCGACCGCCTACCCTTATTGCCATGAGCAGCATCGACCGGAGCCAGACAGTGGGCGGCACGCGCACCTACGAAGTACGCACCTACGGGTGCCAGATGAACGTCCACGACTCCGAGCGATTGTCCGGCCTGCTGGAGGACGCGGGGTACGTGCGCGCCGCCGAGGGCGCCGACGGCGACGCGGACGTCGTCGTCTTCAACACCTGCGCCGTCCGGGAGAACGCCGACAACAAGCTGTACGGCAACCTCGGCCACCTGGCCCCGAAGAAGGCGAGCCGCCCCGGGATGCAGATCGCGGTCGGCGGCTGCCTCGCGCAGAAGGACCGCGACACCATCGTCAAGCGCGCCCCCTGGGTGGACGTCGTCTTCGGCACGCACAACATCGGCAAGCTCCCGGTCCTGCTGGAGCGCGCCCGCGTGCAGGAGGAGGCGCAGGTCGAGATCGCCGAGTCCCTGGAGGCGTTCCCGTCCACGCTGCCGACCCGGCGCGAGAGCGCCTACGCGGCCTGGGTCTCCATCTCCGTCGGCTGCAACAACACCTGTACCTTCTGCATCGTCCCGGCGCTGCGCGGCAAGGAGAAGGACCGCCGTCCCGGCGACATCCTCGCCGAGGTCGAGGCCCTGGTCGCCGAGGGCGTCTCGGAGATCACCCTCCTCGGGCAGAACGTCAACGCCTACGGCTCCGACATCGGCGACCGCGAGGCGTTCAGCAAGCTGCTGCGCGCCTGCGGGAGCATCGACGGCCTGGAGCGCGTCCGCTTCACCTCACCGCACCCGCGCGACTTCACCGACGACGTCATCGCCGCCATGGCCGAGACGCCGAACGCCATGCCGCAGCTGCACATGCCGCTCCAGTCCGGCTCCGACCCGGTGCTGAAGGCGATGCGCCGCTCCTACCGGCAGGAGCGCTACCTGGGGATCATCGAGAAGGTACGGGCCGCCATCCCGCACGCGGCGATCACCACCGACATCATCGTGGGCTTCCCCGGCGAGACCGAGGAGGACTTCGAGCAGACCCTGCACGTGGTGCGCGAGGCCCGGTTCGCCCAGGCGTACACCTTCCAGTACTCCAAGCGGCCCGGCACCCCGGCCGCCGAGATGGACGGCCAGATCCCCAAGGCGGTCGTCCAGGAGCGCTACGAGCGCCTCGTCGCCCTCCAGGAGGAGATCTCCTGGGAGGAGAACAAGAAGCAGGTCGGCCGCACCCTGGAGCTGATGGTCGCCGAGGGCGAGGGCCGGAAGGACGGCACCACCCACCGCCTCTCCGGCCGCGCCCCCGACAACCGCCTGGTGCACTTCACCAAGCCCGGCCAGGAGGTCCGGCCGGGCGACGTGGTGACGGTCGAGATCACCTACGCCGCACCCCACCACCTCCTCGCCGAGGGCGCGGTCCTCGACGTGCGCCGCACCCGCGCGGGCGACGCCTGGGAGAAGCGCAACGCGGCCGACCAGGCCAAGCCCGCGGGCGTGATGCTCGGCCTGCCCAAGATCGGCGTGCCCGAGCCCCAGCCGGCGGTGGCGAGCGGCTGCGGCTGCGACTGACCGCGAGGGAGTGCGACCCCGGGCGGGGCGCGGGGTTACGCTGCCGATCATGCTTGTCGCCGCCGCCGTCTGCCCCTGCCCGCCGCTCCTCGTCCCGGAGGTCGCCGCGGGCGCCGCACCCGAGCTGGACGCCGCCCGCGCGGCGTGCACGGACGCGCTGGGCGTGCTCGCCGCCGCCCGGCCCGACCGGCTCGTGGTGGTCGGACCCGCGGACTCGGCCGGGCCGGAGATCTACCCGCAGGGGACGCCGGGCTCGTTCCGCGGCTTCGGCGTGGACCTGGACGTGCGGCTGGGCCCGGACACCGGGGCGGCCACGCCGGCGACCGGGGTCGAATTGCCGTACGGCTTCGCCGTCGGGGCCTGGCTGCTCGCGCGTACCGGCTGGTCCCACGCGCCCGTCGAAGGCGTCGGAGTGGGGGAGGACCTTCCCGCCGAGCGGTGCGCCGCCGTCGGCCGGGACCTCGCCGGGCGGGCCGGGCGGATGGCGCTGCTGGTGCTGGGCGACGCCAGCGCGTGCCGCACGCTCAAGGCGCCCGGCTACCTCGACGAGCGGGCGGCGCCCTTCGACGCGGCGGCGGGGCGCGCACTGGGCGCGGCCGACGCGACCGCCCTCGCCGGGCTGGACGTGGGCCTCGCCCGTGAGCTGAAGGTGTCCGGCCGTGCTCCCTGGCAGGTCCTCGCGGGCGCGGCCGGGGGAACGGGCCTGTCGGGCACGCTGCTGTACGAGGACGCTCCGTACGGGGTGGGGTATGTCACGGCCGCGTGGTCGTAGTCGTAGTAGAGGCAGCGCGTCGGCGGACGGCCACGGAGCCGCTCAGCCGACGCGCTGATCCGCTCCGTGACCGTCCGCCGACGCGGGGGTGACCCGCCGGTGTGACCGGTCAGGAGGCCGGAGGTGGTCCGGCCGGCGGCGGACCGCCCGGGGTGCTGCCCGGCGTACCGCCGCCTCCGCCCGTTCCCTCGTCCTTGTGGGCGAGACGCTCCACGGCACCCTTGGCCTTGCCCGTGCCGGTCTGGATCCGGTCGCTGTACTTGCCCTTGGTCTTCTCGTCGACGGTCCGCGCCATCTTGTCGAGGCCGCGATCGATCTTGTCCTCGTGCTGCTGCGCGAGGTCGGAGACCTTGCCCTTCGCCGGTCCGAGTCTGGCCTTCAAGTTGTCCAGGAGACCCATGGTTCGCCTTCCCTCACGGGGCGGTCAGGTGCGGGCGCCCTTGTCGGCCTCGTTGTCGACGGCCTCCCCGGCGGACTGCTGCTTGGGAATGCCGACACCGTCCGAGTCGGCGGCCTCGGGGGCCGTGGCGGCCTCGTCGGTCTCCGCGGTGTTCCGAGGGCCGGACTCGGCCGTCTCCGCGGCCTCCGCCGGGGTCTCCTCCGCGGCCCGCTCGGTCTCCGTGCCGTCGGCCCCGGTCTCGGCGGCCGACGCCTCCTCGGTGTTCTTCGACTTCCGGAGAAGCCGTGCAAAAACGCCCATTTCAACTCCATACGTTACTCGTGCGGGCGAAATCCCGCGGCATCCGGTGCGTCCGACTGCGTGGCCGGGGCCATCGCCCCGGCCGTCCGGGGAGCGGGAACCTCGCAACGGGCAACGACCTCGGCCGCGCACCGTCACGTAACTCGTTCGAGGGCGAGGCGCGGGGTTTGCGAGACTGGTGCGGTGAGCAGCGCACCCTCCGCCCCCCGTGTCATCGCCGTAGTCGGACCCACCGCGGCCGGAAAGTCCGATCTGGGCGTCTTCCTGGCCCAGCGGCTGGGCGGCGAGGTCGTCAACGCCGACTCCATGCAGCTCTACCGGGGGATGGACATCGGCACCGCCAAACTGACACCCGGGGAACGCGGCGGCGTCCCGCACCATCTCCTCGACATCTGGGACGTGACGGTCGCGGCGTCCGTCGCCGAGTACCAGCGGCTGGCCCGGGAGCGGATCGACGCCCTGCTCGCCGAGGGGCGCTGGCCCGTCCTCGTCGGCGGCTCCGGCCTCTACGTCCGCGGCGCCGTCGACAACCTGGAGTTCCCCGGCACCGACCCCGAGGTCAGGGCCCGGCTGGAGCAGGAACTCGCCGAGCAGGGCTCGGGGGTGCTGCACACCCGGCTCGCCGCTGCCGACCCGGAGGCCGCGCGGGCCATCCTCCCCGGCAACGGCCGCCGGATCGTGCGGGCGCTCGAGGTGATCGAGATCACCGGCCGCCCCTTCACCGCCAACCTCCCCGGTCACGACTTCGTCTACGACACCGTGCAGATCGGCGTCGACGTGGCACGCCCCGAACTGGACGAGCGCATCGCCCGCCGCGTCGACCGGATGTGGGAGGCGGGACTGGTCGAGGAAGTGCGCGCACTCGAGGCGCGCGGGTTGCGCGAGGGGCGTACGGCGTCGCGCGCGCTCGGCTACCAGCAGGTGCTCACGGCGCTCGCCGGTGACTGCACGCTCGACGAGGCGCGCGCAGAGACCGTCCGTGCCACCAAGCGCTTCGCGCGCCGTCAGGATTCATGGTTCAGGCGCGACCCGCGGGTGCACTGGTTGAGTGGGGGTGTGGCGGATCGCACGGAACTTCCGCGGCTCGCCCTGTCGTTGGTCGAACGACCGGTTACAGCCTGATCACGTGATGGCATCGGGACGCCCCGGCCGTCATCCCGGCCTCCGACGGCGTGCCATCATCGAGCTTCGATCGACCGAGTGAGTCCTAGTTGGGAGGGCGCGTGGCGATGGAGGCCGGCCCTCGCGACACCGCACCGAGCACCGAGCACGGCATCGTCGGCCCCGGTGGCCCGGAGCCGGACGGACCCGCCCTGAGCCCCGACGGCCCCGACGAGACCCCGCAGGGCGTGGCGGCCGACGGCCCCGAGCCCGACGAGATGTACGGGGACGAGGTCGAGGTCGAGCTGCGGCCCCAGCGGCGACTGCGGCTCTGGCAGCTCGCGCCCATCGTCTGCCTGGCCGCCCTCGGCTCCCTGATGTTCGCCTTCCCGCTCGCCTTCGACTTCGGCGACAGCGGCGCCGTGATCGCCATGCTGGGTCTGCTGATCTGCTCGTGCGCGGCCGGCTGGGGCATGATGGCCGCCCGCCGCGTCGGCTACACCTGGCCCGGCCTCCCGCAGCGCGGATCCGGACGCCGTGCCGACTGGCGGATGATCACCGTCTACGCCCTGGCGGTGGCCGCGATCGTCGTCCTGGCCGTGTGGCGGGTGGCCCGTCTGCGGGGCTGAGACCCCCGCCCGCACGCCCTCCCGC
>NZ_QHJH01000378.1 GCF_003947455.1 Streptomyces sp. WAC 04229 | reverse complement strand
TCCATATCGCCATGACCGACCTCATGGCCCGCCGCCTCACCAGCGAGAGCACCACCTCCTGGCGCGATCCGACACCACAGACAAAACGGCATACTCAGGGATGAAACAATGGGAGAAAACGACCTCTAAGGGGGAGGAGGTCGGTCCTCGGGGAACCATGGTCAGGCAGGCCCCGCCCAGCGAGCGCCGTTACGGCATGGGCAGCTCGGCGACGAACGTGACGGACGGGCCGTCATCTGGGCGATGCCGAACTCACCCTGAATCGCGAGGACGCCGGGCAGCCGGCTTCCGGGCGGGTACTCGCCATCGGCAATCCGCTGCTCGATGAACTCGTACACCTGCTTCCAGCGGGGGATGTCCGGCCGAGGGCACTCTGGAGCACATGACTCGTCCATCGAGGTGTACGAGTGCGCGTCACCCTGTCCGGAGCGTCCGGCGGATCCGGCGGAGCTCGAATCTGAGTAATCAGTCCGGAAGACAGGTGTGGCGGCGATGCCAAGGGGTCTAGTCCCGCAGTCTCCGCCTGCTGAGCAGTAAGAACGGCCCCTGACCTGGAGAGCTGGTCAGGGGCCGTTCGCATGTTCAGTCCCGGTGCCTACCCGTGTCCTACTCGATCGGGCACGACTGGGACACGGGAACCGGGATCAACTGTTGCAGTGGCTGTACGTCACTGCTGTACCGCACCCTGCAAGAATCAAGGTCACCAATGCCGCTGCGTCTGCGTACGCGCTGTTGTCAGCGTGGAGGGACGGTCTTGACAGACTTGGTCTGGTACCCCAGGAGAACGGTGCATCTGAGTACCTGTGCTCATGCGCGATGGTTTGCTCGAACACCATGCTGGCTGCGTGTACTTGGCAGATCGTCACCTGGAGACGGGACGGCAGTGGGCATGGGACAGGCGAAGCCGTCAACCGGCCAGCAAATTGGCGTTAGCGTGGCGCTACTCGTCATCGACTTCGTAGTCATCGCTTGGACGGTGTACGGCTATGGGATGGCGGGATGGGCTGACAGCTACGACAGTGACAGTGCCAGTCCGTCGAGTGCGTCGGGAGTGGCATCGCAGGCGTCATGGCTGTTGGGAGGCGGGGCCGTGGTAACAGGCGGAGCCCTGCTCGCTTTGGGCTGGCGCATTCCTGGGGTCGTGCAGCTGGTTGTCCTCGGCTGCGGGGCGGCGCTTTTCTCTTCTGCTGCTGGGTAGCGCGCACGTTCCAAGCCAGAGATACCCACCGCTCACCCCAGCCGATCCCCGCCGGAGGCATCGTCTTCGACCGCACGCCGTTCTGTGCGGTGATCGACTCATGGCTTCCGGCCCTGTCCAACATGTGAGCGCGCGTCGGCGCAGCGCGGACGGAGCGGGCCGAAGGCAGGAGCGGCGCCCGGAGCGGAGCGCAGCCGGGGCTTGATGCCCGACGGCCGCGAACGGGCCCGGCGGGCCATCGGCTCCGTGTTCCGGTACGGCCTGGAAGGCGCTGACGGCTCATGGACGACCCATGGACGGCCCAGCAAGGCGCCAACGGCCCCTGACTCGCACTCCGGTGCAGGTCAGGGGCCGTTCGTGTTCAGGGACCCTCAGAACTTCCTCAACTCTGCTTTGGGCCGCGGCGGCGAGGGGCATCTCCCGTTCACGCAACGAGCTTCACGACAGATTCCGACAGAGCGAGGCATCCGACGGGGGACTGCTTCGGGGGACCTTCCGGGCCTGCGCCCGGGAATGGAAGGAGGGTGAAGTCATGGTCACAGTCATCATCCTGATCGTGGTCGCAGCCCTGGTGATCAGGGGAATCGTGGTCGGCCGGCGGGCCGGACGCACCGTCCGGCCGCGGCGCGGCAGGGGTTCGGGGTGGACGGACCCGAGCCCCGGCAACAGCGGCAGCTGGTGGGCCGGTGACAGCAGTGGCTCGTCCTCGGGCGGGCACCACGGAAGCCACTCCTGCGGTGGCGGCTCGTCCTGCGGAGGCGGGTCGTCCTGCGGGGGAGGGGGGGGGCGCGGCGGGTGGGGGGGGGGGAGCGTGCCCCGGGGCGGCTGGGTCCCCGCCGGGGGGAACCCCTTCCCCCCCCAGGGCCCCGTCCCTGGGGCGCGCCCCCGGCCCCCCCCCTCGCGCCCCCCCGGGCCGTTACCC
>NZ_QHJH01000377.1 GCF_003947455.1 Streptomyces sp. WAC 04229 | reverse complement strand
GTGGGTGGTGGCGCTGTCGACCTGGTCATGCCGCTCACCGGGCGGGGGGACGGGAGCGGTGAGGAACCCGAGAGCCGGTGCAGGGCCTGCAGCAAACGGTCCAGGCGGGACGCGTACGCGTGTTCCATCGCCAGCGTGCCGGACAGCCAGGCCAGCTCGGGGCGCATGCTCTCCGCCCAGTCGGCGTCCAGCAGGGGCTGGAACGTGTGCAGCGTGCCGCTGAGGCGGCGGGCGGCTCGGCGCAGGGCGCGCGCCGTGTCCACGTGGGTCGTGGGCGGGGCGGTGGGCGCCGCCGACCTGGTCGCCGGTGACGCGCCGTTCGGGGCCGCGCCCGACTCGCGGTGCCGGCGCAGGGCTCGGAGGAACTCCGTGGCCTGCGCCCGCAGATAGGACGCCAGGGCGTCGGTGTCCGAGGCCGGGTGCGGGTGCGGGTGCGCCGTCGCTTTCGCGGGGGCCCGGTCCGTCGGGTCAAGGTGTCGCTGTGCCACGCCGGCGCCTCCGGGCGTCTATGAGCATCTCCTGGATGTTGCGCAGGGGCTGGCCGTCCGCGTCGGTCGCGTGCCGGGTCCACTCGCCGTCCGGGCCGAGGTGCCAGGAGGCGGTGCCGTCGGACATGCCTGTCTCGAGCAGCCGGTTCAGGGCCGCCCGGTGGGCCGGGTCGGTGACCCGGACCAGGGCCTCGATCCGGCGGTCGAGGTTGCGGTGCATCATGTCGGCGCTGCCGAACCAGACCTCCGGCTCGCCGCCGTTGCCGAAGGCGAAGACCCGCGAGTGTTCGAGGAAGCGGCCGAGGACCGAGCGGACGCTGATGTTCTCCGACAGGCCCTCCACGCCCGGGCGCAGCGCGCAGATGCCCCGCACCCACACGTCGACGGGGACGCCGGCCTGGGACGCCCGGTAGCAGGCGTCGACCACGGCCTCGTCGACCATCGAGTTGACCTTGATGCGGATGTACGCGGGGCGGCCGGCGTGGTGGTGCTGGATCTCCTTGTGGATCCGGGAGACCAGGCCGTCGCGCAGGGACTTGGGCGCCACCAGGAGACGGCGGTAGGTCTCGCGGCGGGAGTAGCCGGAGAGGCGGTTGAACAGGTCGGAGAGGTCCGCGCCGACCTGCGGGTCCGCGGTGAGCAGGCCGAGGTCCTCGTAGAGGCGGGCCGTCTTCGGGTGGTAGTTGCCGGTGCCCACGTGGCTGTAGCGGCGCAGGGTCTCGCCCTCCTGGCGGACCACCAGGGAGAGTTTGCAGTGGGTCTTCAGGCCGACCAGGCCGTAGACCACGTGGCAGCCGGCCTCCTCCAGCTTGCGGGCCCACTTGATGTTCGCGTGCTCGTCGAAGCGGGCCTTGATCTCGACCAGGACCAGGACCTGCTTGCCCGACTCGGCCGCGTCGATGAGCGCGTCGACTATCGGGGAGTCGCCCGAGGTGCGGTACAGCGTCTGCTTGATCGCCAGGACGTCCGGGTCGGCCGCCGCCTGCTCCAGGAAGGCCTGGACCGAGGTCGAGAAGGAGTCGTACGGGTGGTGCAGGAGCACGTCCCTGCTGCGCAGCGCGGCGAAGATGTCGGGCGCGGAGGCGGACTCCACCTCGGACAGGTCGCGGTGGGTGCCGGCGACGAACTTCGGGTACTTCAGCTCGGGGCGGTCGAGGCTGTGGATGCGGAAGAGGCCGGTGAGGTCGAGAGGGCCGGGGAGGGGGTAGACCTCCGCCTCGCCGATCTTCAGCTCGCGGACGAGGAGGTCCAGGACCTCGCGGTCCACGCTCTCCTCGACCTCCAGGCGGACGGGCGGGCCGAAGCGGCGCCGCATCAGCTCCTTCTCGAGGGCCTGGAGGAGGTTCTCCGCGTCGTCCTCCTCCACCTCCAGGTCCTCGTTGCGGGTGAGGCGGAAGGCGTGGTGCTCCAGGACCTCCATGCCGGGGAACAGCTCTTCCAGGTGGGCGGCGATGACGTCCTCGATGGGGACGTAGCGGCCCGGGGACGCCTCCAGGAAGCGGGAGAGCAGTGGCGGGACCTTGACGCGGGGGGAGGGGGGGGGGGGCGCGGGGGGGGGGGGGGGGGGGGGCGCGGGGGGGGGGGGGGGGGGTCTTTTTTACACCCTCCCCGGCCCCGGGCAGGGGGGAAAATACGTCGTCCGGCTTTTTGTTGTAAAAAAAAACAAACACA
>NZ_QHJH01000376.1 GCF_003947455.1 Streptomyces sp. WAC 04229 | reverse complement strand
GCCCGTCCCCGCCGCACCACTCCGGTCCCCGTCGACGTACCAGCGGCTCCCCACCAGCGCCGCCGGCAACAGCAGGACGACGACCGGCAGATACGACACCCACAGCGCCAGATCCCAGTGCGCCCCCACCCACGCAAGGGAGGCCCCGAGAATCCCGCCCAGGCTGTACGCGGCGTGGAACCCGAGCATGATGCTGCGCCCGTACGCCCGTTGCAGACTCACCCCGAGCATGTTCATCGACGCGTCCAGCGCTCCCACGGCCAGCCCGAAGACGCCCAGCGCCACGGCCAGCACCACCAGCCGGTCCCCCGCCCCTACGCCGAGCAGGGACAGCAGCACGACCGGCTGGGACCAGCGCAGCACCCGGCTCGGCCGCACCCGGCGCACCAGACGCTCGGTCGCCACACTCCCGGCGCCGGCCAGGATCGGCACCGCGGCGAGGAACACCGGCAGCAGCGCGTCGGAGACGCCGTACCGGTCCTGAACGGCCGGAATCCGGGTGACCAGCAGGGCGAAGGCGACGCCCTGGGCGAAGAAACCGAACGCGAGCGAAGCCCTACCGCGCCGCAGCACATCAGTCATGGCGGCGAGCGTAGGGCCCCGGCTTACCCGTGGGTAGATCCAGCCAAAGATGAATTCCCCTCAGCTTCACGGACGTTGGCGCCGATCATGTGGGTCATCGGGCCGGCCCCGAGCGCACCGCTGACCACGAAGGCCACCAGCATCGTGACGATCATGACGACCGTCCCGAGCCAGACCATCGTGTCCACCGAGAACGAGTAGACCCCCACGATCCGCAGCGCACACTCGCCGACGAAGGCGGCCCCCCACACCCCGGTGAACAACCGCTCCGCCCGCCGGAACGCCCGCGACTCCCGCCGCAGCCGCACCCACGCCGCCTCCCGGTCCGCGTCCCCCTTGACCAGCCACGGCTTGAGGAATCCCGTCATCATCGGCCGCCCCACGAGCACCGACCCCAGCATCACGAACCCGACCAGGCTGGCCACCGCGCTGTCCTTGACCAGCAGCAGGCGGGCATCACCCGTCTCGAAGCCGAGCAGCAGACCGACGAGGTTGGCCAGGAGGATGAGCAGCGGGAGCGCGTTCACGTCCCGCTGCTTCAGCACACCCCACGCGGTGCGCAGGACGGGCACCACGGTGCTCCAGCCGAGCGCGGCGACCGCGCTCATCCCGAACACGCCCTTGAGCAGGTAGTAGGACCCGATGGGCACCCCAACGTCCAGGAAGAGCGACACGAAGGTACGACGCTTGCCTCGACGCTGCTGTCCCGTGTCCTTGCCCGTGTTCGTCGTCATGCCCATATCATCGGGCCGGGGCGCGGTCCCCGGTAGAAACAACCGTCCAGCGCTCCGCAGGACAAATGTCAGCTCGCCAACAGGTCGGCCAGCTCCCCCATGTCACCGAACAGCCGCCCGGCTCCGGTCAGCTTCGAGGCCGGCGTCATCGCGGTGAACCCGTACACGTCCATCCCGGCGGCAACGCCGGCCCGCACGCCCAGTGGGCTGTCCTCGATCACGACGCACCGCTCCGGCGCCACTCCCATCCGCTCCGCCGCGTGCAGGAACAGATCCGGCGCCGGCTTCCCCCGCCCCACATCCTGCGAACTGAAGATCCGCTCGTCGTCGAACCACCGGTCCAGCCCGGTCTTGCGGTGCCCGACCCGAATCCGCTCATGGCTCCCGGACGAGGCCACGCAGTACGCCACCCCGTCTGCGGCGAGCTTCTCCAGCACTCCGACGGCCCCGGGCACGGGCTCCAGCTCACGCTCGAAGGCGGCGAAGACCCGCGCGTGGAACACGTCGTCGAAGTCCTCGGGCAGCCGCCGACCCGTCCGCTCCAGGATGAGCTCGTGGATCCGGTGCATCGCGGAGCCCATGTAGTCCCGAATGGAGTCGTCGTACGACGTCGGGTGGCCCAGTTCCGTCAGATAGCCGGCCAGCAGCCGATTGGAGATCGGCTCACTGTCGACGAGGACGCCGTCGTTGTCGAAGATAACCAGGTCGTAGCGCATGGAAAGACCCTAAACGCAGAAAGCCCCGCACCGTTCCCGGTGCGGGGCTCTCATACAATGATTGTTCGGCGGCGTCCTACTCTCCCACAGGGTCCCCCCTGCAGTACCATCGGCGCTGTAAGGCTTAGCTTCCG
>NZ_QHJH01000375.1 GCF_003947455.1 Streptomyces sp. WAC 04229 | reverse complement strand
GCGGCGGGGTCTCGTGCGGCGGCGCAGGGACGGGGGCAGGGGTGGGGTGAGGGTGACGAAGCCCTCGGCCTGCATCGCGGCGAAGCCGATGCGGGGGAGGTCGGAGGAGGAGCGGTAGACCACGAAGCGCGGCTCCCAGCGGGGGCGGAACTTCGCGTTGAACTTGTACAGGGACTCGATCTGGAACCAGCGGGACAGGAACACGAGCAGGCCGCGCCAGGCGCGCAGGACCGGGCCCGCGCCGATCTTCTCGCCGCGCGCGAGCGCCGCGCGGAACATCGCGAAGTTCAGCGACACCCGCGCGATGCCCAGCTTCGGTGCCGCCTGGAGCGCGGCCACGATCAGCAGCTCGTTCATGCCGGGGTCGGCCGCGCGGTCGCGGCGCATGAGGTCCAGGGAGACCCCGTCGCCGCCCCACGGGACGAAGTGCAGGACGGCCTTGAGGTCGCCGTACTCGCCCGGCTCGGCGTCCTGCTTGTGCGCGGTCGCGATCAGGCAGTCGCCGTCGGCCGGGTCGCCGATCCGGCCCAGGGCCATCGAGAAGCCGCGCTCGGTGTCGGTGCCCCGCCACGCGTCCGCCGCGCGGCGGACGCGGTCCAGTTCGGCGTCGGGGAGGTCAGCCACGCGCCGTACCCGGGTCTCGTAACCGGCCCGCTCGATGCGCTTGACCATCTGGCGTACGTTGCGCATCGCGCGGCCGGCGAGGGAGAAATCCGGGACGTCCACCACCGCCTCGTCCCCCAGTTCCAGCGCGTCGAGCCCGGTCTCGCGGGTCCACACCTCACCGCCGGTCTCGGAGCAGCCCATCACGGCCGGTGTCCAGGAGTGGGCGCGCGCCTCGTCCATGAAGCGTTCGATCGCGCCCGGCCACGCCTCGACGTCGCCGATCGGGTCGCCACTGGCCAGCATCACGCCCGAGACGACGCGGTAGGTGACCGCCGCCTTGCCGCTGGGGGAGAAGACCACCGCCTTGTCGCGGCGGAGCGCGAAGTGGCCGAGGGAGTCGCGGCCGCCGTGCCGGGCGAGGAGGGCGCGCAGGCGGGACTCGTCCTCCTCGGTGAGGCGTGCCGCCGGGTGTTCGGGGCGGAAGGCCAGGTAGATGGTGGTCACGGCGGTCAACAGGCCGAGCGCGCCGAGGGAGAAGGCGACCGTCCAGGAGGTGTTGCCCGCGTAGTCGACCGGGCCCTCCACGCCGAACAGGCCGTACAGGACGTGGGTGATGCGGTCGGCCAGGCTCGGGGCGCCGATCATCCGGTGCGGGTGGGCGCTGACGATCAGGAGGCCCAGGGCGAGCGAACCGGCTCCCATGAGGACGAAGTTGGCCAGTGCCCGCCAGCGGCTGCGCGGGTCGGGCAGGGCCGCGAACTGGTCGCGGTGGCGCAGCAGGGGCGCGAGCAGCGCGAGGGAGATCAGTACGCCGAGGATCGAGTGGCGGTAGCCGAACTGGGCGACGGCGCCCACCGGGAGGAGGGCCACCGCGGCCCGCCACGCCCGGCGCTTGCGGCGTTTGAGGCCGTGGGCGAGGAGGAGCAGCAGGACGCCGGCGCTGAGGGAGAGGGCCGCGGCGAACGGGCCGAGCGAGCCCGGCAGCACCTCGGCGAGGGCGTGCATCCGGCTGTGCCTGAAGCGCGGGAAGACCCCGGCGGCGATGTCCAGCAGGCCGACGAGCGCGCAGGCGCGGCCGACGAGGAGCGGCACGTTCTCCGGACGGGGGCCGCGCGGCAGTCGGCGTACGCGGGTGGGTCCTGCCGGAACCGCACCCGACATTTCCTCATCTGTCCTGACAGACATCGCACCTGTTGTTCTGCGAGTAACCGTGGATCCGGGCCCGTTTCGGGCATCCGGCGACATTGCGCCCTCTAGGACGGTGTCTTGGAGGGAGAGGTTCACTCCCCTCGATCGGATTGCCCGAACGGGCACACGGAAAGCGCGGGCAGGTACCAAGGCAATGGGTCTCACGAGCGACAAGGTGCTGGCGTTGGCGGTACTGGCCGGCGTTCTGCTGTTCGCCGGCACGGTGTGGCTGTGGCCGCGGCTGGCCCGCAGCGGCATACGCGCGGTGCTGGGGCGCGTGGGCCTGCTGTTCGCCACCCAGTTGGCCGTCTTCGCGGCGGTCGGCCTGGTGGCCAACCAGTCCTTCGGGTTCTACGGCAGCTGGGCCGACCTGTTCGGCCGGGAGGACGGACGGGGCGTGGTCGTGGACCACGCGGCCGGTGGCCCCTCGGGGCCGCTGCGGGTCGTGGGGGACAGACGGGTGACGAAGGCGGGAGGGGGCGGGCCCGGTTCGGGCGGGGGGGTCCGGGAGGTCGG
>NZ_QHJH01000374.1 GCF_003947455.1 Streptomyces sp. WAC 04229 | reverse complement strand
GCGTGACCGCGGGGGCCGGCGGAACGGGCGCGGGTGCCTGCTGGGGCTCGTCCACCGAGATGCCGTAGTCCGTGGCCAGACCTTCGAGCCCGCTGTCGTAACCCTGGCCGACGGCGCGGAACTTCCAGGCGCCCTGGCGGCGGTAGAACTCGCCCAGTACGAAGGCCGTCTCCACGGTCGCGCCCGGGTTGTCGAAGCGGGCGATAACGGTGTTCCGCGCCGCGTCGCGCACCTCGACGTAGAGGTCCGGGACCCGTCCGAACGGGCCGCCGTCCGAGGAGGCGGCGAGGATGACGGTCTCGATCGCGGGCTCCACGCGCGCGAGGTCGACGTGGAGGCTGTCGGTCACCCGCCCGCCGGCGTCCCGCTTGCCCTCGTGCCGGACCGCGCCGGAGGAGTGCGCGGGCTGGTTGTAGAAGACGAAGTCCGCGTCGGAACGCACCTTTCCGCCCACCAGGAGCAGGGCGGACGCGTCCGCGTCGGGGACTGAGGGGCCGGATCGCCAGCCCAGTTCGACCCGCAGCGCCGTCGTCGGCACCGGGGTGTTCGATCCTTTCGACATTGACATGTCCGCCCCCATCAGGTGTCACCGGGCCGCGTCCCGGCGCTTCGTCGCGTTTTCCGCGCCCAACCTATTCTCCCGGCCGTCCGTCCCACCCGCGGAGGTGCGACGAGAGGTTCGGCGAGATGTTCGGCCAACCGCCGGTAACCCGCTCGGAACACGGCCTTTACCTCAAAAGCGCGCGGCGTGACGCCCTATTTTGCCAAGTTCGCTCGCATTGGGGATACCGGGTCAGTGCGGACACGCAAAACAACCCTCTTATCGGTCTCCCCAACCAGCACATCGTGGGCTTAACTTATGGCCATGACCTCCCCCCGCTCCACTTATGGCGGCGGCTACTACTCCGCCTCCTTCCCGGACACCCCGATCTACGACTCCCTCGTGGCCGAACGGGGCACCCCGCAGATCGCCCCGATCCGGGTCCCCGCGGCGTACGACGTGCCGAGCAGTCATCTGCCGGCGCTCCCGTCCGCCCTGCCCGCCCTGCCGGCGGGTCCCTCCCAGTCCTCCTACGGCTACCCGCAGCAGGCGCCGCAGCCCGCGCCCCTGCAGCAGGCCCCCGCCGCGTACATCCCCCAGCAGGCGACCGCGCCGCGCGGGTACCCCGGACCCCAGTACCAGCAGCAGCCCCGCCCGGCCGCGCCCGGTCCCGCGGGTTACGAGGCGATGCGCCCCGCGACTCCCCGGCCGGCCCCCGCGCCGTACCAGGACCCGTACAACCAGCAGCAGTACCGCGGCTACTGAGCCGTCCCCGGGATCGTCCGTGCCACCTGGCACGATGGCGTCATGGGGAAAGCGCGACTGCGGTCGATCCACGTCCATCCGGTCAAGGCGTTCCGGAGCCTGTCGCTCCGGGAGGTCGTCGTGGAGCCCTGGGGGCCGGCCGGAGACCGACGCTGGATGCTGATCGACGACGGGGGAAAGGTCGTCACGCAACGCAGGCAGCCGCGCCTCGCCCTGGCCGCCGCCGAGCTTCTGCCCGGTGGCGGCGTCCGGCTGTCCGCACCGGGCATGGAGCCGCTCACCGTGCCGGTGCCGCGCGGGGTGGTCACCGTCCCGACGCAGCTCTTCCGTGACGAGGTCGAGGCGCTGCCCGCGGACGACGCGGCCGCGCACGACTGGTGCAGCGCCTTCCTCGGGGCGGAGGTCCGGCTGGTGCACCTGGACGATCCCGCGGCCCGCCGGCCCGTGGACCCCCGGTACGCGCTGCCGGGCGAGACCGTCGCCTTCGCCGACGGCTTCCCGCTGCTGCTCACGACGACGGCCTCCCTGGACGCCCTCAACTCCCTGATCGCGGGCGGCCCGCACGCCGCCGACGGCCCCCTGCCCATGAACCGCTTCCGGCCGAACCTGGTCGTCTCCGGCACCGAACCGTGGGCGGAGGACGGCTGGTCCCGCGTCGCGGTCGGCGAGGTCGTCCTGCGGGTCGTCAAATCCTGCGGGCGCTGCGTCGTGACCACCACCGACCAGGCCACCGCGGGACGAGGCGCCGAGCCCCTGCACACCCTCGGACGGCACCGCCGCGTCGACGGCAAACCGGTCTTCGGGCAGAACCTGGTCCCGGTGGGCCGCGGCACGGTCCGGGCCGGCGACCCGGTGCGGATCGTCGACTGACGTGAAACGCCCCGGCGGCGGGATCAGGACACCGGCCCGGAGCCGGGAACCCGGTCCCCGCTCCGGGCGTTTGACTGTGTGAGACGTTCATGAGCATCAGGCCGGGACGGACCGGCCGGGGGGTGGCGGGGAGCAGGAAAGGG
>NZ_QHJH01000373.1 GCF_003947455.1 Streptomyces sp. WAC 04229 | reverse complement strand
GAGGGCGGGGTGGCCGACGCGGGAGCCGCCAGGGGGCCGGCGGCGAGGGCGAGTACGAGGGAAGCGGTGAGGACGGTAGAGGTACGGGCACGCATCGACTGCTCCAGTGGGTCCGGCGGGAAGGTCGATGATCATCCTCGTCCACGGCGCCCCGTCACGGATCGTCGGTGAGGAGGGCAGGGGCCCCGGCCCTGGACTCCGGGAAGTCCCCCCACGAGCGGGGGGACTTGTACGGGATCGCCCCTACGGGCGGGGACCCGCCCCGTCGCGCAGGGTGCGCAGCACGTCCATCCGGTTCGTCGTGATCGAGTCCACGCCCAGGGCGATCAGCCGGCGCATGGTGCGGCGGGTGTCGGGGGTCCACACGGAGAGCAGGTGGCCGTCGGCGTGGACGCGGTCGGACAGGGCCCGGTCGACCAGGCCGAAGCGGTAGTTGAGCCACCGCGGCCGGACCGCTGCCAGCAGGGCGGCCCGGGGCGGGGCCGACGTCGTCCACGTGAGGGCGATCTCGGCGTCCGGGTCGGCGGCGCGTACGGCGAGCATGGCGACGGGGCCCGCGGTGTAGTACACGCGGTCCCCGGCGCCGCACTCGCGCACCACGTCCACGATCCGGCGCACGGCGCGCTCGTCCGGACCGCCCGGCAGGTCGAGCATCAGCCGGGCGTCTCCGGTCGCGGCCAGCGCCTCCGCGAGGGTCGGCACCCCGCCCGCCGTCAGCCCCCGCACCTCCTCGGCGGACAGGGAGCGCAGCGGACGCTCGTGGCCCCAGAGCCGCTTCAGCGTCTCGTCGTGCAGCAGGACCGGCACGCCGTCCCGGGTGAGGCGTACGTCGGTCTCGACGGCGTCCGCGCCCCGCGCGAGGGCGGAGCGCAGCGAGTCGAGCGTGTTCTCCCGGTGCCGGTACGGGTCGCCGCGGTGGCCCACGGCGGTCACGTCGTGCGGGGTGGTGGTCATGGGTGCGGCAACTCTCAGGAGGCGAGCCAGGCTGCGGTGTACGTCTCGATCTCGTCGGTGATCCGGGCCTTGCCCGGCGCGTCCAGGAAGGACGCCTCGACGCCGTCCTTGGCCAGGGCGGCGAGGCCGTGCTCGTCGAGGTCGAGGAGGCGCGCGGCGACGGCGTACTCGTTGTTGAGGTCGGTGCCGAACATCGGCGGGTCGTCGGAGTTGACCGTCACCAGGACTCCGGCCCGCACGAACTCCTTGATCGGGTGCTCGTCGAGGGTGCGCACCGCGCGGGTGGCGATGTTCGAGGTCGGGCACACTTCCAGCGGGATGCGCCGCTCGGCGAGGTGGGCCAGCAGCTTCGGGTCCCGCGCGGAGCTGGTGCCGTGGCCGATGCGCTCCGCGCGCAGCTCGGTCAGGGCGTCCCACACCGTCTCCGGACCGGTGGTCTCGCCCGCGTGCGGCACCGAGTGCAGGCCCGCCGCGATCGCCCGGTCGAAGTACGGCTTGAACTGCGGGCGGGCCACCCCGATCTCCGGTCCGCCGAGCCCGAAGGAGACCAGCCCCTCGGGACGCAGCCGGTCGTCGGTGGCGAGCCGCGCGGTCTCCTCGGCCGACTCCAGACCGGCCTCGCCGGGAATGTCGAAACACCAGCGCAGCACGGTCCCGAACTCGTCCTCCGCCGCCTTGCGGGCGTCCTCGATCGCGTCCATGAAGGCGCGTTCGTCGATGCCGCGCCGGGTGGAGGAGAACGGGGTGATGGTCAGCTCGGCGTACCGCACCTGCTGGCGGGCCATGTCCCGGGCCACCTCGTACGTCAGCAGGCGGACGTCCTCCGGGGTGCGGATCAGGTCGACGACGGACAGGTACACGTCGATGAAGTGCGCGAAGTCCGTGAAGGTGAAGTAGTCGACCAGGGCCTCGGGGTCGGTGGGGACCTTGGAGTCGGGGTGGCGTGCGGCCAGCTCCGAGACGATGCGGGGGGAGGCGGAACCGACGTGGTGGACGTGCAGTTCGGCCTTGGGCAGCCCGGCGATGAAGGCGTGCAGGTCACGCGGGACGTCCGGGTCGACGAGGTGCTCGGTCAAGGGTCTTCCTCCCCAGGGCGGCGTCCCGGGCCGGGTGGGCCGGCGGGGCGCGGGTGATCGGCTGATCGGTGGTTCGGGATCATCGTAGGCCGGGCCCGGGCCGGGCGGGGGCGGGCCGTAGCATGACGGGACGTGCGACTGAGGGGGACCCGACCATGCCCGACGACGCGCAGCCGCCGAGACACGACCCGAGGCAGACACCCCAGGCCCCGGAGAGCGCCCCGGCGCCGGGCCCGGCCGCAGGCGCCGCCGCCCCCGGCCCGGCCCCGCGCGTCGGCCTCGGCAAGCC
>NZ_QHJH01000372.1 GCF_003947455.1 Streptomyces sp. WAC 04229 | reverse complement strand
GCGCCACCGGCAAGCTCACCCGCGCCTACCGGCCCCAGACCAACGGCAAGGTCGAACGCTTCAACCGCACCCTGCTCGACGAATGGGCCTACCTGCGGCCCTACACCAGCAACACCGAACGAACAGCAGCCCTGGCAGACTTCCTCCACAGCTACAACCATCACCGCTGCCACACCGCACTCGGCGGCCAGCCACCGATCAGCCGCGTGAATAACGTTGCGGGTCAATACACCTAGGTCTTCGGACCCAGGCGCCGCGTCCCGGGCGAGACCAAGAGAAGGTCAAGAATTCATTAGGGACCCGAAGCAACGGAATAGTTGCCCTGGCCGACGAGGTTCATCCTGCAGTCATCCCGCACCGCCATCACCCGCAGCCGTACCCCACCGCATTTCGAAGCCCCCCGGCCTGGAGGCCCCACCCCATGTCCCACACGACGACCGACGAACCCACCCGGAGTGCGAGCGGGGCCACCGTCCCGGTGCTCGCCTTCGCGGGCATCGTCGTCGCGGTGATGCAGACCCTGCTCGTCCCCGTCATCAAGGACCTGCCCGCGCTCCTGGACACCAGCCCCAGCAACGCCACCTGGGTCCTGACCTCGACGCTCCTGTCCGGAGCCGTGGCCACGCCGATCATGGGCCGGCTCGGCGACCTGTTCGGCAAGCGCCGGATGCTGATCGTCAGCCTCTCGGTGATGGTGGTGGGCGCGCTGGTCAGCGCGTTCACCGACGCGCTGATCCCGATGATCGTCGGCCGCACGCTCCAGGGCGTCGCGATGGGCGCGATACCCCTCGGCATCGGCCTGATGCGCGACATCCTGCCCCGCGAGCGGCTCGGCTCGGCGATGGCGCTGATGAGCTCCTCGATCGGCGTCGGCGGCGGCCTCGCGCTGCCCGCCGCGGCCCTGGTCGCCCAGCACACCGACTGGCACACCCTGTTCTACGGCGCCGCCGGCCTCGGCGTGCTCTCCATCGCCCTGACCCTGCTGGTCGTACCGGAGTCCCCGCTGCGCGCCAAGGGCTCCTTCGACCTGCCGGGCGCGGTCGGTCTGACCGCCGGTCTGATCCTCTTCCTCTTGCCGATCACCAAGGGCAGCGACTGGGGCTGGTCGTCGCCCACCACGCTCGGCCTGTTCGCCGCCGCCGTCGTGGTCCTGCTGCTCTGGGGCCTGATGGAGCTGCGCGTCGCCGCCCCGCTGGTCGACCTGCGCACCACGGCCCGCCGCGAGGTCCTGCTCACCAACCTCGCCTCGATCATGGTCGGCGTCTCCTTCTTCGTCATCTCCCTGGTCCTGCCGCAGCTCCTCCAGCTGCCCGCCGAGACGGGCTACGGACTCGGGCAGTCGATGGTCGTCGCGGGCCTGTGCGTGGCACCGCTGGGCCTGACGATGATGTTCACGGCACCGGTCTACGCCCGGCTGTCCGCCCGCTACGGCCCCCGGACGACCCTGATCATCGGCCTGCTGATCATCGGGATCGGCTACGCCGGCGGCCTCGGTCTGATGAACGCCGCCTGGCAGACCGTCATCACCTCGGTGCTGATCGGCGCGGGCATCGGCCTCGCCTACTCCTCGCTGCCGGCGCTGATCATCGGCGCGGTCCCGGCCTCGGAGACGGGCGCGGCCAACGGCCTCAACACCCTGATGCGGTCCATCGGTACGTCGGTGTCGAGCGCCGTGATCGGCATGGTGCTCGCCAACACCGCGAACGACGTGGGCGGCGTCGCCGTCCCCACCATGCACGGCTTCCGGGTCTCCTTCCTGATCGCGACCGCCGCGGTCGCCGTCGGCCTGGCACTGGCCTTCTTCCTCCCCCGCCGCCGCCCGTCCACGGCCACGCAGCTGCGCGCGAGCAGCGAGGAGGACGCGAACCTGGCCCGCGCCGAGCAGGCGCTCGCCGGGGAGGCCGTCGCCGGGGAGCCGCCGCGCGGCTTCCGGGGCCGGGTGCTGGCCGCCGACGGCACCCCCGTCGCCCGCGCCAAGGTCACGCTGATCGACCGGCACGGCCGGCAGGCGGGCGCGACCCTCTCCGCCGAGGACGGCGGCTACGCCCTGGCCGTGCCCGCGCGGGGCCCGTACGTCCTGGCCGCCCGCGCCGCCGGACACGGCCCGCTCGCCCACGCGGCGACCCACGGCGGGGACCACCAGGTAGACCTGGACCTGTCCCTGCCGGGCGAGACGGTCCACGCCTGACCCGCACGCCGTCACCGCTCACCGCACCCCCTGCCGCACGCCCGGCAGGGGGTGCGGGCCGATGGAGGGCCGCACCCGCACCGGCCCGCTGGGGCTCTCCCCTCCGGACCCCCGGGCGCATGCGCCCCCTTCCTCGCCGCAC
>NZ_QHJH01000371.1 GCF_003947455.1 Streptomyces sp. WAC 04229 | reverse complement strand
CCCCACCCTCCTCGGCCTCGGCGTCGCCCTCCCCGGTCCGCTCGACCACGTCAGGGGCGTGCTGCACCGGGTCACCGGCTTCCCGGAGTGGGACGGCTTCCCCCTGCGGGACGCGCTGGAGCGGCGGCTGGGCGTGCCGGTCGTCGTCGACAAGGACACCAACGCGGCGGCGCTCGGTCTCACGGCGGGCGGTACGGGCGGCGCGGTGGGCGGGGACGGCGGGGCCTTCGCCTACCTGCATCTCGGTACGGGGCTCGGTGCGGGCCTCGTCATCGGCGGCGGGGTGCACCGGGGCGCCCGGACCGGGGCCGGGGAGTTCGGGCACCAGGTCATCCAGCTGGACGGGCCGCCCTGCACCTGCGGCGCCCGCGGCTGCGTAGAGGCCCTGTGCCTCGCCGCCGTCGGCCGCGGCGACCTCGCGGAGGCGGCCCGGGTGCTCGGCGCGGGTGCCGCGAACCTCGCCGGGCTGCTCGACATCGACCTGGTCCTGCTGGGCGGCCGTACCGTCGCCGCCGCACCCGACGCCTTCGTCCAGGGGGTGGGCGCCGTCCTCGACGCCCGGGCCCGGCGCGAGGGCGGCCAGGAGGGTGCCGTACCGGTGCGGATGGCGCCCGGCGGGGTGCGCGGGGTCGCGGAGGGCGCGGCGCAGCTGCTGCTCGCGCCGCTGTTCGGGCGGGGGGACGCCTGACGTTTCGGCACCCAGGACGGAGCCGGGCCGGACCGGGCCGTGGGGATCCGGCCCGGACCGACCGTCGCTCACGGCGTACCGGCGGCGCTCAGGAGCCGACGGCGCACGCGTCCCCGTTGAGCGTGAACCGGGGCGGCGGCGACGCGTCGCCGGTGTGCGAGGCGACATAGCCGAGGGTGACGCTCGCACCCGGCGCGATCGTGGCGTTGTGCTGGGCGTTGGCCGCGTCGATCGTGTTGCTGAGCTGGACCAGGTCCGTGTTCCAGTCGGACACGACGGTCTGCCCGAAGGACAGCGGGAACGCGAGCGTCCAGCCGTTCACCGGGGCGTCGCCGCTGTTGGTGACGGTGAGGTCCACCGTGGTGCCGGTGCCCCAGCGGGTCACCTTGCGGTCCACCCGGCAGGTGGGCTCCTCCCGGCTGAACGACACCCGGTGCAGACCGCCGGGCAGGTCGTTGACCACGTAGAACTCGCCGTCGACGGTCACGCCGATCGACGTGACCTGGGTGGGCATCCGCCCGATCTCGGCCTCCTCGTAGCCACCCCGCCCGTCGGGACGCAGCGCCCAGACGGTGGACGAGCAGTAGTCGGTGGCGATGTACGTACCGCCCACCAGGTCGGCGTACTCCCGGCCCCGGTAGACGTGGCCGCCGATGACCGAGCAGCCGCCGGTGTACGGCGAGTAGGTGAAGACCGGCTCGGTGTACTCCTGGCCGGACGCGCAGTCGCCGCCCTCGAACTCCTCCAGGCCCTCGTAGCAGGACCAGCCGAGGTTCAGCCCGCCCTTCCCGGCGGGGATGTGGTCGACCTCCTCCCAGTGGCCCTGGCCGACGTCGCCGATCCACAGCGAGCCGTCACCGCTGTCGAAGGAGAAGCGCCAGGGGTTGCGCAGCCCGTACAGCCAGATCTCCGCCCGGGCGCCGGGCGTGCGGACGAAGGGGTTGTCGGCGGGGACGCAGTAGGCGAGCGGCGCGCAGGCGCGGCTGACGTCGATGCGCATGATCTTGCCCAGCAGGGTGTCCAGCCGCTGTCCGGACCGGAACGGGTCCCCGGAGCCGCCGCCGTCGCCGATGCTCCAGTACAGCTTGCCGTCGGGGCCGAAGGCGAGCTGGCCTCCGTTGTGGTTGCTGTACTCGGCGTGCTCCTGGGAGAGCAGGACCTCCAGGCGGGACGCGTCGAGCCGGTAGCGGGCCAGTGTGACCGCCCCGTCGGGCAGCGCCGTGTACGCCAGGTAGAGGTCCTGGCTCTCGGCGAAGTCCGGCGGGAGCGCGATGCCGAGCAGCCCGCGCTCGTTGCCCGACTCGTCCACGGCCGCGGTGATGTCGAGCAGCGGGGCGGCGGCCAGGCCGGTGTCCGGGTGGTAGACGCGGACCGTGCCGGACTTCTCGGTGATGAACAGCCGGTCCGTGCCGTCGTCGGGGGCGACGAGGGCGGTGGGCCGCCGCAGCCCGGAGGCGACCTGGGTCGTGGTCGCGCTGAGCGACGGCAGGGGGACGGGTGCCGTGGCCTCCGCCGCCGCGGCGGGTGCCGGGGCGAGGGCGGTCAGCAGGAGGGCCGGGATCACCAGGGCGAGGGTGCCGAAGGTGAGTCTCAGGCGTCGTCCCGTGGCGCGAAATAGAGCATGTATATGACAAGGCAGTTTCATGGGCCTCTGGTCCTTCTCTTCCCGTGGGGGGAGGGGGTGGGTG
>NZ_QHJH01000370.1 GCF_003947455.1 Streptomyces sp. WAC 04229 | reverse complement strand
CCTCTACGCCGTCTACGACCCGGTTTCGCGACGCTGTGTCATGGCGAGGGCCGGGCACCTGCCGCCGGCGGAGGCCTGCCCCGGGGGGCGGGGGGCCCTTTCCCGTTCCCCGGGCCGGCCCCCCCCGGGTCCCGGCGGCCCCCCGCTTTAAGGCCCCCGGGTCGTAGCTTTGCTGCGGACCCTCGCCGGCCTCTTCTCCGCCCGGCCCGTCCGGGGCCGACGAGAGAGGAAGAGCGGGACGATGACCGCTTCGGGGCCGGACCGCGGCGCCACACCGGGTGAGCCGGACGAGCCGGGCGGCACGCCGCCCGTGCCGGAGCACGTGTGGCGGCTCTTCCTGGAGGACGACGAGCTCGCCATCCGCGCCTCCGCGCCCAGGGAGCCCTCCGCGCGGGACCGGACCGCGGGCCGGCGGCCCGGCCCGCCCGCCACCGGCCCGTCCGGGCCGCCGTACGCCCGGCCCGCCCTCGCCGCCGGCACGGTCGGTGAGGCGTGGCGCCCGGAGGACCCGTGGGCCGGCCCCGGGCCCCGGCCCCCGGCCCCGCCCGCCACCGGCCCGTCCGGGCCGCCGTACGCCCGGCCCGCCCTCGCCGCCGGCACGGTCGGTGAGGCGTGGCGCCCGGAGGACCCGTGGGCCGGCCCCGGCTGGCGTGAACTGGACCGCCGGGCCCGGCTGCGGCGGCTCGGCCGGGTGATCGGCACGGCGACCGCGGTCGCCCTCGCGCTGACCGCGTGGTCGCAGCTGTCCACCGGTCCGGACACCCCGGGCGGCGAACCGGCCGACACGATAGGGCGGCGCCTGGACGACGGCCCCGCCCTGCCCACCCTGGCCTCCCTCGCGCCGTCGGAGTCCGGCACCGCGAGCCCCGCGGCCTTCGAGCCCGCGCCGTCCGCGATACCCCGGGCCTCGGCCTCTCCCTGGACCATCGACTGAACCCGGGGGCGCGCGAGTCGCTCGCCCCCGGCCGGCGGCTCGTCTTCACCGGGTAGCGGCAGCCCACCCTCGTCGGGACCACGTCCCCCGCCGTGGCCGCCGTCGCCACGGGCATCGCCCGCCGCACCGCGCCGGCGGCCCTTCCGGCGCCCGGCGGTGGGCGCCTGGTCCGGCCTGCTCGCCGGGTTCACCGCGGTCGGGCCGGCGGTCTTCCGGTTCCGGACTCGGGACCGCACCCGCCGGCCGGCGGCGTCAGGCGCTGCGCTTGCGGGACGCCGTCTTCTTCGCCGTGGTCCTGGCCGTGCTCTTGGCGGCCGCGCTCCTGCCGGTGGTCTTCCTGGCGGTGCTCCCGGCCGTCGCCTTCCTGGCCGGCTGGGCGGACTTCGCCGCGGACTTCCCGGCGCCGGCCGTCGACTTCTTGGGTGCCGCCTTCTTCGCCGCCGTCTTCTTCGCCGCCGCGGACGTCGACTTCTTGCCGCCGGTCTCCTTGGGGGCCCGCCGGGACGACTTCTGGGCCCGGGGCAGGGACCGGACCTCGGCCTCCTCGGCCGGACCGGGCTCCTCGCCGCCCCGGGACTCCCGCGCCGCACGCACGCTGCTCTCCAGCGCGGCCATCAGGTCCAGCACCTTCCCGGGCCGCTCCTCCTCGCGGGCCTCGGGCGGGGCCTCACCGGCCGACTTGGCGGCGATGACCTCCTCCAGGGCCTCCTGGTACTCGTCGTGCAGGTCGTCCAGATCGATCTCGCCGAGGGTGTCCATGAGGGCGTCCGCGAGGTCCAGCTCCTGGTCGCGGACGGTGACGCCGGCGTCCGGGGCGACGCCCTCGGGGGCGCGCACCTCGTCCGGCCAGAGCAGGCCGTGCATGGCGATGGCGTCGCCGACGACCCGGAGCATGCCGAGGCGTTCCCGGCCGCGCAGCGCGAACTTGGCGATGGCGACCCGGTTGCTGCGCTTGAGCGCCTCGCGCAGCAGCGTGTACGGCTTGGCGGCGGGGGCGCCGCTCGCCGCGAGGTAGTACGCGGAGCCCATCTGGAGCGGGTCGATGCGCTCCTCGGGCACGAAGGCGACGATCTCGATCGTCCGGGCGGTCGGGATCGGCAGGCGGGACAGGTCCTCGTCGGTGATCGGGATCATCGAGCCGTCGGCGTCCTCGTACGCCTTGCCGATCTCGGCCTGGGTGACCTCGCGGTCCTCCAGCTCGCAGACCTTGCGGTAGCGGATCCGGCCGCCGTCCTCGGTGTGGATCTGGCGGAAGGAGACCGAGTGGCTCTCGGTGGCGTTCACCAGCTTGATCGGGATGCTGACCAGGCCGAAGGAGATGGCGCCGTTCCAGATCGATCGCACGTGCAGCACCTTTCCGGTCGGGCGGTTCGTGGGTCGGGTTCGCCGGGCGATTCGCCAGGCATGTTGTCCGTTTTCCGTGCGATTCTCATGGTATGGCGCCTATCACGGAGGTGGAGGG
>NZ_QHJH01000369.1 GCF_003947455.1 Streptomyces sp. WAC 04229 | reverse complement strand
GCGCCGGGGTGGCCCGGTCGGGGCCGACGGCCTCGCGGTAGCGGGCGACCGTGCCCTCGGCGGCGCGGGCCCAGGTGAAGTGCCGCAGCACGCGCTCGCGTCCGGCCGCGCCGAGCCGCATCCGCAGTTCCCGGTCGCCGAGCAGCCGGTTCAGGCCGGCGGCCAGCGCGTCCGCGTCGCCCGGCGGCACCGCGAGGCAGGTTTCCCCGTCGGGTCCGGCGACCTCCGGGACGGCCCCGCCGGTGGTGGCCAGCAGCGCCGTGCCCGTCGCCATCGCCTCGGCGGCCGGCAGCGAGAAGCCCTCGTACAGCGAGGGCACGCACGCCACCTCCGCCGACCGCACCAGGTCGACGAGTTCGGCGTCGGAGATGCCCTTGACGAACTCGACGGCGCCTTCGAGGCCGTACCGCTCGATCGCCTGGGCGACGGGCCCCTCCGCGGGCCGCTTGCCGACGACGACGAGGTGCGCCCGCGGGTGCTCGGTGCGGGCCTTCGCCAGCGCCTCGACGAGGAAGACCAGGCCCTTGAGCGGCACGTCCGCGCTGGACGTGGTCACGATCCGGCCCGGCACCCGGGGCACCGACGGGTCGGGCGAGAACAGGTCGGTGTCGGCACCGATGTGGACGACGTGGATCCGGTCGTCCCGTACGCCGAGGTGGTCGACGATCTCCTGGCGGGAGGTGCCGGAGACGGTGAGCACGGAGGGCAGGCGGCGCGCGACGCGCTTCTGCATGCGGGTGAAGGCGTACCAGCGGCGCACGGAGTACCGGCGCTTCCAGCCGTCGGCGGCGTCGAGTTCCAGTTGCCGGTCGACGGTGATGGGGTGGTGGATGGTGGTGACGAGGGGCGCGCCGACGTCGCCGAGCAGTCCGTACCCCAGCGTCTGGTTGTCGTGGACGACGTCGAAGTCGCCGCGGCGGGCGCGCAGATGGCGGCGGGCGCGCAGCGAGAACGTCAGCGGCTCCGGGAATCCGCCGGTCCACATCGTGCCGACCTCGAGCGCGTCGATCCAGTCGCGGTACTCGCCGCGGCCCGGGGTGCGGAAGGGGTCGGGCTGGCGGTACAGGTCGAGGCTGGGCAGCTCGGTGAGGGAGAGCCGGTCGCCGGCCGCGGGGTCCTCGTCCAGGACCGGATAGGGCTGGGCGCCGACGACCTCGACGCGGTGGCCGAGGCGGGCCAGTTCGCGCGAGAGGTGGCGGACGTAGACGCCCTGGCCGCCGCAGAACGGGTTCCCCTTGTAGGTGAGGAGGGCGATGCGGAGCGGTCGCAAGCCGTCGGCGGCGGGCTCCGGACGGGGACCCGTCCCACTGGCCTCAGCGGTCACTCCCGGGCCCCCTTCTCACTGCACTGTCCCGCGACACTACGCCGGGACGTTAATCTAGAACAAGTTTCAGACTTGATCGTCAGAGGCTCCGAATCTACCGGCAGGTAGCGGGGCTGGGACGAGTGGATCAGGTGATTCACGCCACGGCGCGGCACTCCGCCGGGCTACCGTCCGGACGGACGACGGGGAGAAGGTGACCAAGGTGGACAACCCGGAAGCGGAAGCAATTGCTCCGCGGCACCGCTCCCCCTCCCTCGCCCCTTCCCCGCCGCTCACCGAGCGGCAGCGGGAGCGCCGCCGCCGCATCCTGCGCGCGACCGCCCGGCTGGCCTGCCGGGGCGGTTTCGAGGCCGTGCAGATGCGCGAGGTCGCGGAGTCGTCGCAGGTGGCCCTCGGCACGCTGTACCGCTACTTCCCGTCCAAGGTGCATCTGCTGGTCGCCACCATGCACGACCAGTTGGAGCGGCTGCACGGCACGCTGCGCAAGAGCCCGCCGGCCGGCGACACGGCCGGTGACCGGGTGGCCCAGACCCTGATGCGGGCCTTCGGCGCGCTGCAACGCGAACCCCGGCTGGCCGAGGCGATGGCCCGCGCCCTGACCTTCGCCGACCGCAGCGTCTCCCCGGAGGTCGACCAGGTCTCCCGGCAGACCACGGCGATCATCCTGGACGCGATCGGCGGCATGGAGGACGCGACGCCCGCCCAGCTCTCCGCGGTCCGCGTCATCGAACACACCTGGCTCTCCACCCTGATCACCTGGCTCGCCGGCCGCGCCTCCCTCACCCAGGTACGCGTGGACATCGAAACGGTCTGCCGCCTGCTCGACCTGGCGGAGACCAGACCGGGGCGGCCGACGGCGCACGTGTGACACCGGCGCGCCGCCGGCCGCCCCGGGCGGGGCCGCGCGCCCCCGCACCCGCCCCCCCCCCCCCCCCCCCCCCCCCCCCTCCCCTCCCCCCCCAGCGGGGGGGGGGGGGCCCCCCCCCCCCCCGGCGGCCCGCGCCCCCAAAACGGGCCGGCCCCCCCGCCCCCACAAGGGGCGGGGGGCCCCCGCCGTGCCGTACGCGGTCAACCATGCCGTACGCGGGAAC
>NZ_QHJH01000036.1 GCF_003947455.1 Streptomyces sp. WAC 04229 | reverse complement strand
CCGCCGGGGGCCCAGCGGCGGGCCCGCGCCGGGCTCGGTCGGCACGCTGTCCGCGGGCGTGCCCGGTGTGACACGCTCGGCGTCGGCCGGGCTGTGACACGCCGGTCGTCATGTGGAACGTCGGCGGGCCCCGAGCGGGGCCGGCACCGTGGAGAGGCGACGGCATGCGTATCGGACTGCTCGGCACCGGCCCCTGGGCCGACATGGCACACGCCCCAGCCCTGGGCGGGCACGACGGCCTGGACTTCGTCGGGGTGTGGGGGCGGCGTCCGGACGCCGCCAAGGAGCTGGCCCAGCGGCACGGCACCCGCGCCTACGACGACGTCGACACCCTGCTCGCCGACGTGGAGGCCGTCGCCGTGGCGCTGCCCCCGGGCGTGCAGGCCGAGCTGGCCGTGCGCGCGGCACGGGCCGGGCGCCATCTCCTGCTCGACAAGCCGCTCGCGCCGACGGTGGCGCAGGGGCGGGCGGTGGTGGAGGCGGTGCGTGCGGCGGGCGTGGCCTCGGTCGTCTTCTTCACCGCCCGGTTCCAGCCCGAGACCGAGGCGTGGATCGCCGAACAGGCCGAGGAGGAAGGCTGGTTCACCGCGCGGGCGCAGTGGCTCGGCTCCGTCTTCGGCGGCGACGACAGTCCCTTCGCGCACTCCCCGTGGCGCCGGGAGAAGGGCGCCCTGTGGGACGTGGGTCCGCACGCCCTGTCCGTGCTGCTGCCGGTCCTCGGGGACGTCCGGCGTGTGCCGGCGGCGGTGCCGGGTCCCGGGGACACGGTCCATCTGGTCCTGGACCACTCCGGCGGGGCGTCGAGCACCCTCACGCTCAGCCTGACGGCGCCGCCCGCCGCGGCCGGGGCGACGGTGGAGCTGCGCGGGCGGGCCGGTGTGACGCTTCTCCCGGAAGCGGTGGAGGGGCCGGTGCCCGCGCTGCGGCGGGCCGCGGACGCGCTGCGCACAGCGGCGGGCGGTGGGCGGCCGTCGCCGTGCGACGCCGCGTTCGGGCTGCGGGTCACGGAGATCCTCGCCGACGCGGAGGCCCTGCTGACCGACCGCCGGTGACCCGGCTCAGCCGTCGACGCCCGCCCGTTCGAACGGTTCGTCGCTCCACCGGAACCACGCCCGATCGCCCTCGATGTGCAGCAGGAACTCCGCGACCGGGCCGTCCGGCGAGAGCAGCCGCACGCGCCGTTCGATCTCGGCGCAGACCTCTTCCCACTCCGCCCGGTGGCCCGCGTCGTCCCGTTCCACGAGGGCGAGTTCGCGGGCGAACAGGTCCTGGACCGCGGCGTGGGCCGGTCCGGGCCGGAACCGTCCCGACAGCCAGGGGAAGTCGGCGTCGTCGATCAGGATCTCCCCGACCAGGGCGCCCGCCGCCCCCTCACCGCAGTCGCGGGAGCGCACCTGCCAGATCTCGCCCTCGAACCCCGCACCGCCTCCGCCACGCACTCCGGCGGTCACCGGCCCGCCACCGGCGGACGGAAGTTGATCCGCTCGCGCACCACGGGGTAGCCGGCCTTGGCGAAGTTGGCGGCCATCGGATGGTTCCCCCGGTCCGTCGCGGCGGACACGAACTCGGCGCCCCGCTCGACCAGGACGTGGGTGCACTCGACGAGCAGGTCGTAGGCGTACCCCCGGCCGCGGTGCTCCGGCAGGACGCCGATGAAGGCGACGCACGGGCCGGACGGATTGTGCGCGGGGATGTGGATGCCCCCGAGCTCGCCCTCCGCCGTGTACGCCACTTGCCACCACGCGCGCGGCGAGGGGCACCAGTGGAAGAAGTCCAGCTCGGCCTGGGCGGCGCGGTCGAGGCCGTGCTCCTCGATCTCCCTCAGCGCGTGGGCGTCGAGCGTGGCGGAGTGGATGCGGCGCAGCGCGTCGAGGAACACCGCGTCGTCCGGTTCGGGCCGGAACTCCAGGCGCCCGGGGCGGGCGGGGAGCCCGCACTCCGGGGTCCACCGGTACAGGAAGCGTTCGACCAGGGGGGCGTAACCGGCCGCCTCGGCCGCGGTGAGGCGGGCCTCGACGGCGGCCCGCCCGGCGGGGTCCTCGCGCCAGGTGCCGGGCGCGTTCAGTTCGAGTTCGACCTGCCAGGGGGCGGTGCGCAGGAGTTCGGCTCCCGCGTCCTCCTCGCCCTCGGCCACGTCGAACCAGTTGACGTTGACGGGTTCGGTGTCGTCGGGGCCGCCCCACCAGGCGGCGCGGGCGACCACGGTGCCGTCGCGCAGGGCGACCCGCTTCCAGTCGGGCCGGTGCCGGGTGAGCCGGTGGCCCTCACGGGCGCCCAGCGGGTCGGGCATGGCGTCGAAGAGGGCGACGTCGCTCTCGTCGAGCGTGCGGATGACCGGCTCGGTCACGGAACCTCCGGGGTGCGACGGGCGCTCGCGTGACCCGGACGGTCTCGCGTCGGCCGAACGGTACGTGAGGCGTACGCGAGGGGCCACCGGAATTCGAGGCGGGATTAAGCGAGTCTTAAGCACCGGTTAAGCGTTCCTCCCCCCGCACCCCGGGCGCCAAGTCCCATCAGGAACAACGCACTTGAGGACGGACGGAGCCGGTTGGCCGGCCCATCCTCCGTGCGTACCATCGGCGCACCGCGTGAGAGCGCTCTCAGGAGCCCTGCCGGATCCCCACTCCCACGCCGTCATGTCCCGATCACTCTGGAGACCCCCCACATGACTCCTCGTCACCAGCGTCCGCTCGCCCGTCGCAAGCTGCTCGTCGCCCTCGGCGGAGCCGTCGTGGCCGCGCCCGTCGCGGCGGCCGTCGCCCCGCACGCCCTCGCCGGCGTCGGCTCGGACGGCGCGGCGGACTCCCCCGCGACCAAGGCCGCCGGTGCCCTGCCGCTGACGATCGTCAACAGCACCGGCACCTTCGGCAACGCGGACGTCCACGTCTACATCGTCGGCAACCTGGACGGCCGGCAAGTACGCGTCACCTCCGACGGGTCCGTCGCCCCGGTGGCGCTGTCGGACAACGGCGCCGACGGATACACCGACTACGCCATCGGCCTCGCCGGCAGCGGTGAGACGAAGCTGAACCTGCCGTACCTCTCCGGGCGGATCTACGTGTCCCTCGGCGAGAAGCTGAAGTTCAAGGTGGTCGCGGACGGCGCAGGAAACCCCGCCCTGCAGTACCCGGCGGGCTGGGTGGAGTCCGACCCCAACCACGGCGTGCTGCACGACTGCGCCGAGTTCACCTACAACTCCTCCGGCATGTTCTGCAACACCACGATGGTCGACATGTTCAGCGTGCCGCTCGCCATCCGGCTGACCGGCGCCAAGGACCAGACCACCGGCACCGTGCGGCCGGGCGGACGGGCGGCGGTGTTCGACGCGCTGCGCCGGGTCGAGGAGTTCGCGCCGCTCGTCGTGGACGACACCCGGGTGATCGCCCCGGGGCACGGGCTGGACGCCGGCCTGTTCGCGAAGGACTACCTCGCCCCGTACATCGACGAGGTCTGGAGCACCTACACCGGCAAGGACCTGCGGATCACCACCAACGCGGGCACCTTCACCGGCCGGGTGCGCGGCGGGCGGCTCACCTTCGACGGTCCCGCCCAGGTGTCCTTCGCCAAGCCGTCCACCCGGGACGTGCTGTTCTGCGACGGCGCCCTCGCCGCGCCCAACGACGGCACGACCGGCCCCGTCGCCGCGGTCCTCGGCGCCGGTTTCAACCGCTCCACGCTGGTGTCCTCCGCCGAGCAGCCCACGACCGACCCGGCGACGTTCTACGGGACCGGCCTGACCAACCACTACTCCAAGGCGGTGCACGCGGCCACCGAGGACGGCAGGGCGTACGGCTTCGCCTTCGACGACGTGGCCGACTTCGCCTCGTACATCCAGGACACGGCGCCGACCGGCTTCCGGCTCACGCTGACCGCGTTCTAGCCACCCGCCGCGGGCCGCGACCCGCGCGGTTCGGCGTGCGGGCGGCGGGGCGGCGTAGGAGCGTGGTGGTGTGCGAATGGTGTCCGGCCCGCCGCTGCACCCGGGTGAGGACCGGCGGAGCTGGCTCAGCGGGGCCCCGCCGCCCCGCTGGGTGCGGCTGCTGCCGCCGGCCCTCATCCTGCTGATCTGCCTGGCGACGCTGCTCAGTGACGACCGTCTGGACATCGGTTTCCTGCTCGGCGCCATCCCGCCGCTGGCCGTGCTGTCGTACGGTCCGCTGGCGACGGCCGCGCTGTGCGGCGCCGTGATCACGCTGCTGACCGTGCCGGTGTTCCAGCTCGACCGGCCGGGCGACGCCGACCTGCTGACCGTCGTCTTCGTCGCGGTGCTGAGCGTCTTCGTGTCCTTCGTGCGCAGCCGGCGCGACGCCCAGCTGGGGCTGGAGCGCGCGGTCGCCGAGGCCGCGCAGCGGGCGGTGGTGCCCCCGCTGCCCGAGCGGGTGGGGGCGGTGCGCTGCGCCGGGCTGTACCGGGCGGCGCAGCGCGGGACGCTGGTCGGGGGCGACTTCTTCGACGTGCGGGACGGCCCGTTCGGCGTACGGGTGGTGACGGGGGACGTACAGGGGCACGGGCTGTCGGCGGTGTCGACGGTCGCCTCGCTGCTGGGCGCGTTCCGGGAGGCGGTGCTGGACCGGCCGGACCTCGCGTCGGTGGCGGGGCGGATGGACCGCAGGCTGCTGGTGGACTCGGCGGACGCGCGGCACGCGGAGCTGTTCGCGACGGCCGCGCTGCTGGAGTTCTCCGCGGACGGCCTGGAGGTGCGCGTCGTGGTCTGCGGCAACCCGCCGCCGCTGCTGCTGCGGGACGGGCGGGCCACGGAGCTGGAGGTCGCCCCGTGGACGCCGCTCGGGCTCGGACTGGCGGACGCGGGAGCCATCGAGGTGTGCACGGTGCGGCTGCGCCCCGGTGACCGTCTCTTCCTCGCCTCCGACGGCGTGGTCGAGGCACGCGGCGACGGCGGCGCCTTCTACCCGCTGGCCGAACGACTGGCCGCGCTGGCGGGCGCCGACCCGTCCGCGCTCCCCGGGCTGGTCTGGGCCGACCTGCTGCGGTTCTGCCCGGACGTGCAGGACGACGTGACGATGCTCGCCCTCACCCCCGCGCCGCCCGCCCGGGGCTGACGCCCCCTTCGTGCTCGCCCTCCGCGTCGATGTGCGGGAGGATCCGGTCGAGCCACCGGGGCGTCCACCAGGCGTGCCGTCCGAGCAGCGTCATGACGGCGGGCACCAGGAGCAGGCGGACGATCGTGGCGTCGATGAGCACGCTCACGGCGAGGCCGAGGCCGAGCATCTTGACCACGATGTTGTCGCTGATGATGAACGCGGCGAAGACGCTCACCATGATCAGGGCCGCACAGGTGATGACCCGCGCGGTGATCTCCAGGGCGTGGGCCACCGAGTCCTTCGCGTTCCCGGTGCGCAGCCAGGCCTCGTGGACCCGGGAGAGCAGGAAGATCTCGTAGTCCATGCTGAGTCCGAAGATGATCGCGAACATCATCATCGGGACGTAGCTCTCGATGGGCACGGTGCCGGAGACCCCGAGCGCCGGGCCGCCCCACCCCCACTGGAAGACGGCCACCACGACGCCGTAGGAGGCGGCGATCGACAGCACGTTGAGGACGGCGGCCTTGAGGGCGACCAGCGGGCCGCGGAAGACCGCCAGGATGATCAGGAAGGCGAGCGCGACCACCACGCTGATGATCAGCGGCAGGCGTTCGGCGACGATGTCGCGGAAGTCCACCTGCGAGGCGGTGGCCCCGGTGACGTAGCCCTCGGCGTCCGTGCCGGCCACGGCGTCGGGCAGGGTGCTGTCGACCAGCCGGTTGGCCAGGTCGGTGGTGGCGGCGCTCTGCGGGGCCTCCTTCGGGTACACCGTGGCGAGCAGCACGTCGCCGTCCTGGGTGGGGGTCACCGGTGTCACCGCGGCCGTGCCCCAGACGCCGTCGAGGCTCTTGGTGACCTGCGAGGAGAGGTCCGAGCGCTGCGACTGGGGTACGCCGCTCTGGTCGACGACGACGGTCAGCGGGCCGTTGGAGCCGGGCCCGAAGGCGTCGGTCATCAGGTCGTAGGCCCGCCGGTCGGTGAAGGAGGTGGGGTCGGCGCCGTCGTCGATGTGGCCGAGCTGTATTGAGAACACGGGGACGGCCAGCACGACGAGGGCCGCTACACCCGCGGCCAGGAAGCGCCACGGCCGCCGCTCCACCCGCCGTGCGTAGCGGTGCCAGGTGCCGTGCGGTTCGCTGCCGGGCTCGGCGTCGGTCTCGGCGACCGGACGGCGTACCCGCAGCCGGTCGATGTGCCGGCCGACGAGCCCGAGCAGGGCGGGCACCAGGGTGAGGGCACCGAGGACGGCCGAGACGACGGTCACCGCGGCGGCGATGCCGAGCTTGCCGATGAAGGACACCCCCGACGCGTACAGGCCGAGCAGCGCGACGATCACCGTGCAGCCGGAGACGAGGACCGCCCGGCCGCTGGTGCCGGTGGCGTGACCGGCCGCCCGCACCGGGTCGGCGCCGTCCATGAGGTTCTGCCGGTGCCGGGTGATCAGGAACAGGGCGTAGTCGATGCCGACGCCCAGGCCGATCATGGTCGCCAGGGTCGGGGAGACGGTGGCGAAGGTGAACGCCGCCGCGAGCAGGCCGAGGCAGGCCAGCCCGCCGACCACCCCGATCAGCGCGGTGACCAGCGGCGCGACCGCGGCGATCATGCTGCCGAAGCCGATCAGCAGGACGACGACGGCGACGCCGAAGCCGATGAGTTCACTCACCCGGTCGTCGGCCGCCGGACGGGCCAGCTCACCGAGTGATCCGCCGTACTCGACCTCGGCGCCCGCCGAGCGCAGCGGGTCGACGGCTTCGTCCACGCCGTCGAGGTAGCCGTCGCCCAGCTGGGCGGGCTGGATGTCGAAACGGACGGTGATGTAGCCGGTGCGGCCGTCCGTCGAGACGGGGCCCGCGTTCTGCTGGGAGGAACCGGACTGCGGGGTGGCGGTGAGCGGGTTCTGGGCGGACAGGACGTGCGGGAGCTTCCCCAGATCGCTCACGGTGGTGGACATCTGGGAGCCGAGCGAGGTCATCCCCTTGTCGTCGTGCACGACGATCTGGCTGCTGTAGCCGCCGGCCGCCGGATCGTGCCGCTCCAGGACGTCCAGGCCCTGCTGGGACTGGGAGGAGGGCAGGTTGAAGTCGTCGGCGTAGTCGCCGCCGAAGGAGCGGTTCGTCAGGGTCAGCGCGACCAGTGCGGCCAGCCAGGCGACGACGACTATCACTGCGTGCCGGGCGCACCACTCGCCCCAACGCCGCAGTCCTCCCCCGCCGCCTGTCCCCCGTCCCCCGGCGCCGGTGCGCCTTCGTGCCATGGCCGTGGTCCTTCTGCCGGGCGACAGGTTCGATCGGTCCGCCGTCGCGTGCCCTCCATTACACGCCGGGGCACCCCGGGCGGCACGTCGGATCGTCCGGCACTCCGGATGCGCGGGCGGAATCCGCATTGAATGGTGTTATCGGGATATTCGGGACCGACAACAGCACGGCACCGAAGCAGCGATCCGGATCCGAGGAGCACTGATATGTCGACGTCACAGCCCGACGCCTCCCGACCGTCCGAAGCCCGTCCCGGCGACGACCGCGCCACGCCGGACGACCTGCTCCACGCGCGCACCGGCACGGAGGTGTCCCCGGAGGACGTCGTCCTGGCGGCCGGCCGGGACGTCACGCCCAAGAACCTGGAATGGGCCAGGCGGAAGCTGGCCGACGAGGGCCCCGCGGCCCTCGACAAGCTGCTGCCCTGACCCTGCGGGCCCGGGTTTGCCCGGCCCCGGCGGGTCAGCCCGTCCGGCCGGGGCCCGTTCCGTCGTCCTCGGCGTCCGCGGGCGCCGTCTCGTCCGGTACGACGTGCATGGCGGCCTCCTCGGCGCCGGCGGCTCCGCCGTCGATGCCCACGTCCTCGGCCACCGTCTCCTTGGTGGTGTCGGCGCGTACGCCCTCGTCGGGGGCGACCAGGCGCCCCGAGCGTTCCGTGCCCGCCTCCGGGTCGACCGGTTCCCCCTCGCCGTCGGGCTGGTCGCCCACGCCGTCGCCGTCCGGCACCGCGACGTCGGGCACCTCCTCGGCGAGCCGCTCGTCGAGGCTCTCGCCGTCGTGCTGCTCGGCGGCCGTGGTGCCGTGCCGGTCGACGCCCAGGGGCTTCTCCGGCGGGGAGTAGCCCTCGTCGAGCGTGTCGTCGTAGGTCCGCTCGTCGACGGCGTCCTGGAGGTCGAGGGGCGCGGCGTCGGCCTGCTCCTCGTTGGTTCCGGTGGGCTGGTAGGCGTCGTCGGCCATGGGGTCGGTGCCCATCACTGCCTCCCTCTCGCGCTGCGTCGGACGTCTCGTTGCCCGGTTCGCGTTTCCCGATACGCGATCTTTAACCCGGGGGTGCGACGCGGACGCTCAGGTCGGTGATGCGGTGCGGGGTCCAGTCGCGGGCGTAGCCGGGCGCGGTGCCGCCCGGTCCGGTGATCGCGGCGACCGGGATCCTGGACGCGGTGTCCACGATCTCGGCGGCGGTGGTGTTCCCGTTGTTGCCGCTGGTCTCGCCGGACGAGCAGCCGGTGTAGTACCCGATGGGGATCGACTCGTGGCCGGTGACCAGGCAGGGCGGGCGCACGCCGAGCCGGTGCAGCTCGTCGGCGACGCGGGTCCAGTCCTGGCGGCTGTCGACGTTGCGGTTCACGGCGCCCATGAGAACGGCCGTCTGGGCCGCGAGGTGCCCGGCCAGGGCGAGTGCCACCAGCGGGGCGAGCACCGGCCGCCACCGGCCGCGCCCGTTCCTGACCAGGTGCCACAGCGCGTCGGCGACGGGGACGGCCAGCAGGGCGTAGGCGGGCTGGAGGAAGCGGGGCGCCGCGTACCCGATCATGAACAGGTACGGCAGCGCGGACGTCACGGAGCAGGCGAAGGGGACCAGGGCCGTCGCGGTCCGCCGGGCCCGGACCGCGACGGCGACGCCGAGGGCGGCGAGCAGCGGGAGCACCACCCACCACAGGGTGACCAGCGGGTTCGGCATCGCTCCGGTGCAGGGTCGGCACAGCCCGCGTCCGCCCAGGCTGCGCATCTGGTCGTCGACGGCGAAGTTCCAGCCGAGGCCGCCCTGGATCTCGGAGGCCCTCGACAGCCGCTCGCCGAGACCGCCGTACCAGGCGTACGCCTCGATCACCCACTCCAGCCCCCCGGCCGCCAGGCCCCCCGCCAGCGCGACCAGCAGCATCCAGTGGCGGCGTGCGAGGACGAGCAGCAGCAGCGGTACGGCCACCCAGACGGCGTCGGTCGGCCGCATCAGGGCCATCAGGAGGGCGCCGGCCGCCACGCCCCAGAGCGCACGCCGGCCGGCCTCGCCCCGCAGGACCCGGAGGAAGCAGCCCACGCAGATCAGGGCGCCGACGGCGACCCAGTAGTTGGGCATGGCCTGCGGACCGTAGAAGAGGGTCACCCACAGGGTGGCGAAGAAGGCTCCGGCCGTGGCCAGGACGTGGGACGGGAACAGGCCGCGCCAGGCGCGCAGCGCCAGATACAGGCCCACGCCGGAGAGCACGGCCAGGTAGACGCGCAGCAGTTCGGTGGAGGCCGACCAGGAGGCGACGGGTGCCACCAGCAGGGGGACGCCCCGGGAACGCGGTGCGCTGAAGAAGGCGGCCGGGTGATGGGTGGTGACCTGGCTGACGTAGACCGTCTCGTCCCAGCCGAGACCCATCGAGGGATGGACCAGGACCAGTTGGGCGACGGTGAAGACGGCGGCCACCGCCGCGAGCAGGAGGTCCACGGGCAGGCGCCGAGGAGTGCCGGGCGTTGCCCTCTCGCCCCGCCGTCCGCCGACGAGAATGGCGTTCGCGCCGCCGGCCATCGTGCACCCCTCACCCCCGCACCTCGCGGGGCCGCTCGGTCTTCACCTCCTGCCGCCCGTGGCGGGAGCCCGGAAACCCGGAGATCAAGGTCAAACTAACCTGCGGCTCAGCGAAGTGCAGGATGGAACTCGGCCAGTCGGGCGGTGTCGTGCGTCACGGTGTGCTGAGGTTCGACGCCAACCGGTCAGCGGTCGTTGGGGCGCCGGTGCAGAGGCTGTTCGGGTGTCGGGCGCCGCTTCGGCGCCGGGACGGGGAGGGTGACGGGGCCGTCCCCGTTCACGTGGACCTCCGTCCCGTGGTGACGGATGGTCAGGGGATCGCCGGTCAGCAGCCGGTACGTGGCCCGGTCGGAGTCGATCTCCACGCTCAGGCACCGGCCGCGGAACTGGAGCCGGAAGGCGAGGCGGCTGAACTTCTCGGGCAGGCGCGGTGTGAACCGGAGGCTGTCGCCGTCCCTGCGGGTGCCGCCGAAACCGGCGACCAGGGCCATCCACGTACCGGCCAGCGAGGCGATGTGGAGTCCGTCACGGGTGTTGTGCTCCAGGTCCGCCAGGTCCATCAGGGCGGCCTCGGCGGCGTAGTCGTAGGCCAGGCGCAGATGCCCGGTCTGGGCGGCGACGACGGCCTGGCAGCACGCGGACAGTGAGGAGTCCCGCACGGTCAGCGGCTCGTAGTAGGCGAAGTTCGCGGCGATCTGGTCCTCGTCGCAGTGGGCGTCGAACCAGCTGCCGCAGGTGTACATCGCCAGCACCAGGTCGGACTGCTTGATCACCTGCTTGCGGTACAGGTCGAAGTAGGGGAAGTGCAGCATCAGCGGGTACTGGTCGGCTTTGGTGGCAGCGAAGTCCCAGCGCTGGTAACGGGTGAAGCCGGCGTGCTGCTCGTGGACGCCGAGCTCGTCGTTGTAGGAGATGTGCACGGACTCGGCGGCGTCCCGCCAGGCGGCGCTCTCCTCGTCGTCGACGCCGAGGTGGGCCGCCTCGTCCGGGTGGCGTTCGCAGGCGTCGGCCGCGGCGAGGAGGTTCGAGCGCGCCATGAGGTTGGTGTAGGTGTTGTCGTCGGCGATGGCGCTGTACTCGTCCGGGCCGGTGACGCCGTCGATGTGGAAGACGCCGTGGTGGTCGTGGTGGCCCAGGGAGCGCCACAGGCGTGCCGTCTCCACCAGGAGCTCCAGGGCCGTGTCGCGTTCGAAGTCGGTGTCGCCGGTCGCCGCCGTGTAGCGCACCGCGGCGTGCGCGATGTCGGCGGCCACGTGGAACGCGGCGGTGCCGGCCGGCCAGTACGCGGACCCCTCCGACCCGTCGATCGTGCGCCACGGGAAGGCGGCGCCGCCCAGCCCGAGTTGGGTGGCGCGGTCCCGGGCGGCGGGCAGGGTGTCCTGGCGCCAGCGCAGCGCCTCGGCGACGGCCTTGGGGGCGGTGTAGGTGAGCACGGGCAGCACGAACATCTCGGTGTCCCAGAACGCGTGCCCGTCATATCCGGAACCGGTGAGTCCCTTGGCCGGAATCGCCCGCTGTTCGGCGCGGGCCCCGGCCTGGAGGACGTGGAACAGGGCGAACCGCACCGCCTGCTGGATCTCCTCGTCGCCGTGCACCTCGACGTCCGCGCTGGCCCAGAAGTCGTCCAGGTAGGCGCGCTGTTCGGCGACCAGGCCGTCCCAGCCGCCGTGCGCGGCGGCGGCCAGCGCCGCCTCGACCTGGTCGCTCATCGCGGGCCGGGAGCGGGCGCCCGACCAGCCGTGGGCGACCGTCTTCTGCACCCGCAGCCGCTGTCCCGGCTCCAGGACGGAGGTGATGGTCAGCCGGGCCACGTCGTCGTTGCTCTCCACCCCGGTGGTGGTCTCCCCGGGGGCGTCCACCACGTGGTCGGCGGCGACGGCGACCCTGAGCCCGCTGCGGCGGGTGCGGTGGACCAGGCGGAGCCGGGACCCCTGGGCCAGGTGTTCCTCCGGCTCCAGCGGGGACTGGAGCGCCTGGGCCGCCCTGGGGTCGCCGTCGGGCTCGGGCAGGCTCTCGTTGGTGACGAGTTCGGACTGGATGACCACCCGGGTCCGGCTGTCGAGGGGCTCGACCTCGTACTCCACGGCGGCGATGGCGCGCTGGGTGAGGGAGACCAGCCGGGTGGAGCGCACTCGGATGGTCGTACCGGCCGGGGAGGTCCACTCGCAGGTCCGCTCCAGGACGCCGCGCCTGAAGTCCAGGGTGCGTTCGTGCTTGCGGAGCCGTCCGTAGCGCAGGTCGAAGGGCTCGTCGTCGACGAGGAGCCGCAGCAGTTTGCCGTTGGTGACGTTGATGACGGTCTGGCCGGCCTCGGGGTAGCCGTAACCGGCTTCGGCGTACGGCAGCGGGTGCAGTTCGTACACGCCGTTGAGGTAGCTGCCGGGCAGGCCGTTGGGCTCGCCCTCGTCGAGGTTGCCGCGCCACCCCACGTGTCCGTTGGACAGGGCGAAGACGGACTCGCTCTGGGCCAGGAGGTCGAGGTTGAGGGACGTCTCGCGCACGCGCCACGGTTCCACGGTGTACGTCCGGTTGGTGATCACGCGCGGCCTCCCAGCTCGGCGAGGTCCTTGACGACGCGGTCCGCGCCGTGCGCGTAGAGGGCGTCGGTCTGGCCGACGCGGTCGACGCCGACGACGAAGCCGAAGTGTCCGGAGCGGCCCGCGTCCATGCCGGCCAGCGCGTCCTCGAAGACGGCGGCGCGGGACGGGTCGACGCCGAGGTCGCGGGCGGCGGCGAGGAAGGTGTCGGGGTGGGGCTTGCCCGGCAGCTTCCGTTCCCGGGCGACCACGCCGTCGATCCGCACGTCGAACAGGCCCTCGGCGTCGATGGAGTGGAGCACGTCCCGGGTGTTGGCGCTGGAGGAGACGATCGCGGTGGCGAGGCCGGCGGCGCGGACCGCGTCGATGTAGCGCAGGGTGCCCTCGTACGGCTCCACGCCGTCGGAGCGGATCTTCGCCAGGAGCAGTTCGTTCTTGCGGTTGCCGACACCGTTGACGGTGGGCGCGTCCGGTGGGTCGTCGGGTCCGCCCTCGGGCAGATCGACACCCCGGGAGGCGAGGAAGGAGCGGACGCCGTCGGCGCGGGGGCGGCCGTCGACGTACTCGTCGTAGTCGGAGTCGGTGAAGGGGCGGAAGTCCGCGCCGTCGCGCTCACGCAGGAAGGCGTCGAACGTCTCCTTCCAGGCGGCGGCGTGCACCACCGCCGTCCTGGTGACGACCCCGTCGAGGTCGAAGAGACAGGCTTGGATGTCCTCGGGAAGTCCCAGCTGCGTACTCATACACCCCACAGTTCCCCGCCGGGGCCCGTCCCACCGGGTGACACACTGTGCGGTGTGCCGCTGACCTTCGACGACCTCCTCGCCCGTGCCCGGTCCCTCCCGTCCGGTGGACGGCGCGCGGTCCTGGGCATCGCGGGCTCCCCCGGCGCCGGGAAGTCGACGCTCGCCGAGCGTCTGGTGCGGGAGCTGAACGGCTCGGGCGGGCCCTGGGCGGCGCACGTCCCCATGGACGGCTTCCACCTCGCGGACGCCGAACTGGACCGGCTGGGCCGCCGGGACCGCAAGGGCGCGCCGGACACCTTCGACGCGGCCGGGTACGCGGCGCTGCTGGGCCGGCTGCGCGAGGAGGACGACGACGGCATCGTGTACGCGCCCGGCTTCGAGCGGGTGCTGGAGCAGCCGCTGGCCGGGGCCGTGCCCGTGCCGCCGTCGGCGCGACTGGTCGTGACGGAGGGCAACTACCTGCTCCTTGGGACCGGTGCGTGGCAGCGGGTGCGGTCCCGGCTCGACGAGGTGTGGTTCTGCGGGCTCACCGAGGCGGAGCGGATCCGCCGGCTGGTCGCCCGGCACGAGCGGTTCGGCAAGTCCCCCGAACAGGCGCGCGCCTGGGCCCTCGGCACCGACCAGGCCAACGCGGACCTGGTCGCCGCGAGCGGGCACCGGGCCGACCTGGTGGTACCGGCGGAGGTGCTGGGCGGCTAGGAGGCGTCCGAGGTTCCCGTCGTCGCCCGGCCCGGCCGTCCCGGCGGGCGGGTCACTCCTCGGCGTAGTCGTCCGGGCGGACGTGCGCCTCCTCCAGGGCCTCGCGCAGGGTCCGGCCGGTGCCGCCCGGCGGGCGCGGCGGCTCGTCCTCGCGCCGGTCCGGGGCGGCTTCGGTGGTGTCGGTCTTCGGCCGGTTCTCTTCCGGGACGGTCATGACCGGGCTCCTCGTCCGTGTCCGCGTGCTGTTCCGTGTCCGCGGGCCGCACGGGCCGGCGGGACCTTCCGTCGCGGCGGGTTCCCGGACGGCGCGCCGCTATCCCCCGCCGGGCGGGCTCGTCGGAGCGCCGTGCCCGCCACGGGGGGTGAGCTATGTTGACCTTCGTGGGAGACAAAGGAGGCGCACCCGTGCCATCGCCGCAGCAGGCACGCGCACAGGCATCGGCGATCACCTCGGGACGGGCGGCCCCGGAGGCGGCGGCCTCCCCCACCTCCCGGCTCCGCACGCTGTTCGACCGGCCCCGCCTCTCCCCCGGACAGCGGCGCATCGCCCAGTACCTGATCGAGCACCTGCACGAGGCGGCGTACCTGTCGATCACCGACCTCGCCGACCGGGTCGGGGTGAGCCAGCCCTCGGTGACGCGGTTCGCGTCGGCGGTCGGCTTCAGCGGCTACCCGGCGCTGCGCGAGCGGCTCCAGTCGATCGCGCTGGGCAGCCGGGGCACGGTGGCGGCCGAGGAGAACCGGGGCAACGAACTCCAGGCGGCCGTGGACGCCGAGATCGAGAACCTGGAGAACCTGCGGCGCGACTTCGCCGACGCCGACCGGGTGATCGACGTCGGCCGCAAGCTGGCCGCCTCGGCGCCGCTGACCGTCCTCGGGCTGCGCATCTCCGTCTCGCTCGCCGAGTACTTCGCCTACGCGGCCCGCCGGGTCCATCCCGACGTACGCCTGGTGACCCGGGGCGGCACCGTCGCCTACGACGCCCTGCTCCAGTCCCGGGAGGCGGGCGGCACCTGGGTGCTGGCCTTCTCCATGCCCCGGCACGCCCACGAGACCCTGGGCGCCGTGCGCGTGGCACGCGGTGCCGGCCTCAAGGTGGCGCTGATCACCGACCTGGCGCTCGGCCCGGTGGTGGACGAGGCCGACGTCACCTTCGCCACCGGCACCGGTTCGCGGCTGGTCTTCGACTCCTACGCGGCGCCGGGCGTGATGTGCGCGGCGCTGCTCCAGGCCATGACCGACGCCGATCCGGAACGGACGCAGGCGCGGCTGGAGGAGTACGAGCAGGTCGCCGACCAGCACCACTTCTTCCTGCGGGACTGAGCCGCGGGGACGGGTCGCCTCCTCGACGAGGGGGCGGCGTGGAGATTGGTCGGCGCATACGGGGGCCATCCACGGCAAAGCAGGCATGAATGTTTTCATACGTCTTGCAAAGCGGATGGCATATATAAATACTGCTCACGGATCGCGACCCGGCCGTCCCGGACCGCGTCCACACCTGCCGCGAACATCTCCGGACGCCGATTCCTACCCGCTCCGGCGCACCGGGATGTTCCGGTCGGGCATCGCCAGCGCGAGCGCCCGCGGCGGTCCCGGTCGTCCCCTGGACCGGGACCGCCCCCACCCGTCGCCCACCCCGTCGACGCCGCACACCCGGAAGCGATGATCATGCCCCTGACGACCACGCGCATCAGCCCGGACTGGCCCTGCCAGGTCAAGGCCCCCGGCAGCTACGACTGGGAACGCTCGGCGGCCAAGTGGCTGCGCGAACTGGTGCCGGCCCGGTACGCCGGCTATCCGGCGCTGATCCGGCACCCCGTGCTGCTCGCCCGCCACGCGCAGATCCAGGTGCAGCACGAGATCCGGGTGGCGCGCACCGCGCTGCAGACCGCGCGGGCGGACCTGCCGCGGCTCGGTCTGCACGAGGGGGTCATCGAGCACACCATCAAGCTGTACGCGGCGGAGGTGCTCCAGTTGCAGCACATCGCACGCAGCGTGCGGGCCGTCACCGAGGCCCTGGTCGAACGGGGCTCCGCCGGACGCTGACCCCGCGCCGGGGTCAGTCCACCGGGTGGCCGGGGCGGATGGCGCGGGCGTCGTCGAGGCGCAGCAGCGGTCCGGAGGACGTCTCGCGCCCGCCCCACTCGACCGGTTCGAGGACGAAACCCACGTGGTCGCCCCCGGGCGCCCGCGCCACCACCCGTCCTACGAACCACGCCTCGGCGTCCTCCAGCACGACGGCCCCGCCGTACCCCTCGCGCCGGCGTACCCCCTGGAACTTGTCGACGTCGTCGCCGGTCCGCCCGCCGAACAGCTCGGCGGTCCCGCGCTGGTCGCGGGCGAGGAGATGCACGGCCAGGACGTCGGCGGACGACGCCACCCGGTAGGTCCGGTTGACCTCGGAGAGCCACACGACGTACCGGACGGGGTCGATGGAGCACTGCGAGGAGAACCCGACCAGGCACCCCGCCCGCTCCCCGCCCGCCGCGGCCGTCACCACGCACATGTCGGGGTCGAGCCGGTGCAGGAAGACGTCCATGGCGGCCATGGCGGCCATGCTAGGTCCTGTCGGCCTCGGCGGGCCGGGTCGCCAGGAGGCGACGCAGGGCGGTGCGCAGCGCGCCGACGAACGCGTCGCGGGCCGGTTCGTCCAGGGCGTCGAGCGACAGGTACGGGTTGAGGTCCTCCAGTTCGACCAGCAGCAGCTCACCGCCGGGCGCCCGGCAGGCGTCCACGCGCTGCACGCCGTGGTCGACGCCGTTCCACTCGATGAACCGCCGCGCGAAGTCGAGGTCGGCCACGGTGGCGTCGTACGGCTCCAGTTGCCAGCGCCGTTCGGGACGCGGCGCGTACAGGGCGTACTGGAAGTCGTGGTCGACGAAGTAGAAGGACACCTCGTACGCGAAGTCCACGCGCGGCTGGACGAGCAGGTCCCCGGCGCCGGTGCCCAGCGCCTCGCGCACCCGGCTCGCGGGCACGATCCGCAGGCCCGCCGAGTCCGCGCCGAGCCTGGGCTTGACGACGTACTCGTCGGCCACGGGCAGCAGGTGCAGGTCCTCGGCCCGGTCGGCGGTGGGGATGACCGGGAACCCGGCGGCGGTCAGGTCGAGCAGGTACTGCTTGCCGGCCATGTCGGCCCGGCCGGTGAGCTGGTTGTAGACGAGGGTTCCGCGCTCGGCGGCCCGCTCGCGGAAGGCGTCGTACGCGGCCTCGTGGCCCAGCACCGGGCCGCTGTTGCGGACGACGACGGCGTCGAAGGCGTCCAGCAGCGCGGCGGCGTCCCGCGGGTGGCACAGGGCCAGGTCGAACTCCTCGCGCAGCCGGGAGGCCAGGAAGATGTCCTCGTCGCAGTAGCGCCGTCCGCGTGCCTGGTAGGCCAGGTCGGTGACGTACAGGAGGCGGGGGCGGGCGGACGGCATGCGGACTCCTCGTTGCTGATCGGAGGTGATCGTATGCGACCGGGACTGCCCGGCGACGAGCGCACTCAGTTCCCTCTGCGGGCTGCACTCAGTGCCATGATCGTTGGTGAGCTGCTACGTTCCCCCTCATGAGCACCAGCAGTGCGGCGCCCCGCCGCGGGGACGGGACGGACGCGGCGGGTGCCCGGCCGCCGATGCGGGAGGCGCTGGTCGCGGCGGCCTTCCGGCTGTTCCTGGAGCGCGGCTACGAACAGACCACCGTCGACGACATCGTCGCCCTGGCCGGGGTCGGACGGCGGTCCTTCTTCCGCTACTTCCCGTCCAAGGAGGACGTGGTCTTCCCGGACCACGAGCGGTGCCTGGCCGACATGACGGCCTTTCTGGCGGCCTCGCCCGAGGACGCCGACCCGGTGCGGCGGGTCTGCGACGCCGCCCGTCTGGTGCTGCGCATGTACGCCGAGAACCCGGACTTCTCCGTGCAGCGCTACCACCTCACCAAGCAGGTCGCCGGGTTGCGCGCCTACGAGCTGTCGGTGGTGTGGCGCTACGAGCGGGCCCTCGCCGAGTATCTGCGCGGGCGCCTGGGCGCACGGCCGGACGGCCGCCTGCGCGCCGACGTGATCGCGGCCGCGGTGGTCGCGGCGCACAACAACGCCCTGCGGAGCTGGCTCCGTTCGGACGGCCGGGACGACGCGGGCGCCGCGGTGGACCACGCGCTCGGCTACGCCCAGTCCACGTTCGGCGACGTCCCGGTGGCGCCCCGGAGCGGGTCGCCCGAGGACCTGGTGGTCGTGGCCGCGCGGCGCGGGACGCCCCTGTGGCAGGTCCTCCGGGAGATCGAAACGGCCTTCACGGACGACTGTCCGCCCAATTGAGGGTACGGAGTGCCTTTACGTGTGACACTGAGTGCCATACGCTCGTCGCGTGCACGGTGGCACGGACCAGCCGCGCACACGCGTGCCCGGTGACCGCGCACGCGGGATTCCGGCCCGAGTGCAGGGAGTTGACCAGCGTGTACCACCACTCAGGAAACGTCGCTCAGCGGACAGCCGGCTCCCCGACGGGCGTCCTCGACCCCCAGGCGCCCGACACCGAGGCCGTCTTCTTCCAGCGCTGCACCTGGTGCGGCACCGCGATGTACCACCGGGTGCTCTGCCCGGTCTGTCGCGGCAGTGAGCTGCGCACCGAACGCAGCGAGGGCACGGGCACGGTGCGCCACGCCACGGTGGTGCACCGCAACAGCCCCGCCGCGCGCAACGTGTCCCTGATAGAGATGGCCGAGGGCTTCGTGCTGCGCGGCCGTGTCATGGGTCCGCTCATCGGCATCCACAGCGGCGACCGGGTGCGCCTGTCCACGGCCAAGGACCCGGTGCGCGGCGAGCCGGTCTTCCAGCTGGTCGACGAGCCGTACCGGGCCTGGACCTGAGGGGCGGTCAGGGCCCGGGCGTGATGCGGATGCCCACGGTGCCGTCCAGCCCCCGGCGCAGCCGGCTGCCGAAGAGGGTGAGCCTGCCGAGGACGCCGTACTTGCGGGCGAGCAGCTTGCGGTAGCGGGCGGTGGTGGCCGCGTCGCAGATCTCCGCCGTCCCCGGTACCTGGTCGCCGGTCGGCCGGCCGCGTACGTCGCACGGGCCGATCAGCACGTCGGCGCGGTTGCGCACGCGCTTGACCTTCCAGGAGTCGGCGGCGGTCCAGACGCCGAGCGCGTCGCCGTCCCGTACGACCCACACCGGCGTGGCCACCTGGGTGCCGTTCTTCCGGTAGGTGGTGACCAGCAGGTACTTGCCGGCGCCGAGCCGGTCCAGTGACGCGTCGTCCATAGTCCCGAAGTCTAGGCCCAGGCCCCCGGTTCACACCGTGCGCCCGTCACCCCGTCCTTCACTCCAGGGCCGCCCGCATCCGCCGCACCGCCTCCGTGATCACCTCCGGCGAGGTCGCCAGGTTGAGCCGCAGGTGCCCCGCCCCGCCGGTGCCGAACGGGATGCCGGAGCTGAGGGCCACCCGCCCCCGGTCGAGGAAGACCCGAGCCGGGTCGTCGCCGAGACCGAGCGCCCGGCAGTCGAGCCACGCCAGGTAGGTCGCCTCCCCGGCGCGGTGGACGACCCCGGGCAGCTGCTCGGCGAGCAGGCCGGTGAGCAGCCGCCGGTTCTCGTCGAGCCCCGCGAGTACCGCGTCCAGCCAGTCCGTGCCGTCGCGCAGGGCGGCGGTGTGGGCGAGCACGCCCACGTGACTCGGCCCGTGGCCGACCTCCTCCGGCATCCGGGCCAGGTCGTCGGCGGCGCCGGGTCCGGCGAGGGCGAGTGCGGCCTTGAGCCCGGCCAGGTTCCAGCCCTTGGACGCGGACATCAGCGCGAGCCCGCGCCCGGCGCCGGGGACGCTCAGGTAGGGCACGAACCGCGCGTCCCCGGTGACGACCGGCGCGTGGATCTCGTCGGCGACGACCCGGACGCCGTGGCGCTCCGCGAGGGCGGCGACGGCGGCCAGCTCGTCGGCGGTGTGCACGGTGCCGGTCGGGTTGTGCGGGCTGCACAGCAGGTAGGCGGCCCGCCCTCCGCCGGCCACGGCCGTCCGGAACGCCTCCTCCAGCGCCCCGAGGTCGATCCGGAGGCCGGGGCCGAGCGGCGCCTCGACGATCCGCCGGTCCATGTGGCCGACGAACTGGTAGAACGGCGGGTACACGGGCGGGTTGACGATCACGGGGTCGCCGGGCCCCGTGACGAGCCTGAGCATCTCGACGACGCCCAGCATCACGTCGGGCACAATCGCCGTGCGCTCCACCGCCAGGCCGTCCCAGCCCCACCTCTTGCCGGCGAAGTCCGCGAGGGCCTCGGCGTAGGCGGTGCCGGCGGGGTAGCCGGTGTCGCCGAGTTCCATCGCCTCGGTGACCGCGCGCACGACGGCGGGGGCGAGCGGCACGTCCATCTCGGCCACCCACAGCGGCAGTACGTCGGCGGGGTAGGTGCGCCACTTCATGCTCGTACGGCGGCGCAGCCGGTCCAGGGTGAGAGCGCGCAGGGGGTCGGGGTCGCCGGGCCGGTCGTGCGGGATGCGGGTCATGGGGCACAAGATAGGCCGCCCCGCCGGAGCGGGGAAACAAGGCCACCGGCCCGGTGAACACCCGCGTGTCCGTCCCCGTATGGGAGGAGGGCGCTCGACGTCCGGAGGCCCCCGCGGTGGTGACGCCGCGTGTCGGGGTTCGGGAGCGCACGCATGAGGCACGCACGACGACGCATGGTCCGGCGAGCGGCACGGCTGGCCGCCGTCGGCGGACTGCTGGTCGGGGGGACGATGGTCACCCGGGCCGTGGCGAGCGAACCGCCCGACGTGTCGGCGGCGCCGCGCACCCTGGCGCAGACGGCGTCCGGCGCCGGTGCCGGCCTGGTGTCGGAGCTGGGCGAGGAGCGCACGGCGGGCCACTGGGTCGGTGCCGACGGGCGGCCGGTCGTCGCGGTCACCGACGAGCGGACGGCGGAGACGGTGCGGCGGGCCGGTGCCGGGGCGAAGGTCGTACGACACAGCATGTCGGAGCTGAGGTCGGCGGCCTCGACGCTGCGTTCGGCACCCCGGGTGGCGGGCACGGCGTGGGCGCTCGACTACCGGTCCAACGAGGTGGTGGTCCGCGGTGACCGCACCGTCTCCACGTCGGACTGGTCGCGCCTGACGGGAGTGGCGGAGGGCATCGGCGGTTTCGTCCGCATGGAGCGCACCGAGGGGGCCTTCACCACGCGCCTGAACGGCGCGGTGCCGATCCTGTCCACGGCGGGTCGCTGTTCGGCGGGGTTCAACGTGACCGACGGGCGCAGTGAGTTCATCCTGACCGCCGGTCACTGCGGGCCGACGGGGTCGGTCTGGTTCGGTGACGGCGGGAGAGACCGGCAGGTCGGCAAGACCGTCGCGGGCAGCTTCCCCGGGGACGACTTCTCCCTGGTGGAGTACGCGAACGGCAAGGCGGGCGACGGCGCCGACGTGGTGGCGGTGGGCGACGGCAAGGGGGTGCGCATCACGGGCGTAGGCGAACCGGCGGTCGGACAGCGGGTGTTCCGCAGCGGCAGCACCAGCGGGCTGCGGGACGGGCAGGTCACGGCGCTGGACGCGACGGTCAACTACCCGGAGGGCACGGTCACCGGGCTGATCGAGACCGACGTGTGCGCCGAACCCGGGGACAGCGGTGGGCCGATGTTCTCCGAGGGCGTCGCTCTGGGAGTGACCTCGGGCGGCAACGGCGACTGCGCGAAGGGCGGTACGACGTTCTTCCAGCCGCTGCCGGAGGCCATGGAGTCGCTCGGCGTCCGCCTGATCGTCGCCGGGCAGCAGGGGACCGGGCCGGGCGCCGCGCCCTCGGCGCCGGCCGCCGGTGGCGGCGCTCCCGGCGCCGCGGCACCGGGGGCGGCGGCTCCCGTGACGGGCGTCGACGGCTCGACGCTGCTCGCCCGGCTGACGGACCGACGCAACGTGGGCCCGGGACTGCTGGTCGTGGCGGGCAGTCTCATGGCCCTGGTGGCCACGCGGTGGATCCGCGCCGAGGCGGACCGCAAGGCGTACCGGCGGCACTACTCGGCGACGTGGGGCTGAGCCGGGGGCGACGAGAAGGGCGTCCGCGTGGGGCGGACGCCGCGGGCCGGGGGCGCCGATGCGCCGAGGAGGGCTCGGGCGGCCGTCAGGCGGCCTTCGCCGCCTCCGGGGCCGCGTTGGCCCACTCCATGACGAGCCGCTGGTACTCCGCGCGCTGCTCGACGCTCAGTGTCCCGCCCGACCGGAGCCAGAGGGCCCGGATCTCCTCGTTGACCTCGGCAGCCGATCGCTCGGAGGAGGGTTCAACAGTGGTGGACATGCTGTGAAGCATACGGCGACGGACGTGAAGACGATGTGAGTAATCGCGAGCCAAACGGACATATCGGACCGTGTTGCTGGTCACGTCGTGCGACTCATCTGTCAAGGCCCACCTGCGAGTTCGTCACCGCCGCACGTGTCCCACCGCACACGGGGGCCGACTTCAGGCCTGCGCCGCCCCCAGCACCAGTACCTGGATGGCCAGTACGGCCGCGCCGCGCGCCCAGTCGTGGAAGTCGGACACCTTGGTCTCCAGGGCGACAGGTGCCGCCTGCGGGTGCCGGTTGTCGCGGACGGCGTCCTCGACCACCTTTCCCGCCACGTCCATCAGCCCCACCCCCTCCCCCGCGAGCAGGATCTTCTGCGGCATCACGAAGTTGGCGATCTGGGCCACCAGGGTGCCCAGGGCGCGTCCGGCCTCCTCGGTCACCCGGGCGGCCATGGACTCCTCGGCGGCGGCGGCCGCGAGGATCTCCTCCCAGGTCAGGTCATGTCCGGTGGCCGCCCTGACCTGGTAGCGGATGTTGGGGATGGTCAGCAGCGACACCGCGCTGCCGCGCCGCCCGTCGGGGGTGAGCGGGCCGTGCGGGTCGACGATCCAGTGACGCCCGAAGCCCCGGTCCTCGTCCCCCGCGTACGGCACCCGCCTGCCGCCGAGCACGAGCCCGTAGCCGATGCCGGCACCGATGGTGAGGACGACGAACCGGTCCAGACCGCGCCCCGCCCCGAACCAGGTCTCGGCCTCCACGAAGGCGGCCGTGTCGTTCTCCACGACGACCGGCAGCCCGGTCCGCTGCTCGACGAGCGCGGCGAGCGGCACGCCTCGCCAGCCGAGGAAGGGTGACTCGCCGACCACGGCCCGGTCCTCGACGAGTCCGCCGACACCGATGCCGATCCCGGCGACCCCGGGGCGCCCGCGCGACAGCTCGCCGGTCATCCGGGCCAGCAGCGCGGCGACCTCGGTGGGATCACGGGTGGTCAGCGGCCGGTCGTGCCGGGCGACGATCTCACTGCGGAGGGTGGTCACGACGCCGTACACCATGTCCTGGGTGACCTTGAAGCCGACGAAGTAGCGGGAGTCCGCGACCACGTCGAGCGGCTGGGACGGGCGCCCCTGCCGCACCTCGGCCATCCCGCCCGCCTCCGGGACCTCCACCAGCAGTCGCGACTCGACGAGCGGCTTGGTCAGCCGGGTGAGGCTGCCGGGGGACAGACCCAGCCGCCGGGCGATCTCGGTCCGGGACAGCGGGCCGTGCACGAGCACCTCGATCGCCACGGAACGCTCGCCGGGGCTCAGCGGGGGCCAGCTGGGAGCGGCTGCGGCCATGAAGATCGAACCTCTTTTTTCCGTGCCGGAAACAACATGGCCAGACTACGACTCGAAAGCCAGGCCGCGGAAGGATGCCCGCACCCCCTTGACGGCTTGATTCTTCCGCCTCAAAAGTATGTGACGCCAGGACGAGCCACCGCCCCTGCGAGGAGTCCCCCGATGACCGCCGGCTCCAACAGTCCGCCGTCCCGCCCCCGGGTGACGGACGCCTCGCCGCCCGATGCTGCTGCTCTTCGGCGTCTTCGCTCGCCGCATCGTCAGCACCATCGGCTTCACCGGCGTCAAGTGAGGGGACGGGCATGCGTTTTCGTACGGTCGCGGCGCTGACCGGGGCGCTGGCGCTGTCCCTGGTGAGCGGCTGCGCGCGGGGCGGCTCCACCGGGGGCTCCGGGAACACGGTCACGTACTGGCTGCGGGACGCCAATCACTGCCCGCGTACCAGGCGCAGTTCGCCGACCTGGGGGTGCTGGAACCGCTGGACGGCCTCGGTATCGAGGACGCCGACCACCAGCCGGGCCTGGCCGCCGGCTGGCTCGGCCCGGACGGTCACCGCCACGGCGCCCCGAAGGACTGGGACACCGTCGCCCTCTTCTACAACGAGGGGATGGCGAAGGACGCCGGACTGAGCGCCGACGAGCTGAACGGCCTCTCCCGGAACCCCGGGGACGGAGGGACCTACGAGAAGGCCGTCGCGCACCTGACCGTGGACGAGCAGGGCAGGCGGGGCGAGAAGGGCGTCGACGTGTCGGCCTTCACGCGGCCCGTCGACGACCCGGAGGGCTTCCGGACCTTCACCTACCCGATCACGGACCACGCCGCTGACGTGCTGGCCCTCATGCAACCCGCCATGCAGGACGTCTACGGCGGCGGCAAGCCGGTCACCAGCCTCGACGCGGCCAGCGACCAGATCAATCTCATCCTCGACCAGTGAAGGGCACCCCATCCATGACGTTCTCCCTCGGCATCGTCGGTGCCGGCCAGTTCTCCGGCCAGTTCGCCAGGCTGTTCCTGGCCCACCCAGGTGTGCGCGACGTGTACGTCACCGACCTGCTGCCGGAGCGGGCCGAGCGGCTCGCCGCCGCCGAAGGCCTCGCCGGCACCTTCCCCGGTTACGAGGCGATGCTGGAGTCCCCGGCGGTCGACGCCGTCGCGGTCTTCACCCAGCGCTGGACCCACGGCCCGCTGGTCCTCCAGGGCCTGGGCGCGGGCAAGCACGTGTACTCGGCGGTCCCCATGGCGATCAGTACGCAGGAGATCGCGGAGATCATCGACGCGGTCAAGGCGACCGGGCTGACGTACATGATGGGTGAGACCAGCCAGTACAACCCGGCGACCGTGCACGCCCGCAACAAGATCGCCGAGGGGGCCTTCGGGCGGCTCTTCTACGCCGAGGGCGACTACGTCCACGACATGGACCTGGGCTTCTACGAGGCGTACCAGTACAGCGGCGGCGAGCAGTGGAAGGCCACTGCCAGCTATCCGCCGCTGCTGTACCCGACGCACTCGGTGGGCGGGGTGCTGGGCGCGTGGGGGACGCACGCGGTGAGCGTCTCGGCGCTCGGTGTGGTGGACGAGCGCGGAGACGGCGTCTTCGACCGGTCGGTCAGCCGGTTCGACAACGACGTGTCCAACGCGACGGCGCTGTTCGAGGTGACGGGCGGCGGGTCGTTCCGCACCAACGAATTCCGCCGGGTCGGCTACCCCTCGCACATCCGGGAGTCCCGTTTCCGGTTCTTCGGCACGGAGGCGAGCATGGAGCAGCTGGCGACCGTGGCGCTGTGGCAGGACAAGACCGGGGTCGAGGACATCAGCGAGCTGCTGGAGCCCAAGCCGACCATGGCGCCGGACGACCCCTCGCTCCAGCACATCGCGCCGGAGCTGCGGGCCGCCTTCACCTCGGGTTCGGCACCGGTGCACGACCGGGCGCGGCTGCCCCGGGCCTTCGACCACCTGCACAACGGCCACGAGGGCAGCCACCACTTCCTGGTGGACGACTTCGTGACCGCCGTGAACTCCCGGACGCTGCCGTCCGTGAACGCGTGGGTCGCCGCCCGCTACACCCTGCCGGGCATCGTCGCGCACGAGTCCGCGCGGCAGGGCGGGGTCAGGCTGGAGATCCCGGACTTCGGGGACGCGCCCCGGCCGTGAGGCCGTCGCGCGAGCCGGGTGCCCGTCGGTCTCAGGTGCCCGGCTTGCGGCCGTACACGTAGACGTCGTCGTTCTTCTTCAGCAGCGACCAGTACTTCTTGGCGTCGGTCTTCGTCATGTTGACGCAGCCGTGCGAGCCGGGCGGGCTCCACACGCTGACGCCGACGGAGTGGAAGGCCTGGCCGCCGTCGAAGAACTGGCTGTAGGGCATCGGCACGTCGTAGATGGTCGAGTGGTGGTTGAGGTTGCGCCAGTAGACCTTCTTCAGGCCGGTGCGGGTCTCGTAGCCGTTCCGGCCCGTGCGGACCGGCACCGGGCCGTAGACCAGCTTCTTGCCGTCCTGGATCCAGCTGAGCTGGAGGGTGAGGTCGACGCAGGCGATACGACCCTTGTTGACCGGGCATTTGCCGGATTTGTTCGGGTTCTTGCCGACGGCCTTCTGCTTCGTCATCAGGTCCATCACGCCCCAGGTGATGGGTCCCGCGTAGCCGGCGTTCGGCGTGATGCCGTGCTTGGTCTGGAAGGCGCGGATGGCCTGGCAGTCGGCGGTGGACTGCTTGCCGTCGGCCGGGCGGCCGAGGAACTTCTCCACCTTCTTCTGGTACGGGCCCGTCGTCGCGGTGCAGCTCGCGGCCTGGGCCGGCGCGGCCGTGAGCACGAGCGTGAGCGGTGCCACCAGTGCGGTGACCCCGAGTGCGACGAGTGCTCGTCTGCGTATGTCCCCCATGGCCGGCCTTTCCCGAAGCGGTGAGGTGGTGGGAGGTCGCCGTGGTGCGTCCCCCCCGCCTGATAGACAGCCGCCGGGCCGATTCGGTTGCCCTGCCGCGCCCACTGGCCACGAAAGCGTGACAAACGCCACCGGGTTCGCGCCACCCTCAGTCCGTCTCGCCCCACGTTCGCGTGGCCTGCCGGAACCCCGTGTTGACCGCGGTCAGACCGCCGTCGACCGCCAGCGTGGTGCCGGTGATCCACGACGCGTCGCGCGAGGCCAGGAAGGCCACGGCCGCCGCGATGTCCTCCGGCTCGCCGACCCGGCCCAGCGGGTACAGGTCCCGTACCGCCGCCAGTTCCTCGTCCCGGCCCTCCCAGGCCGTGGTGCGCACCGTGCCCGGCGTCACGAGGTTGACGCGGACGCCGCGCGCGGCGGCGTGTCCGGCGAGGGTGCGGGTCAGCGAGCCGAGACCGGCCTTGGCGGCGCTGTAGGCGTGGTTGCCGAAGTCCTGGACGCCGTTGACCGAGCCGACGCTCACGATCGCGCCCCGCCCGGTGGCCGCCAGGTGGGGCAGCGCGGCCCGGCAGCAGCGGTAGGCGCCGGTGAGGGTCACGTCGAGGTCGCGGGCCCAGACCTCGTCGGGTTCGTCCTCGAAGAGCGGTGCGTCGGGGGTGCAGGCGTAGGCGTTGTTGACCAGTACGTCGAGGGCGCCGAAGGTGTCCACGGCGTGCGCGACGGCCGCTTCGACGGACGCCCGGTCGCCGACGTCGCAGGCGAACGCCTCGGCGCTGAGCCCCTGTTCGGTCAGCGCGTCCGCCGTGCGCCGGGCCGCGGGCAGGTCGATGTCGGTCAGCAGCACCTTCGCCCCCTCGGTGGCCAGCCGGCGTGCGGTGGCCGCGCCGATGCCCCGGGCGGCGCCGGTGACGAGTACTCCGTGGTCCGTGAAACGCCTGATGTCCGTCATGGGCCCGACCGTAGTGCCGGGGCGATCACCGGGCGGCTACCGTGCCGCCATGTCAGCATTTCTGCAGCAACTCCCCGCGCTCCTGGGTGTCGTGATCGGCGCACTCGGTTCCTATCTCGCCGTGGTCCGCAGTGACCGGGCCCGGCTGCGGCGGGAGACCGAGGCCCGCTGGGAGGAGCGCAGGCTGGCGGTGTACGCCGACTACGCGCGGGTCCTGAAGACCTCGGTCACCCTGACCTACCGGATAGCCGCCCACCTCGGCAACGACCCGCACCCGCACCCCCTCGACCCGCGCGACGCCGCCGCCGCGCAGGCAGAGGCGGCGGTGTCGCGGGATCCCGCCGGGGAGGCGCTGCTGCTGCTGGGCAGCAGGCAGGTGGTGGAGAAGGCGCGGGTGTGGGTCGTCGCGGTGCTCGACATGGAGCGCTTCCTGCGTGAGGAGACGCGTGACCCCGCCGCCTGGCAGGCCCTCCTGGAGCGGCACCGGGCCGCGCGGGAGGACTACTACGCGGCGGTGCGCGAGGATCTGGCCCTGCCGCCGGGGCACGGCGCCCGGTGGACGCTGCCGCCCGTCAGCGATACCCGGTGACGTCGGCCGGACGCCCGGCGTCCTGGACCTCGACGAGGTAGCGCCAGGCGTCCGGGCGGCTGCCGTCGAGGTCGGTGAAGCCGTACTCAAGGGCGAGCCCCCCGCTGGAGAGGGAGCGGCCGTTGAACCGCGCCACGTCGGGGTCGGCGGCCAGCGCGGCCACGGCCCGGCCCACGTAGCGGGGCGTCTCGGAGATGGCGAAGTGCGGGACGCGGTCGAGGGCGTCCCGCCAGTTGTCCTCGCGTACGCCGAAGTGGTCGAGCATGATCTCGGAGCGCAGCCAGCCCGGGGTCAGCGCCACGGCGGTGGCACCGCGCGGTCCGAGTTCGTGGCCGAGCGCGAAGGCCATGCGCACGACGGACGTCTTGGCCAGGTCGTAGAAGAAGGAGTTGCGGTAGTGGTCGCGGTTGTAGTCGTCGGTGCCGTCGGTGACCTCGACGACCAGTCCGCCCGACCCGCGCAGCAGCAGCGGGAGGGCGTAATGGCTGGTGACGGCGTGCGTCTCGACCGCGAGGCGCAGCAGCCGCAGTCCTTTGTCGAGGTCGTGCTCCCACACGGGGCTGTCCCACTCGAAGAGGTTCTCGCCGCCCCAGATGTCGTTGACCAGGATGTCGAGGCGCCCCTGCTCGCGGGCGATGCGGTCGACGAGCCGGGCGACCTGATCCGGTTCGAGGTGGTCGGCGGGCACCGCGATACCGTGCCCGCCGGCCTCGGTGACCAGGTCGGCGGTGTCCTCGATGGTCTCGGGGCGGTCGTACTCCGAGCGCCGGGCGCGGGTGCTGCGGCCGGTGACGTAGACGGTGGCGCCGGCCGCGCCCAGTTCGACGGCGATGCCCCGTCCGGCGCCCCGGGTGGCTCCCGCGACCAGTGCGACCCTGCCCGCCAGCGGACTCTTCGGTGACTGTGCCATGTCCGGCTTCCCGTTCCTCTCCCGCACGAATGCTGTCGGGTCCGAGGGTGCCCGGGAAGCCGGACATCTTCTGTCACCTTTTCCGCGTGTCCCGCACGGGGGTCAGTGCCCCCGGTCGATCCACTCCTTGAGGTGCGGGGCCTCGGCGCCGATGGTGGTCGCGTCGCCGTGTCCGGTGCGCACCTCGGTCTCCGGCGGGAGCACCAGCAGCCGGTCGCGGATCGAGTCGACGATGGTCGGGAAGTCGGAGTAGGACCGGCCGGTGGCGCCGGGTCCGCCCTGGAAGAGGGTGTCGCCGGTGAAGACGGTGCCGAGCCCGGGGTCGTACAGGCAGACCGCGCCGGGAGCGTGCCCGGGGGTGTGCAGGACGGTCAGGTCGGCGCCGGCCGCCTCGATGACCTGGCCGTCGGTCAGCCAGGCGTCGGGGTCCCGGTCGGGGTGGGTCTGCCGCCACAGCGGCAGGTCGTCGCGGTGCAGCCAGATGGTGGCGCCGGTGCGGTCGGCCAGGGCGGGCGCCGCACCCACGTGGTCGTTGTGGCCGTGCGTGCAGACGATGGCGGTCAGGCGCCGGTCGCCGACGGCCTCGGCGATCGCGTCGGCGTCGTGGGCGGCGTCGATGACGACCACCTCGTGGTCGTCGCCGACCAGCCAGACGTTGTTGTCGACGTCCCAGGTGCCGCCGTCGAGCTTGAACTGGCCGGAGGTGACGAGGCGTTCGATGCGCGCGGACATCAGAGCACCACCACCGAGCGGAGCACGTCGCCGGCGTGCATCCGGTCGAAGGCCTGCTCGACCTCGTCCAGCCGGATGGTCTCGGTGACGAACTTGTCCAGCGCGAGGCGGCCCTGGAGGTGCAGGTCGATGAGCATCGGGAAGTCCCGGGAGGGCAGGCAGTCGCCGTACCAGGAGGACTTCAGCGAACCGCCGCGCCCGAAGACGTCCAGCAGCGGCAGTTCCAGCTTCATCTCGGGCGTCGGCACGCCGACCAGGACGACGGTGCCGGCCAGGTCGCGGGCGTAGAAGGCCTGCCGGTAGGTCTCGGGACGGCCGACCGCCTCGATGACGACGTCGGCGCCGAAACCGCCGGTCAGTTCGCGGACGGCCTCGACGGGGTCGGTCTCGCGGGAGTTGACGGTGTGGGTGGCGCCCATGGAGCGGGCGGTCTCCAGCTTGCGGTCGTCGATGTCCACGGCGATCACCTTCGCGGCCCCCGCCAGGTGGGAACCGGCGATGGCCGCGTCACCGACGCCGCCGCAGCCGATGACGGCGACGGTGTCACCGCGCCCGACGTTGCCGGTGTTGATGGCGGCGCCGATGCCGGCCATCACCCCGCAGCCCAGCAGACCGGCCACCTGCGCGGAGACGGCCGGGTCGACCTTGGTGCACTGCCCGGCGGCGACCAGGGTCTTCTCCGCGAAGGCGCCGATACCGAGGGCCGGGGACAGCTCCTGCCCGGTCGAGGCGAGGGTCATCTTCTGCTCGGCGTTGTGGGTGTCGAAGCAGTACCAGGGGCGACCGCGCAGACAGGCCCGGCAGGTGCCGCACACGGCACGCCAGTTGAGGATCACGAAGTCGCCGGGGGCCACGTCGGTGACGCCCGCGCCGACCGACTCCACGACACCGGCGGCCTCGTGGCCGAGCAGGAAGGGGTAGTCGTCGCTGATGCCGCCCTGCTTGTAGTGCAGGTCGGTGTGGCACACCCCGCAGGCCTGGACCTTGACCACGGCCTCGCCGGGGCCGGGATCGGGCACGACGATCGTCTCGATCCGGACCGGCTCGTCCTTGCCCGGTGCGATCACGCCGCGTACTTCCTGCGCCATGCTTGTGACCCTTTCCTCGGCCGTTCAGCTTCCCTCCCGACCCTACGCGCAACAGATCGGGGAGGGGCGCTTCGGCGCCCTGCGGGCTCCACGTAGCCTGAGGCGTCGCCCGCCTGCCGAAGGAGTCCCGTGAGCGCCGCCGATCCGGAAGCCGGCCCGCCCGCCTGGCGGCTCCTCCTGTCGTACGTACGGCCGCACCGGCGAGCCCTGTTCGCGGGCGCCCTGCTCTCGCTGGTCACGGGCGGCACGGGGCTGCTGCTGCCACTGGTGGCGCGGGAGCTGATCGACGACCTGGCCCACGACCGGGCCATCACCGGTGCGCTGCTGGCCATGTCGGGGCTCGTGGTCGCCAACGCAGCGCTCGGGGCGCTCGGTTCGTACGTGCTGCGGCGCACCGCCGAGTCGGTTGTGCTCGGGGCGCGGCGCACGCTGTCGTCGTACCTGCTGCGGCTGCGCGTCTCGGCGGTGGACCGCACCGAGCCCGGCGACCTGATGGCCCGGATCACCTCCGACACCACCCTGCTGCGCGAGGTCACCACCGACTCCCTGATCGGCGTGGGCACCGGCGGGCTCACGCTGGTGGCGACGCTGGTGATGATGGGCGTCGTCGACCCGGTGCTCCTCGGGGTCACGCTGGCGGTGGTCGTCGGGGCCGGACTGGTGCTGGGCCTGATCGTGCCGCGCATCAACCGGGCGAGCCGCCAGGCGCAGGACGCGGTCGGGGTGATGGGCGCCGCGCTGGAGCGGATCCTGGGCGCGCTGCGCACGGTGAAGGCGTCCGGCGCCGAGCCCCGGGAGGAACGGGCGCTGCACGAGGCCGCCGAGGAGTCGTGGCGGCAGAGCGTGCGGGCCGCCAGGTGGTCGGCCGCCGCGGGCAACACGGCGGGGCTGGCGATGCAGATCGCGTTCATCACGGTGCTCGCGGTGGGCGGGGCGCGGGTGGCGACGGGCGCGATCGACGTCGGCACGCTGGTGGCGTTCCTGCTGTTCGTCTTCTATCTGATGTCACCGATACAGGAGGTCGTCGGCGCGGTCACGCAGTACCAGACGGGCCGGGCGGCGCTCGCCCGGATCCACGAGGCGATGCGGCTGCCCGCCGAGCCGGCGCTCCACCCCGCTCCGCTGCCCTCGCCGGGCGCGGAACCGGCGTCCGTCTCCTTCCGCGACGTCCGCTTCCGGTACGCCGACGATCTGCCGTACATCCACCACGGGGTGACCTTCGACGTGCCGGGCCGGGGGCTGACGGCGTTCGTCGGCCCGTCGGGGGCGGGGAAGACCACCGTGTTCTCGCTCATCGAGCGGTTCTACGACCCGGGGTCCGGGGAGATCACGCTGGACGGGCGGAGTCTGGCGGACTGGGAACTGGCCTCGCTGCGCGCCTCGATCGGCTACGTGGAGCAGGACGCCCCGGTGCTGTCCGGTTCGCTGCGGGACAACCTGCTGCTGGGCAGTCCCGAGGCGGACGAGGACGCCGTCCGTACGGTCCTCGAGACCACCCGCCTCGACGCTCTGGTCGCCCGGCTGCCGAACGGTCTGGAGACGCTGGTGGGGCACCGCGGGACCAAGCTGTCCGGCGGTGAGCGCCAGAGGGTGGCGATCGCCCGCGCGCTGCTGCGCCGCCCTCGGCTGCTGCTGCTGGACGAGGCCACCTCGCAGCTGGACGCGGTGAACGAGGCGGCGCTGCGCGACACGGTGGCCGAGGTGGCCCGTACGACGACGGTGCTGGTCGTCGCCCACCGGCTGTCCACGGTGACGACGGCCGACCGGATCGTGGTGATGGACGCGGGGCGGGTCCGCGCGGTCGGCACGCACCGGGAACTGGTCACCGCGGATCCGCTGTACGCGGAGCTGGCGGCGACCCAGTTCCTGGCGGCCGGCGGCTGAGCGCCGGCCTCGAGGGGTCAGCCCAGGGCGGGGACGGCACCGAACAGCGGCGACACCAGGTCGGTGACCTGCTGGAGCTGGTCGAGGTCGTTGAGCCGGTTCAGCTGCTGGGAGGGGAGCGGCACCTGGGCGCGGTCCTCGGCGGGCATGTCGCCCACCGCGAGCGAGTCGAGGGTGTTGGTCACGCTGAGCTTCTCGGTGCCCAGCGGGCCCCCGCCCGCCGCGCTCGCCATCGGGGCGGCGAGAGCGGTGACACCGGCGGCGAGCCCGACAACGGCGACGATACGTCGTGTGGAGATCATGCCGTGAGCAACGCCGACGGGCCGCGGGCGGACACGGGCGGCCCACTCCGCTCACCCGTGAGGCGCAACGGTCCGGCCGCGATTGCCCCGGGAGCCCGGACGGAGGAAGCTCAAAGGAGAGGGCCGGCGACGGCCCGTCACCCCCTCGGGCCCGGTCCCTCGAAGGAGGTCGTCATGGGTACCAGCACAGGCCGGGGCTTCGACGCCGAAGCGCTGCGCCGGGGCATCGAGGGAGACTCGGCGGATCCACTCGTGTCGCTGTACGCGCAGGACGCCCGGGTCCGCATCGTCGACCGCTACGACCAGCCGAGCCGTCCCAAGGTGCTGCACGGCCGGCAGCAGATCGCCGAGATGCTCGACGACGTCTACAGCCGTGACATGACCCACCGGATGGAACGCTGTGTCGTCCAGGATGACAACGTCGCGTTCACCGAGGAGTGCACGTATCCGGACGGAGTGCGGGTCCTCGCCGAGTCGATGCTGTCGTTGCGGGACGGGGAAATCGTGGAGCAGACCACCATCCAGGCCTGGGACGAGTAGCCAGGGGCGCCGCGGTCAGGGGGTCCGGGCGCGGTACTCCATGACGTCGCCGGCCGGCGCCACGGCTCAGCGTCGGGGCAGCCTGTGCAGTTCCACGTCCGCGAGCCGGCCGTCGGCGACCGTGGCCGTCATATAGGTGCAGTACGGCTGGCGGCGCCGGTCCGTCGGCGAGCCCGGGTTCAGCAGGCGCGGGCCGCCGGGCGCGGTCGTGTCCCACGGGATGTGGCTGTGCCCGAAGACGAGGACGTCGAGCCCGGGGAAGCGGGCGGCGCAGCGGGCCTCGCGTCCCTGGGCCGCGCCCGTCTCGTGGACGACTCCGAAGCGCAGGCCGCCGAGGTCGGCGTACGCCACCTCGGGGAGGCGGGCGCGCAGCCTCGGTCCGTCGTTGTTGCCGTACACCGCGACGAGCCGTCGGCTGCGGCTCTCCAGCAGGTCGAGGGTGGCCGTGTCGACCCAGTCCCCCGCGTGCAGCACGACGTCGGCGCGCGGGATCTCCGCCAGCAGGGGCGCCGGCAGTTCCTTCGCCCGCTTGGGCAGGTGGGTGTCGGACATGAGGAGCAGACGCACGGGTCCAGGGTAGCAATCAACAGGTAAAACTGTGCAGTCTTAACTGGACAGTCTTAGCTGTAGAAATTAGCGTGCCGGTATGGAGGCGAAAGGTCTCCGGCGTTCCGCGAAGCATCCGAAAGGCACCCCCTGATGGCCGTCACCACCCTCGACCCCCGCACCGCCCTCGTCGTGATCGACCTCCAGGCGGGCATCGTCGCCGCACCGACCGAGCCCTTCGGCGGCGCCGACGTCGTCGCCCGCAGCGTCGAGCTGGCGGACGCGTTCCGCGCCCGCGACCTGCCCGTGGTCCTGGTCCGGGTCTCCTTCGCCGCCGACGGGGCGGACGCCGTGCCCGGCCGCACGGAGACCGGACCCGGCGGGGCCCGGCCCGAGGGTTGGGACGTCGTCGTCGATGAGCTGGCCGGCCACCCCGGCGACCTCACCGTCACCAAGCGCAACTGGGGCGCCTTCCACGGCACCGGCCTCGACGTCCAGCTGCGCCGCCGCGGGGTCACCCAGATCGTGCTGACCGGCATCGCCACCAGCATCGGCGTGGAGTCCACGGCCCGCGCCGCCCACGAGCACGGCTACCACGTCACGCTCGCCACCGACGCGATGAGCGACATGAACGCGGAGGCGCACCGCAACAGCGTCGAGCGGATCTTCCCGCGGCTCGGGGAGACGGGTACGACGGCGGAGATCCTGGAGCTGCTGGCCAAGGGCCACTGAGCACCCGGCCCCGTCGGACCCTCACTCCCCGCCGACGCGCCGCTTGAGCGGCTCCCACCAGGCCCGGTTGTCCCGGTACCAGGCGACGGTCCCGGCCAGCCCGGCCGCGAGGTCCCGGCGGGGACGGTAGCCCAGCTCGTCGCGGGCCTTGCCCCAGTCGACCGAGTAGCGCAGGTCGTGCCCCTTGCGGTCCTCGACGTGCACCACCCGGTCCCACCCGGCGCCGCAGGCGTCGAGGAGCAGGCCGGTGAGGTCGTGGTTGCTCAGCTCGGTACCGCCGCCGATGTTGTATACCTCGCCGGCCCGGCCCCGGGTCCGCACCAGGTCGACGCCCCGGCAGTGGTCGTCCACGTGCAGCCAGTCGCGTACGTTGCGCCCGTCGCCGTAGAGCGGCACGCTCAGCCCGTCCAGGAGGCGGGTGACGAACAGCGGCACGATCTTCTCGGGAAACTGGTGCGGGCCGTAGTTGTTCGAGCACCGGGTCACCCGAACGTCCATGCCGTGGGTGCGGTGGTACGAGAGGGCCAGCAGGTCGCCCGAGGCCTTCGAGGCGGAGTAGGGGGAACTGGGCCGCAGCGGGTGTTCCTCGGTCGCCGAACCGGTGTCCACGGAGCCGTAGACCTCGTCGGTGGAGACGTGCACGAAGGGGCCCACGCCGTACCTCAGGGCCGCGTCCAGCAGGGTCTGGGTGCCGACGACGTTGGTGAGGACGAAGTCCGCGGCGGCGTCGATCGAGCGGTCCACGTGCGACTCGGCGGCGAAGTGCACCACCTGGTCGGCGTCGGCCATCAGCTTGTCGACGAGTCCGGCGTCACGGATGTCCCCGTGCACGAACCGCAGCCGGCGGTGGTCCGCTTCGAGGTTGGTGAGGGTGCCCGCGTAGGTGAGGCCGTCCAGCACGGTGATGTGCGGCGCTCCGGGAGCGTCGGAGGCGAGGAGCGTCCGGACGTACCGGGAGCCGATGAAGCCGGCGGCGCCGGTGACCAGGAGGTGCATGAACGCTGCCTTGCTGCGGTCGGGAGGAGTGGCGGGACGGTACCGACGTTACCCGCGCGTCCCGTGTGGCCCGCTGCCGGGCGGTCTCAGTCCTCGCCCCGCACGATGTTCGACTCCTGGCCCGTGCGCGGTGCGCGGGGAGCCCCGCGGTCCTCGACGGCGGGTATGCACGTGTGCATGGCACCCCTGGCGCGCAGCCGACGGGCCTTCGACCAGCCCGTCTCCGGCCTCCGGACGACGATGTGCTCGCTGGTGTCCGTTCTCACGGGGTTTCATCCTCCTTGTATCCGTTGTGTCTGTACCTCCTCGGGTCCCCGGGCAGGACGCCGCGAAACACCGGGCGCACGGGCCACACGGGCACTACGGGCCCGATGTGGCGCGGGTCACCACTCGCGTGCGGCGTGCAGCAGATGGTCCCGGACGAGAGGCACGTGCGGGTTGTCGAAGGCGCCGGGGCGGTGCACCAGGTAGGCGGTGTTGATCGGCGCGTCCTCGGGTTCTTCGAGCGGGACGAGCGCGCCGGAGTCCAGTTCGGCGGCGCACAGGTACCGCGGCAGGACGCTGAACCCGGACCCGGCGGCGACCATCGCGACGACCGCCCGCAGGTCGGGCACGGAGACGGCGGCCCGGCAGGTCAGGCGCCGGCCGAAGACGTGCCGCCAGTAGCGGCGGACGATCGGGAGGTCCTCGGCATAGCTGATCAGGGGGGCCTCGTGCAGGGCACCGGGCCCCTCGGCGGCGAGGGCGGGCCGGAGCCGGCCGGCCAGGGCCGGGGCGGCGACCAGGACGAACTCCTCGTCCGCCAGGGGCACCGCGGACAGTCCGCGGCCGCGCGGGCGGCTCGTGGCGATCACCAGGTCGTGCCGCCCGGCCCGCAGTTCCTCGAGGAGCGGGTCGGTCAGTCCGGGACCCACCCGCAGCCGCACGCCGTCGGCGACCAGGCCGGAGAGCGCGGGGAGGGCGCGGGTGGAGAGCAGTTCGGCGGGTCCGGCCAGGTGGACCGGCCCGGGCCGGGTGCGACCGGTCGGGTCGTGCCCGGCGGCCGCCGCGAGCGCGTCGAGGGGCGCGGCGACACGCGCGGCGAGTTCGTCGGCCACCGCGGTCGGGGCGACTCCGCGCGGCAGTCGCTCGAACAGTTCGCGGCCGGTCTGCCGCTCCAGCGCGCGCATCTGCGTGGTGACGGTCGGCTGGGACAGGCCGAGGAGCTGGGCCGCGGCCGTGAAGGACCCGGAGCGGTGGACCGCGAGGAAGGTCCGCAGCAGGTTGAGGTCGGGCGGCGCGGCGGCCGGGGTCGTGGTGCCGGCGGGGCCCGTCGCGGGGTCACTGTGTCGCACCCCTGAACCCTACGGCGGTGCGGCGGGACGCTGCCATACGGATTCCTATGGCTGTCATCGGCCGTGGCATTGGCGATGCGCAGGGCTCGGGTCCTAGTTTCGGACGCAGCGCCGCGTACGACGGATCGCGGCCCGTCCTTCCGGGAGACCCCACATGTCGAAGATCCTCTTTGTCCTCACCGGCGCCGACCACTGGACGCTGGCCGACGGCACCCGGCACCCGACGGGCTTCTGGGCGGAGGAGGCCGTCGCCCCGTACGAGGCGTTCACCGCCGCCGGTCACGAGGTCGTCGTGGCCACGCCGGGCGGGGTCGTGCCGCCCGTCGACCGGGCGTCGCTGGCCCCCGAGGTCAACGGCGGCCAGGAGAACGCCGACCGGATCGCCCGCGCGCTGGAGGGCTTCACGGAGCTGCGGCACCCGGTGAGCCTCTCCGACGTCCGGCTGCGGGACTACGCGGCGGTCTTCTACCCCGGCGGCCACGGGCCCATGGAGGACCTCGCCGTCGACGCCGACTCCGGCCGGCTGCTGACCGAGGCGCTGCGTGCCGGGACCCCGCTCGGAGTGGTCTGCCACGGCCCGGCCGCGCTGCTGGCCGCCGTGGACGCCGAGGGGGCCAACGCCTTCGCGGGCCTGGAGGTGACCGCGTTCACCAACGAGGAGGAGACGCAGGGCGGTCTCGCGGAGCGGGCCTCGTGGCTGCTGGAGGACCGGCTCGGCCGGGCCGGGATCGTCGTCCGCGCGGCCGAGCCGTGGGCCCCGCACCTGGTCGCCGACCGGAACCTGGTCACCGGCCAGAACCCGGCGTCCGCCGCCCCGCTCGCCGAGGAGCTGCTGAAGCGGCTCGGCTGAACCGGCCGGGGACGCTCACGGGTTCAGCGGGATCTCGCTCCAGACCAGCTTGCCCCCGCCGACCGGCAGCGTCCCCCACGCCGCCGACATCGCCTCGACCAGGAGGATGCCGCGCCCGCCCGTGGCCTCCCAGCCGATGCTGGTCGGCTTGACCGGCGTACGCGGTGAGGCGTCGGCGACCGCCACCCGCATCCGGCCGCCGATCAGGGCGAGGTCGAGCCGGACCCGGCCGTCGGTGTGCACCAGGGCGTTGGTGACCAGCTCGGAGACGATCAGGAGCACCGCGTCGATGCCGTCGTCGGGCACGCCCCAGGAGCGCAGGGTGCGCCGGGCGAAGCGGCGGGCGTGCCGCACGGCCTCCGGCAGCCGCCACACGGACCAGCTCTCCCGCAGCGGGCGCAGTGCCATGCCGTCGTAGCGCACCAGGAGCAGGGCGACGTCGTCGCTGCGCCGGGCGTTGCCGAGCAGCGCGTCGGCGACGAGCCCGAGGTGGGCGGGGTCCGACGCGGCCAGCGCGTGCGCGAACCGGTCCATGCCCTCGTCGATGTCGGTGTCGGGGGACTCCACGAGACCGTCGGTGGTGAGGGCGATCAGCGTGCCGGGCCGCAGCCGCAGCGGGCTCATCGGGAAGGCGGCCTGCGTCACCACGCCGAGCGGTGGGCCGCCGGGCACCTCGGCGATGTCCGTGCTGCCGTCGGCGTGGCGCAGCACCGGCGGCAGATGTCCGGCCCGGACGCACCAGGCCGAGCCCTCCTCCATGTCGAGGTCGACGTAGACGCAGGTGGCGAAGAGGTCGGTCTCCATGCCCGTCAGCAGCCGGTTGGCGCGGGAGACCACGACGTCCGGCGGATGGCCCTCGACGGCGTAGGCGCGCAGGGCGGTGCGCATCTGGCCCATCAGGGTGGCCGCCCCGGCGCTGTGGCCCTGGACGTCGCCGATCACGAGGGCGACGTGGTGGTCGGGCAGCGGGATCACGTCGTACCAGTCGCCGCCCAGCTCGAGCCCGGCCGTGCTGGGCAGGTACCGGGCGACGGCGACCGCGCCGGGCAGCTTCGGCAGCCGGCGCGGCAGCAGCTGGCGCTGGAGCATGCCGACGAGTTCGTGCTCGGCGTCGAAGGCCCGGGCGCGGGTCAGGGCCTGTCCGGCGAGGCCGGCGGAGGCGGTGAGCAGGGCGCGTTCGTCGGGGCCGAAGTCGTGCGGGGTGTCCCAGCCGATCAGACAGGCGCCGGCCATGCGGCCGGCGGCGGGCAGCGGCAGTACGGCGAGGCCGCCGGGGCCGACGTCGGCGAGGGCGGGTTCCAGGTCGCCGGTGCCGGCGGGCCAGATCCGGGCGCGTCCCTCGCGCAGCGCGGCGGCGAGGGTGGGCATGGCCCGGACCGGCGCGTCCGGCCACTCGGTGCGCCACTCGAGCCGCCACAGCTCGGGCCAGGACTCCGGTTCGGGCGGGTCCAGGACGGTGACGACGAGCCGGTCGTTCTCCAGCTCGGCCAGGGCGATCCGGTCGGCGCGCAGCGGTCTGCGCAGGGCGGCGACCACGGCCTGGCCGACGTCGCGGACGGTACCGGCGGTGGCCAGCGCGGCGGCGAGCCGCTGCACGCGGGCCACGTCGGTCACGTCCGGGCGCAGGGTCGATGCGTCGGCGACGGTGCCGACCAGGCGGGTCGGACGCCCCTCGCCGCCGGGCAGCAGGCGTCCGCTCAGCCGGAGCCACTTCGGCGGGCCGGCCGGTTGCAGCACCCGGAACTCCAGCTCGCGGTCGCCGATGGTCATGTGGTCGGACTCGGTCACCGACATCAGGGACGGCAGGTCCTCCGGCACGGTGAGGCCGAGCAGCGTCTCCACCTTGCCGTCGAATTCGTCGGGGGTGAGCCCGAACAGGCGCAGGATGTCGTCGCCGACCTCGACGCGGCCGGTGTCCATCGCCAGGCTGAAGGAGTCCGGCCGCAGATCCCCGTCCTCCTCGGCCTCGGCCGGGGCGGGGCAGGTCAGTGCCTCGGCGACCAGTTCGAGGCAGGCCCGGTCCTCCGCGTCGAACCCGTCGGGACGCTCGGTCAGGGCGAGCAGGCAGCCGCCGCCGTCCCCGCGCACCGGCAGGGTGGCGAGGGAGAAGCCGCTGGAGGGCACGTGCCGCGACTCGGCCGATCCGGCGAACTCCTCGGGGCCGATCCACACCGCCTCTTTGCCGCGGTGGGCGTCGGCGACCGGTGAGCCGCCGGACGCCGGGTAGCTGTCGCGTACTCCGTACAGGGTCCGCGGCACACCGGCCGAGGCGGACAGGCAGAGCAGCTCGGGGTCGTCGCCGGGGGTGTAGAGGGCGGCGAGGGAGGCGCCCGCGAAGACCAGCGCCTGTTCGAGGATCCGGCGGGGCCGCTCCTCCTGCTCCGGGCCGGACGCGATCGCCTTCAGGGCACCCTCGGCACGCAGCGTCCTCGATCCGCGTTCCGCAGCGCCCTGTCCGACCACCTCGCCATTACAGCGCTTACAGGACATCCGCGCAGCCCCTACGGCCCGGGGAGCGGCGAGCAGTGGCCCGAAGACGCGAAGGGGCGGTCCGGTCCTCCCGCCGGAGGTCCGGACCGCCCGTCGGTGTGCGGTCAGCCGGTGAGGCCGGAGCCGTCGTCGGCGCCCGTGCCGTCGTCGGAGCCGCCGACGCCGCTGCCGGTACCGTCGCCGGCACCCGCGTCACCGGCGCCGGCGCCGCCACCGGCCTCCTCGCCACCTGCCTCCTCACCGCCGACGGCGTCGCCGCCCCCGGCCTCCTCGCCGCCGGCCTCTTCACCGCCGACCTGGTCGCCCGCGCCTCCCGCCGCGTCGCCGCCGAGGGTGGCGCCGACCGCCTCCAGGGCGGTGGTGACCGGCTGGAAGAAGGTCTCGCCGCCGGCCGTGCAGTCACCGCTGCCGCCGGAGGTCAGGCCGATCGCCTGTCCGTCCTGGGTGAACAGGGACCCGCCGCTGTCGCCGGGCTCGGCGCAGACGTCGGTCTGTATGAGGCCCGTGACCGTGCCCTCGGGGTAGTTGACGGTGGCGTCCAGGCCGAGGACCTGACCGTCCGCCAGTCCGGTCGTGCTGCCCATGCGGAAGACCTGCTGACCGACCGTCGCCTCGGCGGCCTGGCCGATGGCGACGGTCTGGTCGCCCAGATTGACCTCGCTCGGCGCCTCGGTCGCGGGGTCGTCGTACTTGACCAGAGCGAAGTCGCCCTCGCCCGGGAAGACCGCCTGGTCGACGGTGCCGATCGGCGCCCCGTCCTGGGCGTCGGACCACTGTTCGGTGGCGACCCCGCAGTGACCGGCCGTCAGGAAGGCCGGGGAGCCGTCGCCGGCGGTGACGTTGAAGCCGAGTGAGCAGCGCGCGCCGCCGCCGAAGATGGCGTCGCCGCCCGACACGAAGGTCCGGAAGGTGCCGGCGGACTTCTCGAGGGTGGCCATGCCGGAGCCGAGGCCCTGGACGGTGGACTCCAGCTTGTCCCACTTCTCGCCGGTGACGGTGGAGTCGGCGGTCACCAGGATCTTGTTGGTGCGGGGGTCGATCGCCCAGGAGGTGCCGGGAATGGTCGCCTCGGACTTCAGCGTCGACGCGCCGCCGCGCAGCTCGCCCATGCTGTTGTCGACCTCGCGGACGTCCGCGCCCGCCTTCTTCGCCTCCACGATGACCTGGTTGTTGTCACCGGGTACGACGTTCACCACGAGCTGCTGCTCGCCGGTGTCGTAGTACGAGCCGGCGAAGGCGTCGCCCAGCATCCCGGCGAGTTGCGAGGCGAGATCCGACGCGTCCGCCGCCTTGAGGGTCCTCGGCGCCGCCGCGGCGTCCGAAGACCCGCCGTCCTGGGAGGCGTTGGCGTTCGGGAGGAGGATGGCGGCCGCGCCGAGCGCCACCACACCGCCCGCCGCCATCGCGGCCCTGCGCTTCGGAATTCGCTTGTGACTCAACCTACTCGACCTCCTGGGACCGGGACGGTGCCGCGGTCCGGCAGCTGTTGGGGGGCGCCCGGACGGCAGTTGGTACGCACGCACCCGGCGGGGCGTTCAGCCGGGCCCTCCGATCCCGTTCGGTCGGCACTCTCCGCGCCCGGAAGGACACGTACGGTGCCGATCGCGGAGCGGAATCCCTGCTTCAGCGAATCTGCACATCGAATGCCCAACCCGGTCACCCCGGCTGGGGGATCTGCACAACCGCGCGGCGCCACCCACGCCTTTGGGGCGGGAGTGTCCCAATCGGCCCGGTGCGGGCAAGGGGTCGCGCGGGCCGATGTCGCCCGCCGTGTGAAGAAGTGGCCGCGAAGCCGTGCGCGCGCCTGCACCTTTGGGTGCCCCTTGGTCGCAAGAGCCCTGGTGGGAGGGGGTGAGTGATTGGAAGCCCGGACCGGCCGCGTGCTTTGATCCATCGCACCGCGGGAGCCGCGGAGGCTCCGGAAACGGGCGTCCGGCACCTGCGGTCGCGGCCGTCATCTGTCCCCAGAGGGGGCCGCTCCCCCCTTGTGAAATGGCTATACGAAGGGAAGTTCCATCATGAACTCCACCCCCCAGGTTGAGACCGTCGAGATCTCGGACGCGGACCTCGACAACGTCTCCGGCGGCCTGAACGTGAACGCCGTCGGCACCGTCACCGGCCTGGTGGACGGCATTGCCCCGGTTTCCGGTCTGCTCAACACGGCCGTCGGCACCGTCGAGGGTGTCACCGGCCTGAACACCGCGCCGGTCACCGGCCTGGTCGCCGGTCTCTGATCCGGCCCCTGTGCCGCTGAGTCCCGGAGCCACCCAGGCTCCGGGGCTTTTCGGCCGTTCCTCACAAGCGTCTCCAGCCTCCGGGGCGTCCCCTCGCAGGCTTTCTCCGGGAATCACTGGGATACGTCCGACGTGCAGTTCCGCCAGCAGGCCCTCTCCAAGCTCCAGTCACCGGAGGAACTAGACCTCCCGGTGCGTTTCGCCCGCCCGCAGGGCTGGCTGGTGCTGTCCGTGACCGTGGTCGCGATGGCCGCCGCGTCCGTGTGGGCGGTGGGCGGCTCGGTGGCCTCCACCGTCGGCGCACCCGCCATCCTCACCCACGGGCAGGGCAGTTACCTCCTGCAGAGCCCCGTCTCGGGGCAGGTCACGGCGGTTCTCGCACGCCCGGGCCAGCGGCTGGCCGCCGACTCCCCCGTGCTGAAGGTGCGTACCGCCGACGGCGAGAGCGTGGTCCGCGCCGTCGACGCCGGACGGGTCAGCGCCCTCGCGGCGACCGTCGGGCAGATCATCCGGACCGGCGCGAACGTGGCCTCCGTCGAGAAGGTCGCCGACCCCGGCGATCCGCTCTACGCCACCGTCTACGTACCCGCCGAGAAGGCCGCCGCGATCCCCGCGCACGCCTCCGTCGACCTGACCGTCCAGTCGGTGCCGACCCAGCAGTACGGCGTCCTGCACGGAAAGGTGAAGTCGGTGGACCGCTCCGCCCAGTCGGCGCAGACCATCTCCGCGTTCCTCGGGGACAGCCAGCTCGGCGAGCAGTTCACCGAGGACGGCAGGCCGGTGGCCGTGACGGTCCGGCTGGACACCTCCAAGTCCACGAAGAGCGGCTACGCGTGGTCGTCCGCCGACGGGCCGCCGTTCGAGCTGACCTCCATGACCATGGCCACCGGTTCCATCCGGCTCGCCGACCAGCGTCCCGTCGACTGGCTGCTGCCGTGAGCACCGCACAGGAGACCCGGGGCCGACGCCGGGCCGCCCCGCCGGCCCGCCGCGCGCCCAGGAGCAGCGCGAAGACCGTCCGCACGCCCACCGTGCTCCAGATGGAGGCCGTCGAGTGCGGCGCCGCCTCCCTCGCGATGGTGCTCGGCCACTACGGCCGGCACGTACCGCTGGAGGAGCTGCGCATCGCCTGCGGTGTCTCCCGCGACGGCTCGCGCGCCAGCAACCTGCTGAAGGCGGCGCGCGGTTACGGTCTGACGGCCAAGGGCATGCAGATGGACCTGGCCGCCCTCGCCGAGGTGACGACGCCGGCCATCCTGTTCTGGGAGTTCAACCACTACGTCGTCTACGACGGCATCGGGCGCCGCTTCGGCCGGCGCGGGGTGTTCATCAACGACCCGGGCAAGGGCCGCCGGTTCGTGACCCTGGAGGACTTCGACGGGTCCTTCACCGGAGTCGTGCTCACCATGGAGCCCGGCGAGGACTTCACCCGCGGCGGCCGCAAGCCCGGTGTGCTCGGCGCGATGCCCGCCCGGCTGCGCGGCACCGCGGGCACGCTGCCCGCCGCCGTGCTGGCGAGCCTGCTGCTGGTGGCGGTCGGGGCGGCGGTGCCCGCGCTCAGCCGCACCTACATCGACATGTTCCTGATCGGGAAACAGACCTCGCTGCTCGGCGTGCTGTTCGCCTCGATGGGGGCCTGCGTGCTGCTCACGGTGGTGCTGACCTGGCTCCAGCAGGCCAACCTGCTGCACGGCCGCATCATCTCCTCCACCCTCTCCAGCGCCCGCTTCCTGCGCCACCTGCTGCGGCTGCCGGTGACGTTCTTCTCCCAGCGCAGCCCGGCCGACCTGGTGCAGCGGCTCCAGTCCAACGACGCCGTCGCCGAGACGCTGGCCCGCGACCTCGCCGCCGCGGGCGTGGACGCGATCGTCGTCGTCCTGTACGCCGTGCTGCTGTACACGTACGACCCCCAGCTCACCTTCGTCGGCATCGGGGTGGCGCTGCTCAACATCCTCGCGATGCGGATCGTCATCCGGCTGCGCGCGACCCGTACGGCGAAGCTGCGGGCGGACACGGCACGGCTGACCAACACCGCGTACACCGGCCTCCAGCTGATCGAGACGATGAAGGCGACCGGCGGCGAGGACGGCTACTTCCGCAAGTGGGCGGGGGAGCACGCCACCACCCTGGAGGAGCAGCAGCGGCTCGGGGTGCCGAGCGCCTGGCTGGGTGTGGTCGCGCCGACGCTGGCGACGCTCAACAGCGGTCTGATCCTGTGGATCGGCGGCATGCGGGCGGTCGAGGGGCACATCTCGGTCGGTCTGCTGGTCGCGTTCCAGGCGCTGGTGGTCCGCTTCACGGCACCGCTGACCCGGCTGAACGGCGTCGCGGGCCGGATCCAGGACTTCGCGGCGGACGTGGCCCGGCTGAAGGACGTGGAGAACTTCCGGGCCGACCCGCTCTACGACCGTCCCGGCGGCGCCGACTCCACCCGGCGGCTGCGCGGGCAGGTCGAGCTGCAGAACGTCTCCTTCGGCTACAACCCGCTCGACAAGCCCCTGCTCACCGGCTTCGACCTCACCGTCGGGCCGGGGCAGCAGGTGGCCCTGGTGGGCGGCTCGGGCAGCGGCAAGTCCACGGTGTCCCGGCTGATCTCGGGCCTCTACGCCCCCTGGGACGGTGTGATCCGCATCGACGGGCAGCGGCTGGAGGACATCCCGCGCGGGGCGCTGGCGTCCTCCGTCTCCTTCGTCGACCAGGACGTGTTCCTCTTCGAGGGCTCCGTGCGCGACAACATCGCCCTGTGGGATCCGTCGGTCCCCGACAGCGCGGTGGTGGACGCGCTCAAGGACGCCGCGCTGTACGACGTCGTGATGCGCCGGCCGGGCGGCATCCACAGCCCGGTCGAGCAGGACGGCCGCAACTTCTCCGGCGGGCAGCGCCAGCGGCTGGAGATCGCGCGGGCGCTGGTGCGCCGGCCGAGCATCCTCGTCCTGGACGAGGTGACCAGCGCGCTGGACGCGGAGACCGAGCAGGTCGTCATGGACAACCTGCGGCGGCGCGGCTGCGCCTGCGTGGTGATCGCGCACCGGCTCAGCACCGTGCGGGACAGCGACGAGATCGTCGTGCTGGCGCACGGCACGGTCGTGGAGCGCGGCCGGCACGAGGAGCTGGTGGCGCACGGCGGCGCCTACGCGGCACTGGTCAGGGAGCGCTGAGATGACGACCGTGCACGAAGGGCAGGGCGACCTCGTCCTCGGGGCGCTCGGCTCGCTGGGCACCCGCGTGGACTGCGCCGGGTTCAACCGCCTCGACCTGGAGGGCCCCCAGGTGCTGTGGCTGGTGGTGGCCGGCGCGGTCGACCTGTTCGCGGTCGACGCCGGGGAGCAGGGCCACTGGCACCACCTCGGGCGCCTGGAGGCGGGCTCGGTGCTGCTCGGGCCGGTCGCCGGGCCGCAGCACACGCTGGTCGCGCGCCCGCTGCGGGACTGCGTGGTGCACCGCATCGGGCTGCGCGAGCTGTACCAGCCGGCGAACACGCAGACCTGGTCGTACGACGAGTACGGCAACCCCCAGTACGTGCCGCCGACGACGAGCCCGCTGGAATACGGGCTCGCCCTGGGGGTGGGCCGGGGACTGACCGTGCTCTTCCAGGCGCCGATGGCCACCGAGCGGGCGGCGGCGCCCACCGACGACGACGTGTTCTGGATGCAGGTGCCGCCGGGCAGCGTGCAGTACGGGGCGCTGTACGGCGAGGAGGCCGCCGCCGACCTGCTGATGGACCCGGCGCTGTGGCAGAGCCTGGTCGACCAGCAGCACCGGCTGCTGACCACGCTCGACCGCTGGATCGAGCAACTGGAACGCACCCACGAGACCCGGACGGCGGCCGGCATCAAGGCCGGTGAGGCGGTGCGCGCGCAGGCCGACCGGACGCTGCTGGCGTCGATCGGCAAGCGGTCGGCCGGGCGCACCACGGCCGCCGACGCCGACGCCACGTACGCGGCGTGCCGGCTGGTCGCCCGCGCCGCCGGCATCGCGCTGGCCGAGCCCGCGCAGAACGGCACCGAGAGCGAGCGGCTCGACCCGGTGGAGCGCGTCGCCCTGGCCTCGCGCGTACGCACCCGCGGCGTGCGGCTGGAGGACGGCTGGTGGCGGGACGACGTGGGTCCGCTGGTCGGGCACCGCACCCTGTCGGGGGCGCCGGTGGCGCTGCTGTGGCGGCGCGGCGGCTACGTGGCCGTGCATCCGGGGACCGGCCGGGAGACCCCGGTGGAGAAGGCGAACGCCGAGGAGTTCGAGCCGCGCGCGGTGATGTTCTACCGGCCGCTGCCCGAACGCCGGCTCAGTCCGCTGCGGCTGCTGCGGTTCTGTCTCCAGGGCACCCGCCGTGATCTGACCGGTCTGCTGCTCGCCGGGCTGGTGACGGTGGCGCTCGGCGCGCTGGTGCCGGTCGCGACCGGCAAGGTGCTCGGTGAGTTCGTGCCGAAGGCACAGACCGGGCTGATCGTGCAGGTGTGTCTCGCGGTGATGCTGAGCAGCGTCGTCGCGGCGGCCTTCATGCTGATGCAGAACCTCACCATCCTGCGCCTCGAGGGCCGGATCGAGGCGACCCTCCAGCCCGCCGTGTGGGACAGGCTGCTGCGGCTGCCGACGAAGTTCTTCACCGAGCGGTCCACCGGCGAGCTGGCGAGCGCCGCCATGGGCATCAGCCAGATCCGCAGACTGCTGGCGGGCGTCGGCCCGACGGTGGCGCAGTCGGTGACCGTCGGGGCGATGAACCTGGGGCTGCTGCTCTGGTACAGCGTGCCGATGGCGCTCGCCGCGATCGGCATGCTGGTGGTCGTCGCCGGTGTCTTCCTGGCGCTCGGGCTGTGGCAGGTGCGCTGGCAGCGGCGGCTGGTCAAGCTCACCAACAAGCTGAACAACCAGGCGTTCCAGACCCTGCGCGGGCTGCCGAAGCTGCGGGTGGCCGCCGCCGAGAACTACGCCTACGCGGCCTGGGCGGAACGCTTCGCGCACAGCCGCGAGCTCCAGCAGCGGGCGGGACGGATCAAGAACCTCAACGCGGTGCTGGGCGCGGTGTACCTGCCGCTGTGCACGCTGCTGATGTTCATGCTCCTCGCGGGTCCGGCGCGCGGTTCGATGTCGGCGGCGGAGTTCCTGACCTTCAACGCCTCGGTGACGATGCTGCTGACCTCGGTCACGCAGCTGACCGGCTCCTTCGTGTCGGCGGTGGCCGCGCTGCCGCTGTTCGAGGAGATCCGTCCGGTGCTGGACGCGACACCCGAGGTGCGCACCGCCAGCACCCGTCCGGGTCCGCTGTCCGGCGGGATCGAGGCGCGGCGGCTGTCGTTCCGGTACACCGACGACGGGCCGCTGGTCCTGGACGACGTCTCCTTCGAGGTGCGGCCGGGCGAGTTCGTGGCGGTCGTCGGCCCCAGCGGATGCGGCAAGTCGACCCTGCTGCGGCTGCTCATCGGCTTCGACCGGCCGCTGTCGGGCAGTGTCCTGTACGACGGACAGGACCTGGCCGCGCTGGACCAGTCGGCGGTGCGGCGGCAGTGCGGGGTGGTGCTCCAGCACGCGCAGCCGTTCACCGGATCGATCCTGGACGTCATCTGCGGTACCGAGCCGTACACGCCGGAGGAGGCGATGGCGGCGGCCGAGATGGCGGGGCTGGCGGAGGACATCAAGCGGATGCCGATGGGCCTGCACACCATCGTGTCGGGCAGCGGTGCCGTCTCCGGGGGCCAGCGGCAGCGGCTGATGATCGCGCAGGCGCTGATCCGCCGGCCGCGCATCCTCTTCTTCGACGAGGCGACCAGTGCCTTGGACAACGACACGCAGCGCACCGTGATCGAGTCCACCAAGGCGCTCAACGCGACCCGGATCGTCATCGCGCACCGGCTCTCCACGGTGCTGGACGCCGACCGTGTGATCGTGATGGAGGACGGGAAGGTCGCCCAGCAGGGGCCGCCCGCCCAGTTGCTCGCGGACACCGGCGGCCGGCTGCACGAGCTGGTGCGGCGGCAGCTGGCCTGACCGGCCCGGGCCGGCGGGCCACGCGGTTTCCGGTCGTACCGTCCCGGAGCGCATTGGACCGGCGCTCGGATGGGTACGTGGCCCCTCATGCGGATCAGCGTGGTGGATGTGGGGTCGAACACGGTCCGGCTCATGGTGGCGGACGCGGAGGGCGGGGTGCCGCTGCCGGTGCACACCGAGAAGTGGCGACTGCGGCTGTCGGAGCAGGTCAAGCCGGGTGCCCCGGTCCCTCAGGAGGCCGTGGAGCGGCTGGTGGCGGCGGTGGCCGACGCGTGCCGGACCGCGGACCGGTGGGGAGCGTCGAACCCGCCGGCCTTCGCGACCGCCGTGGTGCGTGCCGCGCCGAACCGCCAGGAGGTGCTGCGCGCCGTGCGCGCCCGCACCGGGGTCGCCCTGTGCACCCTGCCCGGCGAGGTGGAGGCGGAGCTGACGTTTCTCGGGGCCCGGCGCTGGATGGGCTGGCGGGCCGGGCCGCTCGCGCTGCTGGACATCGGCGGCGGATCGCTGGAGGTCGCCTTCGGGCGCGGCCGGCTGCCGGGCTTCGTGGCCTCGCTGCCCCTGGGCGCGGCGCGGCTCACCCACGAGTTCCTGGCGGGCGGCCAGGACCCGGCGTCGCCGGAGCAGATCAAGGCGCTGCGCCGCAAGGTCCGGCATCAGCTGCGGGACGTCGCTGCGCGGATCCGCTGGGAGGGCCCGCGTACCGCGGTGGCGACCTCCCGGACCTTTCAGCAGCTGGGGCGGCTGTGCGGCGCCTCGCCGGGCCGGCACGGGCCGTTCGTGGAGCGGCGGATGCGCTGCGCGGACCTCGGGGACGCCGTCGGCCGGCTGGCCGCCCTGTCCGCCGCCGAGCGGTCCCGGCTGCCCGGCATCTCCGCACCGCGGGCCGCGCAGAGCGTGGCCGGGGCGGTGGTCGGGCACACCGCCATGAAGCTCACCGGAGTGGACGCGGTCACGCTGTGTCCCTGGGCGATCCGCGAGGGCATCCTGCTGCGCCACATAGAGGAGGGGCCGTCCTGGTGGAAGGAGGTCGTCCGCCTCAGCGACGAGGCCGTGGGCCGGCCACCGGCGCCCCTCCGCCTCGCGACCACGCCGGACTGACCGCGGACCAGGTGCCACAGAGGTCTCCGGGGGTACTCGCGGCGCATGGAGTACGACCGTGAAGGACCACAGCTTCCGACGGCCCGGGGCCCACTCTCCGCGGCCGTCGGCGCGTACCTGCTCGGGACCGGGCCACTGCCCGGACCGGAGGAGGCCGCCGCCGCGCAGGCGTACGGCGACGATCTCCAGCTCGCGCTGTACCAGTGCTACGAGCTGCACTACCGGGGTTTCGCAGGTGTGTCCCCGGGCCTGGAGTGGGATCCGGACCTGCTGCGCATCCGGGCAGCGCTGGAGCAGAACTTCCTCACCGCCCTGCGGGCCGACACACCGGTCCACGACAGTGTGGAGGACGCGATCGGGGCGCTGCTGGTCGAGCCCGTGCACGGGGAGGGCGTCAGCCATTTCCTGCGCGACGAGGGAGAGTTGTGGCAGCTGCGGGAGTACGCGGCCCAGCGCTCCCTGTACCACCTCAAGGAGGCCGACCCGCACGCCTGGGTGCTGCCGCGGCTGTGGGGGCGGGCGAAGGCGGCGATGGCGGCGGTCGAGTTCGACGAGTACGGCGGCGGCCGCGCCGACCGGGTGCACGCCCGTCTGTTCGCCGACCTGATGACGGACCTGGGACTGGACACGACGTACGGACGCCATCTCGACGCGGCCTCGGCCGAGTGCCTGGTCACGGTGAACATGATGTCGCTGTTCGGCCTGCACCGGGCGCTGCGCGGAGCCCTGGTGGGTCATTTCGCGGCGGTGGAGATCACGTCCTCGCCCGGCTCCCGGCGGCTCGCGGAGGCGATGCGCCGCACCGGCGCCGGGCCGGCCGCCGAGCACTTCTACGACGAGCACGTCGAGGCGGACGCGGTGCACGAGCAGATCGTGCGGCACGAGGTGATCGGCGGCCTGCTGGAACAGGAGCCGCACCTCGCGGCGGACATCGTGTTCGGCATCGACGCCACCGGGCACGTCGAGGACCGCTTCGGCGCCCGGCTGCTGGACGACTGGCGGGCCGGACGATCGTCGCTGGTCGTACCGCTTCCCGAGCCGGAAGGTGAGCATTCCGGAATTTCTTTTATTTCATGACTGGCCGGGTACCTGGCTCGCGTGAACTTCATGGTGCTGCCGGGCGTCTACGCCCCTCAGGAGGACACCGCCCTGCTGGCCGCGGCGTTGTCCGGGGAGCCGCTGCCCCCGGGCGCGGCGGTCCTCGACGTCGGGACCGGCACCGGCGCGCTCGCGCTGGCGGCGGCGGTGCGGGGCGGTCGGGTGACCGCGGTGGACGTGTCGTGGCGCGCGGTGTGGGCGGCGCGGCTCAACGCCGCCCGGGCGGGGCTGCGGATCCGGGTCCTGCACGGCAATCTCTTCACGCCGGTGCACGGCGCGTCGTTCGACCTCGTCCTGGCCAATCCGCCGTACGTGCCGGCACCGGCCGGTGGGCGACGCCCGCGCGGTGCGGCCCGGGCCTGGGACGCGGGCCACGACGGGCGGATGGTCCTGGACCGGATCTGCCGGGAGGTGCCCGGCCTGCTGCGGCCCGGCGGTGTGCTGCTGCTCGTGCAGTCGGGGCTCAGTGATCCCGCCCGCACCGTCGCTCTGCTGCGCGAGGCGGGGCTGAAGGCCGCGGTGGTCCGGCGGCGGCGGATCGCGTTCGGTCCGGTGGTGCGCGGCCGGGAGCGCTGGCTGCGGCAGCGCGGACTGCTGTCCCTGGCCGAGAACGAGGAGGAGCTGGTGGTCGTCCGTGCCGAACTCCCCGTCTGACGACGCCCGTACACCCGGCGCCGCCCGCCGGGTCAAGGTCCAGCGGCGAGGGCCGCTCCTGGTGGAGGGCCCGGTGGAGGTGGAACTGGAGGACGGGACCACGGTGTTCTCCGACCGCTTCCGAGTGGCGCTGTGCACCTGTCGGCGCAGCCGGCGCTTCCCCTGGTGCGACACCAGCCACCGCGCCAGATCCGCCGGGCCCGGTGACGGGCCGACCGCGGACTGAGTCCCGTTGGGACGCTCGCTCGTACCGGGAGGACGGCGGACGGCCCCACTCCGTCCGCCGTCCCCGGTGCGGGACCGCGGGTCCGTACGGTGGCGCTCGCACTCCCCAGTAGCGAGCAACCGGTCACGCCGCACGGGCCGGGCGGCCCCGGTCCCTCAGAACGTGAAGACGCTCGCGCTGCCCGCGTTCTTCACGCACTCGTTGGCGAAGGTCCGCTCGTAGGAGAGGCGCCGGCCCTGCCAGACTCCGTCGACGGTGACGGTCACGGGGGCGTACTCCCGCGTGCACATCACCCCGTCGGCGGCGGACAGGGCGTCGAAGTCGCCACCGGCGTGGCGGAGTTCGGCGCAGGCCGCGCCGGCCGCGGGGTGGGTCCCGGAGGCCGTCGGGGCGCAGGTGAGAGTGACCGCGCGGAGCGGTGAAGTGGTGGCAGCGCTCTCTCCGTGACCCACCGTCAGCACCAGGGCCGAGGGGGCGTAGAGCGACGCGGGGG
>NZ_QHJH01000368.1 GCF_003947455.1 Streptomyces sp. WAC 04229 | reverse complement strand
CACATCCCCAACCCCCACGACACGACGGAGGCGTTACGGGACCTGGACTGGCTCGGCCTGGCCCGGGACCACGAGGTGCAGACGTGACCCCAGCCCATGACAACGGCCCCCGACCGTCTTGCCTGGTCAGGGGCCGTAACTCACTGCGGTGGGTGTGGGATCTGAACCCAGCTTACGGGACCAAGATCACTCGCCCCAATGCAGCTCCAGCCCAAAGCCGCTCCACCGACCTCGTAGGTGCATTCAGGCCTGTGCCCCCGCGGCTCAGGGCAAGGGAAAGCCCCGAGGTGCGCGCGTTCACCACGGGGCTTAATTTTGAATCGCTAATCTATAGCTACCGGTTACTATTTTTGATCATGTAGTAGATGGTTACGCAGATGCCCAGAACGGTGGCTCCACCAATAAAGGCACTACCTGCCACCTGGAGCGCTTCCCATCCTGTATTACCTGCGGTTGTTGATAGCCACCCTGCCCCCAGGGAAACCGCGAGGGAAGCGGCCAGTACGAGCAAAGTAGCGAGTAGAGCACTCTTCCTAGGTTCGAAGCCTGGTGCGGACATGTCTTCGTTGTCTCCTTAGTTCAGTTCGGAATTTCATTTCTGCTCCATTTAGGTTGAACTTGCAGATCGAATTGACTTCGGCAGGCCAGGTTGCAATTGCACCGAATCAATTCGGCTTTAGGCCTACGGCTATTAAGGGGGGTCCCTCACGACTCTTCCCGCTTCTCGACGCACTCAGAGCACACATTTCGCACGGGTGTTGGAACCACTCGGAAGTGTCAGGGTGGGTCTCTCATCGCGCACCTCCTGATGGACAACGAAGTCAACAAGATCACGAACATGCCTCCGCAATGGGAGGTGACCGCCCCCTAACTTGGGGGGTATCGAGGGTATCTGACATGCCCTCACATGAGAAGACGGCTGCTCAGGGCCGCGAGTTCCCCGGTTCACTCGATCGAATTAGCCAATCCTTAACAAGATCGCCGAGCCAACTCGAAGAACCACTCCATACGCCCTCAGGGACGCCGCCTTGACTGTGCCCTTTAGACGTCGTTTCTTATGGCTGTCAGAGCGGCATGAGAGCCTCCTGGCATGAGCTACGACCTTGCTGTCTGGGAAGGCGAGAGACCAGCGGATGACAAGACCGCCGGCCGGGTCTTTGACGACCTGTACGACCGCCACATCGACAGCGACGTGGAAGAGCCTCCGTCTGAGCGCATCGCGGCCTACGTGGCTGCGTTGCTTGAGCGGTGGTGCGACCTCACCGAGGACGAGGAGGACACCTCGCCCTGGTCAACCGGGCCATTGATCGGCGAGGCCAGCGGTCCGCTGATCTACTTTCCCATGCGCTGGAGCATGGCCGAGGAGGCGTCGGCCTACGCGGCAGCCGTGTCGGAGTCCATGGGGTTGGTGTGTTTCGACGTGCAGCAGAACCGGCTCAGGCCGTGAGGAGAGCCGCCAGTCGGCGGTAGCTGATGAGGGCTGCGGCTATGCCGACGAAGGCGAGGAAGTGTTCGGCCTTGCGTTCATACCGCCGATGGAGGCGTCGGCAGCCCGCCAGCCAGGACACGGTTCTCTCGACCACCCAGCGATGCCGGCCCAGTCGCTGCGAGGACTCGACACCCTTGCGGGCGATGCGAGGACGGATGCCCCGCTCGCGCAACCATCGGCGCAGGTGGTCGTAGTCGTAGCCCTTGTCGGCGTGTAGCTTGGCCGGCCGTCGGCGCCGGGGGCCGCGGCGAGAGCGGATGGGTGGGATGCCCCGCACGAGGGGCTCCAGGCCCTGACTGTCGTGCATGTTCGCGCCGGAGATGCCCAGGGACAGCGGCAGTCCCTTCCGGTCGCAGATCAGGTGGATCTTCGATCCCAGTTTGCCGCGGTCGGTCGGATTCGGTCCGGTCAGCGGCCCCCTTTTGCGGCCCGCAAGCTTACGGAGTCGATCGCGCATCGCGACCAGTCCAGCTCGCCTCGTGCTCCGAGTTCGTCGAGGATCGCGCGGTAGAGACGGGCCCAGACCCGGTCCCGGGTCCACTGGGCGAACCGGCGATAGACCGTGGGCCAGGCCGGGCCGAACACCGGCGGCAGCTGCCGCCACGTGCAACCCGACGTCGCCACGAAGATGATCGCGGCGAGCGCCTCCCGATCACCCGCTCGACGTCGGCCGCCGCCCTGCGGACGTATCACTTCCGTCGGCGGCACCACCCGCCGGAACACCACCCACAACTCGTCCGGCACCAGACGCTCAACCAGATCCGTCATGCACGGTTCAACGAACGATCACGCCATAAGAAACGACGTCTTAGAGGTCGTTTTCATCTGTCTTGCCTGTTTATGGATGGATTCTCGGTGGGTGAGGATGCGATGCGAAAGGGGCAGCCGGTGCGGCTGGAGTCGATGAGTCCTGAGGTGTGACTGTTGGGGCGGAGTG
>NZ_QHJH01000367.1 GCF_003947455.1 Streptomyces sp. WAC 04229 | reverse complement strand
GTCGGCTTCTGGGTGTCCGTGGTTATGTCCATCGGGTTCTCCGGTCTGCGGAGCCGTCGTACGCGACGGCTCGGGCGGAGCCCGTCGAGGGCTCCTGGCGGCGGTGCACCGGACGGTGCGGCCCGGCCCCCGGGAGGGGACCGGACCGCACTCGGGTCAGCTCAGGCCCGAGATGGTCTCGCGGACCTTGGTGATGATCTCGGTGGGCATCGGGGCGTAGCCGGCGTCCGCCAGCAGGCCCTGGCCGTCCTCCGAGGCGATGTAGTTCAGGAAGGACTTGGCGGCGGGCAGGGTCTCCGCCTTGTTGCCCTTGTCGCAGGCGATCTCGTACGTCACCAGGACGATCGGGTAGGCACCGTCGGCGTCCGGGGTGTAGTCCAGCTCCAGCGCGAGGTCCTTGCCGGTGCCGACGACCTTGGCCGCGCCGATGGCGGCGGTGGCGTTCTCGACGGTGGCCGGAACCGGCTCCGCGGCCGCGGTCTTGACGTCGACGGTCTTGATGCCCTCCTTGGCGTACGACAGCTCGAAGTACGAGATGGCGCCGGCGGTCTGCTTCACCCCGCCGGCCAGGCCGGAGGAGCCCTGCGCGGACTGGCCGCCCTTGGCCTGCCAGGACTTGCCGCCCTCGTACTTCCAGTCCTCGGGCGCGGCGGCCTTCAGGTACTTGGTGAAGTTGTCCGTGGTGCCGGACTCGTCCGAGCGGTGGTAGGCCTGGATCTTCAGGTCGGGCAGCTTGGCGTCGGGGTTGAGCTTGGCGATCGCCGGGTCGTTCCAGTTGGTGATCTTGCTGTCGAAGATCTGGGCGAGCGTCGGGGCGTCCAGGGCGAGGGTGTCGACGCCGGGGACGTTGAAGCCGACCGCGATCGGACCGCCGACCATCGGCATGTTGATGGCCTGGCCGTCCTTGCAGACCTTCTTGGAGGCCTCGACCTCGTCGGGCTTCAGCGCGGAGTCCGAACCGGCGAACGCGGTCTGGCCCTGCGTGAACGCGGTGATGCCCGCGCCCGAGCCGGTCGGGTTGTAGTTGATCTGCACGCCCTTGCAGGCGGCGACGTACTGCTTGACCCAGGCGTCGATCGCGTTCTTCTGGGCGGAGGAGCCGGAGGCCTGGAGCTGGCCCTTGGCGTCCTCGCACTTGATGTTGCCGGCGTTGGCGCTGCTGTCCCCGCCGTTGCTGTTGCCGCCGGTGTCGTCGGAGCCGCACGCCGTGAGGGCCAGGGCGCCGGAGACGGCGAGAGCACCGAGAGCGAGGGCCCGCCGGTTCATGCGCTGAAGCTTCACTTGAGGGAGTTCCTTCCAGGAGCCGCCGTCCTGAATCCGGCGGCGTGCGAGGACTGCGATGCAGGCTGTGTGCTGCGGGGTCGTGCGGTCATGCGGTCATACGGGTCACGCGGACTGAGGGACACGGACGCGCTTTCGGCGTGCGAGCCGTATCGGTAAGGCCGAAATTAGGCAGATCAGGTGAAGCCGCCGATGGGCGTAAATGAACGCGGGGTGAACCCCTGTGGACGGTGCGGTGAGGTCACGGAACGCTTACGTCAAGGACACGGAGCGGTCCCGGGCGGGAGGGCCGCGAGGAGGGCGTCCACGAGGGTCCGGTCGCGGTGCTGGGTGAGCCGGGCGCGGGCGGCCGCCGGCTCCAGCCACAGGATGCGGTCGACCTCGTCGGACGGGGCGAACGCGCCGGTGGTGGCCGCCGCCGCCCAGTACCGGACCTCTTTGGGGCGGCCGTTCGCCAGGTAGCGCACCGTGGGCAGCTCGACGCCCGGCCGGGCGGCGTACCCGGTCTCCTCCGCGACCTCGCGCAGGGCGGCGGCGAGCGCGTCCTCGCCGGGCTTGAGCTTGCCCTTCGGGTGCGACCAGTCGTCGTACTTCGGGCGGTGGACGAGGCACAGCTCCAGGGCGGAGGGGTGCTCGGGGGCGGAGCGCCACAGGACGCAGCCGGCCGCCCGGACGGTGTCTGCGGGGGTCACCACTGTGCGCTCGCGCCTCCTGTCCCGGGTCCGAGGAGAGTCCAACGGCAGCGGCTACGGCAGCCTGATGGGTTCCTTGTGCCAGCTGTGCTGGAACGCGTACCTCGCCGCCTCCACCTCATGCCGCTGGTCGGCGTGGAGCACGCCCAGCGCGTACGCCGTCGCCGGTGCGATGCGCGGCGTACGGGCCGCCTGGGCCGCGGCCGCCGCGGCCTCCGAGGCGTCGCGGTGCCGGTCCAGGGCCTCGCCCGCGGCGAGCAGGCGTACGTCCGCGCAGTCGTCGTCGGCGTCGGTGCCCGCGGTGGGCCCGGTGGCCTCGCCGGTCAGCACCTCGAGGGCGTACCGGTGCAGGCGCAGGAGCAGGCGGACCTGGTGCCAGGGGGCGTCCTGCGGGTGCGGTGACGGGTCGGGGGAGAGGCCGTGGACCAGCGCCTGGGCGTTGTACGGGCTGCCCGCGGTGACCAGGGGGAGGGCGGCCACGGCGTCGGTCAGGCGGTCCTCGGCCGCGGTGGCCAGGGGCCGGATGTCGGTGGGGG
>NZ_QHJH01000366.1 GCF_003947455.1 Streptomyces sp. WAC 04229 | reverse complement strand
AATACCGTGAGATCATACAGTGGTCGTAAAGACAGGATGATGAGCTCTGGAGTATTTGATTGATGAGTAGGGAACGTCCAGCGATGGCTGCACGGAGTACGGCGTCGGGAGGGGCGAATGAAGATGGGAGACAGGTGGAGGGGAGCGGTGCGCTGGTGGCGGGGGGTGGGTGCGCTTGCCTTTGCTCGCGGGGTGCCGCCTCTCCGTGCGACGGGCGCCGCGCCGGCGGCACGACTGCCCGAGGACTGGGAGGGACGGCTGCCCGCGCGCGCCGTGGCGCCGGTGTCTCCGGGATCAGTCGGCGGCATTCCTGCGCCGCCTCGCCTGCCAGGCTGTCGCTCCGGCCAGGACCGCCACCACCGCGATACCCGCGATCAGGCCGACGGACGGGCCGTCGGTGCCGTCGTCCTGGGCGGCTTGCTGGTCCGGGGACCCGGTGGCCGTCGGGTCGGCCTCCTGCGACACCTGCTCGCCGCAGCCCGACTTCGGGTAGCCGCCGATCGCGCACAGCAGCGCGCTGGTGTTGTAGCGGAGCGGGCCCGCGACGTCGGCCAGGGCGTCGGCCGTCGTGGCGTCCGGAGCGACCCGCGCGCAGGCCGTGCGCCGGGCCGGCGGGGTCTCGCCGGACGGCGCGTCGGCCGCCGTACCGAAGTCGAGGACGAGGGCGACCCGCTTGCTGCCGTCCTCGGCCGGGGTCCTCGCGCAGATCGACGCGAAGTCCGCGGCGCCGCGCGGCTGGGCCGCGTCGTCCGAGTCCGCGCTCACCGCGAAGCGGAAGCCCTGGACGTCGCCGTCCGAGGGGCGGGTGAGGGACGGACCCTGGGTGGCGTAGACCCACTGGTCGCCGTCGCGGTCCCAGAAGGACCAGTAGCGGTACCCGGCGGCCTGCGCCTGGCCCGCGCTCCCGATCAGCAGGAACGCGGCCAGGAAGAGGAGGACGACGCGGCGGGTCACGGCTGCCGCTTCCCGTTGCGGCCGCTGAGCAGGAAGCCGATGCCGATGCCGAAGACCAGGCAGACGCCGACGAACCACCAGACGCCGAAGCCGGAGTCGTCGTCCTCCTTCTCGTCCGCGGCCTGGTCGCTCGCCGTGGCGGAGTCGCTCGCCTTGGCTCCCTGGGGCGCCGGCCCCGTCGCGTTGAGCCCCTCCACCAGGTCCGTGCCGCCGAAGTCGCGCGGATCGGTGCCCGTGGCGTGGGCGGCGAAGATCAGCTGGGCGTAGGCGGACGGGCCGCTCTCCTTCGCCCACTTCGCGGCGTTCTTCTCCAGCCAGGCCAGCGGCTCGGCCGCCTTCTCCGCGCCGCCCTGCGCGGCGAGCGCGACGACCGCGTCGGCGGTGTTGCCGTAGTCGGGCTGGTCGGGGGAGCCGCCGAGCGCGGACTTGAGGTGGCCGTCCTTCTCGACTGCGGTCGCGAGGTACGCGGCGCCGTTCGCGGCGGCCTGCGCACGGTCGGGCTCGTCGGCGCAGGTGGCGGCGGACGCCTTCGTGCCGGGCCCGGTGACCAGGCCCTTGCCGAGCGAGCCGAGGACGCCGGCGGCCGTGGCGTCGGCGTTGGGGAGCAGCTTGCCGTCCTTGTCGGGCTGGAAGGCGAAGGCGCCGTCGTCCTCGGCGCAGGGGAGGGCGAACGTCAGCAGGGCGTCGTACGGGGACTTGCCGCCCTTGGTGACCTTCGTGGGATCGGTGTCCGTGGCGGTCAGGGCGCCGATGACGAGGGAGGTGGAGTTCGCGTCGCTGGGTCCGCCGGGGGCGTAGCCCCAGCCGCCGTCCTTGTTCTGCACGGACTTCAGCCAGCCGAGGGCGTCCTCGACGGCTGCACCGTGTCCGCCGACGGCCCACAGTGCCTGCACCGCTGCGGCGGTCTGGTTGGTGTCGACCATGGTCTTGGCGTCGCACGCCTGGGCGGGGTCGGCGCGGTACGGGGCGAAGGCGCCGTTCGCGCACTGCTGGCCGGTGAGCCACGCCACGGCCTTCGGCGACGGGATCACGCCCGCGGTGTCCTGCGCGAGCAGCGCGAAGGACTGGCGCCAGACGCCGTCGAACTGGGGGTCGCCGGTGCCGAACAGGGCCGCCGGCTTGGACGCGGAGGCGGACGGTGAGGGGTCGGCGGCGACCGCGGGCGCGGCGGCGGCGCCGATCACTGCTGCGGCGGCCAGGACCGCGGCGCCTCGACGGCGGACGTTCATGATCGGCGGGTGCCTTTCCCTGTGCGGGACCGGGCAGCACGGGGCACCCCCGGCGGCTCGGCCCCGTATGCCTCGACGGTGCCCGTGCTCCGGCGGGCGCCGGTCACGTGAGCCGGTCACGTCCGCGCGGGGCATTCCGGCTGACCGTCCGCGGAGGTCCCTGGGCGGGCGCGGGCGGTTCACGGTTGCGGGTCAGCGCCGGAATTGCACCGGCTTCCCCCCGTACGGGTGATGACGACGCCGCCACTTTACCCGCCCGGGGCGCGCGGGCCGAGGGGTGGCCGGACCGGGCGGGTAAAGTGGCGGGGTCGTCATCACCCGTACGGGGGGAAGCC
>NZ_QHJH01000365.1 GCF_003947455.1 Streptomyces sp. WAC 04229 | reverse complement strand
GGATGGTCGGGGGCTTCTTCACTGCGGTTCCTTCCGGTGTTCGGGCGTGTGGTTGCTGGTCGTGCTGGGGGCCGATCGCCGACCACCCCCACGGCGATCGGCCCCCAGCACGACCAGCAACCACACGCCCGAACACCGGAAGGAACCGCAGTGAAGAAGCCCCCGACCATCCAACTGGCCCTCTGGGCCGTCGCCCTACTCCTTACCATCCGCCTCACCTGGACCGTCGCCCAGCACAACGTGTCCGTCCTCACCACCCTCACCGTCGGCCTGTGCGTGCTCTACGCCACCAAGGCCGGCTGCGACCAGATCGCCCGCGACTACGCCAAGGCCAAGGCCCGCCGACAGGAGGCCACCCGATGACCGGACCCGAGTTCGCCCAGGCCCACGGCGACAGCAGTACCTGGACCACCGCCGACTTCGAAACCGAGATCAACCTCGCCGAGATCGACGCCTACACCCCGCCCACCGACCCGGCCGACCTCACCACCGCCGCCTGACTCGGAAGGACCGCTGACCGTGATGACCGCCACCCAGCCCGCCACCACCTGGCACGACGACATCACCATCAACGGCCAGCCCTACCCCACCCGCCACCCCGTCCCCGACCACGGGCCCAACAGCGACGCCTACCTCGGAACCCTCACCCACGCACAGCGCGACCACCTCCGAGCCATCCACGAAGCCGCCCACGCCGTCGCCGCACTCGCCCAAGGCGCCCACGTCCACTACGCGGAGATCGTTACTACCTCCACCCTCAAGAACACCGCCCTCACAGCCACCGGCACGCCCAGCGGCAACACCGCCGTCTGCAACATCCCCGACGGACAGTCCTTCGCCATCTTCCTCGGCGTCGGTGAGCGGGCCGAAGACCACTGGCTCCACCAGAGCAACCAGTGGACGCCCCTACTCGCAGCCGGAGTCGAGCTCGGCGCCTACGGCGATCGGCAGGCCCTCCTCAAGGTCAACCCCCACATCCGGTTCGGCATCGACCACAACGACTACACGGTCGTCCACGACCTCGCCGACCAGTTCGTCACCGCGCAATGGGACGTCATCACCACGGTCGCTGCCGCCCTCGTCACGCGGCTGCATCTCACGGGCGGCGAGATCGCCGACCTGGCGCAGCTCCCCAACGGCATCCACTCCCGCACCTGCACCCTCCCCACCGCCTAACCCACCCGTCGCCCCACCGACACCCGGAAGGAACCCAGCCCATGCTCACCGACATCCACACCACCATCGGCCGGGTGCCCGTGTACGCATGGGCCGCCCTCCTCACCCTCCTCTTCCTCGGCGCCATCACCTTCGGCTACCGCGCCGCCAAAAACCGCACCCCCCGCCCCCGCAAAACCCCCGACAAGCAGAAGCGCCGCCACCTCACCGGCTTCCTCGGCATGAGCCTCGTCGTCACCGCCGGCCTCGCCCTCTCCACCAACACCAGCGCCCGCTTCGCCGAGAAGCGCCTCAACATGGACTCCCCCTGGCACATCACCATCGGCCTCGTCCTCGAAGCCATCGTGCTCGGCCTGTCCATCTACTCCTGGGCGTTCAACGACAAGGGCGCCGCCCGCGTCGTCTACCTCCTCGTCCTCGCCCAGGCCATCGGTGCAATCGAAGTCGTTCGCCAGGAGAACGAAGACCTCGGCACCGCCCTGGTCCGCATCGTGGGGCCCGTCATGCTCGCCTACGGCCTCCACAAGCTCCTCGGACTCGAATCCAAGCTCGGCAAGATCGAGATCCGTTCCGACGGGATCCTCGCCCGCCTCTGGACCGACCAGAAGAACCGCCTCGAAAGCCGCCTCGGTATCGGAGCTCGCGGCGCCGACGCCGCCGCGATCTCCCGCGCCAACGCCGCCGACAAGTTCATCAACCTCAACTCCGTTGGCAAGCCCAAGCTCATGACCGACCACCAGTACAAGCGAGCCCTCGTCAAGGCCGGCCGCGCCGCCCTCCACGGCCTCGAAGGCATCGAACGACAGATGGCCGAAGCCAACCTCGTCGACCGCATCGCCTACGAAAAGGGCATGCAGATGGGCGGCGCCCACTTCGAAACCGCCGTCATGCGGGGCGTGCGTTCGAACACCGGTGCCACCATTCCGGATGCGGTTCCTCCGCTCGGGTTCAGCCCGCTGACCAGCGCGGCTACCGAAGCCGCACCCGCCGGCCAAACCGAAACCACACCCGAGCCGCACACCGACAAGCCGCAGCCGCGTTCGAACCCCGCCACGACCGACGTCGAGCGCAAGGCCCGCGCCTTCGACGTCTACGCCGACCTTGGCCAGCCCTCCCAGCGGTCCTTCATCAAGGCCTGGCGTGGCCGCGGATACGGCGAGACCGACCAGACCCTCCGCGAGCTCTACAACGAGATGCACGCCGCCTTCGAGAAGTCCCGGAACACGAGCGCGGGGGAGTCCGAGTGAGCAGGACGTGCACCTCGATGGCCACCGGCTTGCAGGCCCCGTCCGTATCCGTTCTCAACAGCACTGAAAGGAAGTGAAGGAGGTGAGCGCAGACACGATTACCTCGATCAACCCCGGCAACCCCGACCCC
>NZ_QHJH01000364.1 GCF_003947455.1 Streptomyces sp. WAC 04229 | reverse complement strand
GGAGGCAGCTGACACGGGGCAGCTGAGCTCCAGCCAGGGGGAACCGCATCCCCGCCGAGGGGCCCGGTCCTGGGGCCGGGCCCCGGTCCCCGCCGAGAGCGCCCACCGGGCCGTACACCCGGTGGGCGCTCGCACGCTCCGGCGCACTCCGTTCGCTCGGGGTGTGCGCCCTGGTTGAACAGTTGAGCAGTGGAGCCCCCTGAGGGATGGAAACCCCACGAAGTTGGGTAAAAACGCTGTGGTGGCGCCATGGTTCATGATTCCCTCTCCTTCACCAACGCAGCTCCTCGGACGACCTGTTGACCCCCCTCCTGACCGGCCGACCGGGCTGCGCGGACCGCAGCCCCGGCAGTGGCCGGGATGCGCGGGCCCCACATTTTCCTCTCCTTGTGTGCTTGCGGAGCCGATCCATGCTCACGACCCTGAACACCGCCTACACCGACACGCGCGCCGCGGACCTGGCCTGGGCCCTGGGGCGCGAGCCGCTGCCCGCGCTCGCCTCTCTCGATGTCGAACTCACGGACGCGAAACTGCAGTTGAGACTCCTCGGCGCCTCCCACCAAGTGCTCCTCGAGGAGGAGCGGGGGAGCTGTTCGGAGACGGTGGCGTGCATCCCCGGCAGCAGCACCCCGCTGCCGCTCGGCGTCGCCAAACGGGTGGGCGACTGGGAGTACGAGTTCGCCGCCCGGGTGGAGGTGCTGACGCCGGGCTCCTTCGCCGGCCGCGCCCAGGAGCTGCTGGCCCTCGTCTCCGACCATCCGCACGGTCTGGCCGGTGTCTTCCCGGGCAGCCCGCACGCCTTCACCGCGCTGCTGGCCCAGCGGCGCGACGGGCAGGTGCACTGGCGCACCTGGCACGCCTACCCGCAGGACGGGCAGGTGGTGGCGACCCGGACCCGCGTGGGCATCCGGGTGCCGACGTCGCAGCTCAGGCCGTCCGCGGTGTGAGCCGGGGGCCCCGCCGGGCGGGGAGCGGTCCGCCGCCGGGCCGCTCCCGGATAAACCTGTGGGGCCGAACGCGACGCCAGTTTCACACGTGTGGGTGACGAAGCGCAGTGGGGGAGTGACGTAACGTCACTCCGTGATCGATCCGCACGCGCCCGCCCCACCCGGCTCTCCGCCGTCCTGGGGCCGCCCCTGCGGTCCGCAGGCGCCCGCGCGGCTGCCCGTCCGGCCCGCCCTCGCGCGGTTCCTGGTCCTGGCGGGCGTGTTCGTCTGCGCGGCCTGCGGGCTGGTGTACGAACTCGAACTGGTCGCCCTCGCCTCGTACCTGATCGGCGACTCGGTCACCCAGGCGTCCGTCGTCCTGTCCGTCATGGTCTTCGCCATGGGCCTCGGCTCGCTCGCCGCCAAACGGCTGCGCCGGCTGGCCGCCGCCGGCTTCGGCGCGGTCGAGGCGGTCCTCGCCCTCGTCGGCGGCTCCAGCGCGATGATCCTGTACGCCGCCTTCGCCTGGACCGGCGGCTGGGGTGGCCTGTGGGCCGACGGGCCGCGCTTCCTGCTGGTCGCCTTCTCGCTGGTCATCGGTGTGCTGATCGGCGCCGAGGTGCCGCTGCTGATGGAGCTGATCCAGCGCGTGCGCAGGCAGGACGCGGGCGGCGCCGTCGCGGACCTGTTCGCCGCGGACTACGTCGGCGCGCTCGTCGGCGGTCTCGCCTTCCCCTTCGTACTGCTCCCCTTCCTCGGCCAGCTCACCGGCGCGCTGCTCACCGGGACCGTCAACGCGGTCGTCGGCGCCGCCCTGGTCCTCGGTCTGTTCCGGCGCGACCTGACGCGCCGGGCCCGCTGGCTGCTGCTGACCGCCAACCTCCTCGTACTCGCCCTCCTCGCCACGGCCACCGTCCTCGCCGACGACTTCGAACGGGCGGCCCGGCAGGCCGTGTACGGCCAGGACGTCCGGGTGGCCGTCCGGACCGGAGTGCAGGAGGTCGTCCTCACGGGGGGCACCGACGGCCGGTCCCTCGGCCTGTTCCTGGACGGGCGGCTGCGGGTCAGCGGCAGCGACGAACGGCGCTACCACGAGGCCCTGGTGCACCCGGCGATGAGCGGTCCGCACGCGCGCGTGCTGATCCTCGGCGGCGGCGACGGCCTCGCCGCCCGGGAGGTGCTGCGGCGACCCGGCGTGCAGCGCGTCGACGTCGTCGAACTCGACCCCGGGCTCGCCCGGCTGGCCCGGCACGACCCCGGCCTGTCCACCCTCAACGAGCACGCCTACGGCGACCCGCGCGTCCACGTCCTGGCGGAGGACGCCTTCCGGCGGCTGCGGTCGACGCCCTCCGCGACGTACGACGTGGTGATCTCGGACCTGCCCGACCCGGGCATCACCGCCAGCACCAAGCTGTACTCGCAGGAGTTCTACGGTCTGCTGCGGCGGGTGCTCGCCCCCGACGGGCGGCTGGTGGTGCACGCGGGCCCGGCGGCCGCCCGGCCCCGGACCTTCTGGACGGTGGAGGCGACGCTCCGCGCGGCCGGACTGCCGGCCGTCGCCTACCGCGTCGCCGCCCGGGACTCCGGCTTCACGCCCGGCCCCGACCGCACGGCCGCCGCTCCCCGCGCCCCCCGCGACTGGGGCTTCCTCCTGGC
>NZ_QHJH01000363.1 GCF_003947455.1 Streptomyces sp. WAC 04229 | reverse complement strand
CACCCCCACCCCGGGCCCCGTACCGGCCCGCAGACTCACCGTCCCGCTGACCGCCGCGCTGCTCACCGCCTGCGCCCTCACCGCCGTGCCCGCCCAGCAGGCGCACGCCGCCGGCAGCGTCGTGAAGGTCACCGGCGGCCAGGGCAACTGGCAGCTGACCGTGGACGGCAGCCCCTACCAGGTCAAGGGCCTCACCTGGGGCCCCTCACCCAACGACGCCGACCGGTACATGCCCGACCTCAAGTCCATGGGCGTCAACACCATCCGCACCTGGGGCACCGACGCGAGCAGCAAGCCCCTCCTCGACTCCGCCGCCGCGCACGGCGTCAAGGTCATCGCCGGCTTCTGGCTCCAGCCCGGCGGCGGACCCGGCAGCGGCGGGTGCGTGAACTACCTGACCGACACCGCGTACAAGGACCAGATGCTGGCCGAGTTCCCGCGCTGGGTCCAGGAGTACAAGGACCACCCGGGCGTCCTGATGTGGAACGTCGGCAACGAGTCGGTGCTCGGACTCCAGAACTGCTACAGCGGCGACGAACTGGAGCGCCAGCGCGACGCCTACACCACCTTCGTCAACGACGTGACCAAGAAGATCCACGCCGTCGACCCGAACCACCCGGTCACCTCCACCGACGCTTGGGTCGGCGCCTGGCCGTACTACAAGAAGAACGCCCCCGACCTGGACCTGTACGCCGTCAACTCCTACGACGCGGTCTGCGGTGTCCGGGCCGCATGGGAGCAGGGCGGCTACACCAAGCCCTACATCGTCACCGAGGGCGGTCCGGCCGGCGAGTGGGAGGTGCCGGACGACGCCAACGGCGTACCGAAGGAACCCACCGACCAGGCCAAGGCGCAGGGATACACCGACGCCTGGAACTGCGTCACCGGGCACCGGGGCGTCGCCCTGGGCGCGACCCTGTTCCACTACGGCACGGAGTACGACTTCGGCGGCATCTGGTTCAACCTGCTGCCCGCCGGACAGAAGCGGCTGTCGTACTACGCGGTCAAGCGGGCCTACGGCGGCGACACCTCCGGCGACAACACGCCGCCCGTCGTCTCCGCCTTCGGCCTCGAGGGCGACGCGGGCAAGGTGCAGGCGGGCAAGGACCTCGTCCTCACAACCCGCGCCACCGACCCCGACGGCGACCCGATCGCGTACGAGGTGCTGGCCAACAGCACCTACATCGACCAGGGCAAGCAGCTCACCACGCTCCCCTCGACCGACCTCGGCGGCGGACGCCTGAAGGTCACCGCCCCCGACCGGCCCGGCGTCTGGAAGCTGTACGTCAAGGCCACCGACGGCAAGGGCAACGTCGGAGTGGAGACCCTCTCGGCGCGGGTCGTGCCGCCCGCCGTGGACGGCACCAACGTCGCCCTCGGGAAGCCGGCCACCGCATCCTCCTTCCAGCCGAGCTACGGCGACTGCCCCTGCCCCGCGGCCAACGCCGTGGACGGGAACCCGGACACCCGCTGGGCCAGCGACTGGAGTGACCCGCAGTGGGTCCAGGTGGACCTCGGGACGCGCACCACGTTCCGGCACGTCCAGCTGTACTGGGAGGCCTCCTACGCCAGGGCCTACACCGTCCAGACCTCCGACGACGGACAGAACTGGCAGACCGTGCGCACGGTGACCGACGGCAACGGCGGCGTCGACACCCTCGACGTGACCGGCACCGGCCGCTACGTGCGCGTCAACGGCACCGCGCGCGGCACGGGTTACGGCTACTCGCTCTACGAGTTCGGCGTCTACAGCTGACGCCGGACGACCGCGCACGACAGGGGAGGGGAGACCCGGTGGGGACGAGCGAGGAAGAGATCGACCGGCTGCTCGGCAAGCTGACACCGCGCGCCCGCGCGCTGCTGCTCGACGGCGCCACGACCTGGCGCACCAGAGCGGAACCGGCCCTCGGTCTGCGGGAGTTGGTGATGTCCGACGGTCCGGCGGGCGTACGGGGCGAGGCATGGGACGAACGCGACACCTCCGTCCTGCTGCCCTCGGCCTCGGCGCTCGCCGCCACCTGGGACGAAGCCCTGGTCGAGAGCCTCGGCGGCCTCCTCGCCGCCGAGGCCCGGCGCAAGGGCGTGGACGTCCTCCTCGCCCCGACCCTCAACCTGCACCGCAGCCCCCTGGGCGGCCGGCACTTCGAGTGCTTCTCGGAGGACCCGGAGCTGACCGGCCGCATCGGGGCCGCACTCGTGCGCGGCGTCCAGGCCCACGGGGTGGCCGCCACCGCCAAGCACTACGTGGCCAACGACTCCGAGACCGACCGTCTCACCGTCGACGTACGGGTGGACGAACGGACGCTGCGGGAGGTCTACCTCGCGCCCTTCGAGGCGGCGGTGGCCGCCGGGGTCCGGCTCGTCATGGCGGGGTACAACGCGGTCCACGGCACCACGATGACCGCGAGTGATCTGCTCACCGGCCCGCTGAAGGGCGAGTGGGGTTTCGACGGCGTCGTCGTCTCCGACTGGGGCGCGGTGCGCACCACGGTGGACACCGCCCGCGCCGGGCTGGACCTCGCCATGCCCGGCCCCGACAGCCCCTGGGGCGAGTCGCTGGCCCGCGCGATCGCCGACGGCGTCGTGCCCGGGGCCGCGGTGGACGACAAAGTGCGGCGCCTGCTGCGGCTCGCGGCGTGGGTGGGGGCGTTGGGGGAG
>NZ_QHJH01000362.1 GCF_003947455.1 Streptomyces sp. WAC 04229 | reverse complement strand
GGCGCCGGGGGTGCGCAGCGGGTCAGCAGCGCGGCCGCGGTGGGGTTGCCGCGCAGGGCGCCGAGGGCGGCGAGGTCGTCCGCGTCGGGGCGGTGGCCGGCGCCCAGGGCCTCGTCCAGCAGTGCGAGGTAGCCGCCGGCGGTGCCGGGGAGGGCGGCGCGGTACCGGGCGAGGTCGGCCACCAGGAAGGCGCGTAGCCGGGCGCTCTCCCGCATCGCCTCGTCGAGCGACTCTGCGAGGCGGAGGCAGTCCTGGGCCTCCTCCGCCGAGACGGGACTGGGGTTCAGGGCACGGGCGAGAGCGCGCCGGAGCACACACAGCTCCTGAGCACCGAACGCCATGCCGCCGCGGGTTCCGTAGGGCGTGGGCATGCGGTGACGATACGCGCTAATCAGACAAACTCGGCATAGGGGGCGGGTGTGGCGCGGCGGGATGCCTGCGGCGGCCCGGCGCGGGTGGCCGGTGGGATCCCCCGCTCACCTCGCCGGGCCGCGTCACCCTCCCGGGCGCCGCTACAGGCGGGACACGTTGCGTTCGTACACCAGGCGGAGGCCGATCAGGGTCAGCCAGGGCTCGTGCTCGTCGATGACCGTGGCCTCGCCCAGCACCATCGGCGCGAGTCCGCCCGTCGCGATGACCGTGACGTCCTCGGGGTCGTCGGCCAGTTCGCGGGCCATGCGGTTGACGACGCCGTCCACCTGTCCCGCGAAGCCGTAGACGATGCCCGACTGCATCGCCTCCACCGTGTTCTTGCCGATCACACTGCGCGGGCGGGCCACCTCGATCTTGCGGAGCTGGGCGCCCTTCACGCCGAGCGCCTCGACCGAGATCTCGATGCCGGGGGCGATGACCCCGCCGACGTACTCCCCGCGCGCGCTGACCGCGTCGAACGTCGTCGCCGTGCCGAAGTCCACGACGACCGCCGGGCCGCCGTACAGCTCGACGGCCGCGACGGCGTTGATGATGCGGTCGGCGCCGACCTCCTTGGGGTGGTCGGTGAGGATGGGGACGCCGGTCTTGACGCCCGGCTCGACCAGGACCGCGGGGACGTCGCCGTAGTAGCGGCGGGTGACCTCGCGCAGTTCGTGCAGGACCGAGGGGACCGTCGCGCAGATGGCGATGCCGTCGATGCCGTCGCCCAGCTCGTCGCCGAGGAGCGGGTGCATGCCCATCAGGCCCTGCAGGAGGACCGCCAGCTCGTCGGCCGTGCGGCGCGAGTCCGTGGAGATGCGCCAGTGCTCGACGATGTCCTCGCCGTCGAAGAGGCCCAGGACGGTGTGCGTGTTGCCTACGTCGATCGTCAGCAGCATGGCCCTACTCCGCCGCTCGCAGGTCCAGGCCGATGTCCAGGATCGGGGAGCTGTGGGTGAGGGCGCCCACGGCCAGGTAGTCGACGCCCGTGTCGGCGTACGCCTTGGCGTTGGTGAGGGTCAGGCGGCCCGAGGCCTCCAGGGCCGCTCGGCCGGCCACCAGGGCGACCGCCTCCTCGCACTCGGACGGGGTGAAGTTGTCCAGCAGGATCAGGTCGGCGCCCGCGTCCAGCACCTCGCGGAGCTGGTGCAGGGTGTCCACCTCGACCTCGATGGGGACCTCGGGGAAGCGTTCGCGGACGGCCTGGAAGGCCTGCGCGACGCCGCCCGCGGCCACCACGTGGTTGTCCTTGACCAGGGCCGCGTCCGACAGGGACATGCGGTGGTTGACGCCGCCGCCGCAGCGGACGGCGAATTTCTCGAGGCCGCGCAGGCCGGGCGTCGTCTTGCGGGTGTCGCGGACCTTGGCCTTCGTGCCGTCCAGCGCGTCCGCCCACGCGCGCGTGGCCGTGGCGATGCCCGACATGCGGCACAGGAGGTTCAGCGCGCTGCGTTCGGCGGTGAGGATGTCGCGGGTGCGGGTGGTGACGGAGAGGAGCTTCTGCCCGGGCTCCACGCGGTCGCCGTCCTCGACGTGGCGTTCCACCTCGAACTCGTCCGTGCAGACGACCGAGAGGACCGCCTCGGCGACCCTGAGGCCCGCCACCGTGCCCGCCTCCCGCGCGGTGAGGTCGCCCGTGGCCACGGCGTCCTCGGGGATGGTCGCGACCGTCGTCACGTCCACGCCGCCCGCCAGGTCCTCCTGGACGGCGAGGTTCGCGATGTCCTCGACCTCCACCGGGTCCAGTCCGGAGTCCAGCAGGAGCGCGGCGAGGGCGGGGTCGAGGCCGCACTCCAGGTACGCGTCTTCGTCGGTTTCCGCGCCGCAGGCGCAGCCGTCGCCGCAGCCTCCGGACGAGGCGAGGGGAAGGTCGGGGGTGTTCACTGCTCTCACTGCTCCTGGGGACGCTGCGTCGGCCGGCGGCCGTGGACGGTCGGGGGGAATTCTGGCGTGTCCGTGGTGTGCACGGCGAGGGTGCGGTCCGGGTTCAGGCGTACGACGATGTGGCGGGCCCAGGCGGTGTCGTCGCGGTCCGGGTGGTCCTCGCGCCAGTGGCAGCCGCGCGTCTCCTCGCGCCGGGCCGCGGCGGCCACCAGGACGCGGGCCACGCACATGAGGTTGGTGGCCTCCCAGGTGTCGACGCCGGGCTCGGACGTCTTGCCGTGGTCCCGCAGGGCCTCGCGGGCCTCGGTGTGGAGGTGGTGCAGCCGGTCGGCGGCCCGGGTGAGGGAGTCCGCCGAGCGCAGGACGCCCGCCCCCTCGGTCATGATCCGCTGGATGGCGAGGCGGGACTCCGGGGGGAGCAGGGGGTGCGCC
>NZ_QHJH01000361.1 GCF_003947455.1 Streptomyces sp. WAC 04229 | reverse complement strand
GCCACCGCGTACGGGAACCGGGCCCGGACGCCCCGGGGGGCCCGGGCCCGGGCGGTGCCCCCGCCCCGCGCACCCCCACCTGGCTTGACGCTTTAATGCCACCGATGTGCAATAACGGCGCACCGTCAACAAGCGTGGGGGAGACATGACAACCCGTCGGATACGAAGTGCCGCCGTCGCGGCGGCGGTCGCCGTCGGCGTCACCGCCTGCTCCGCGCCCGGCGATGGCGGAACGGGCGACGACGCCAAAGCGGCCGAGTCCGTGGTGATCGGGGTGGGCTCCGAACCGGACACCCTCAGCCCGCTGCTCGGCTACGGCAAGGACGGCAACTCCAAGATCTTCGACGGGCTGCTCGCCCGCGACACCGACCTGAAGCTGAAGCCGGCCCTCGCGACCGCCCTGCCGAAGATCACCGACGGCGGCCGGACCTACACGTACACCCTCCGCGAGGGCGTGAAGTTCAGCGACGGCGAACCGCTCACGGCCCAGGACGTGGTCTACACGTACCGCACCGTCCTCGACGAGAAGACGAACAACACCGCCCGCAGCGAACTCGACGCCGTCGAGGACGTCCGCGCGACCGGTGACGACACCGTGGTCTTCACGCTCAAGTACCCCTACGCCGCCTTCGCCGCCCGCACCGTGCTGCCCGTCGTCCCCGAACACGTGGCGGGCGGGCAGGACCCCAACACCGGTGACTTCAACACCAAGCCCGTCGGCACCGGGCCGTACGTGCTCACCAACTGGAGCAAGGGCGAGAAGCTGGCCTTCAAGGCCAACCCGCACTACTGGGGCGACAAGCCCACCGTGAAGTCGTTCACCATGGCGGTCATCGCCGACGACAACGTGCGCGCCACCCGGCTGCGCTCCGGCGACCTCGACGGCGCCGTCCTGCCGCCCAACCTCGCGGCCACCTTCGAGAACGACAAGGGCAGGCGCACCTACGAGGCGAGGTCCTACGACTTCCGGGCCGTCACCCTGCCCACCTCCGGCAAGGTCACCGGCGACCGCGCGATCCGGCGGGCCCTGGACGCCGCCGTGGACCGCCGGGCCATGGTCGACAAGATCCTCGACGGTGCCGGCCGGCCGGCGTACGGGCCGCTGCCCGTCGACGACCCCTGGTACGAGCGCGGCATCGAGCGCCCGCGCGACCTCGCCAAGGCCGGGCGCGTCCTGGACGAGGCCGGCTGGAAGGCCGGTTCCGGCGGCATCCGCGCCAAGGACGGACAGCGCGCCTCGTTCACTCTGTACTACCCCTCGGGCGACAAGGTCCGCCAGGACCACGCGCTCGCCTACGCCTCCGACGCCAAGAAGGCCGGCATCGAGGTGAAGGTGGAGGGCGCCACCTGGGAGGTCATCGAGCCGCGCATGGGACGCGACGCCGTCCTCGCGGGCTTCGGCAGCGTCGGCGACCCCGACTTCGGCCTCTACACCCTGCTGCACTCCTCGCTCGCCGGCGACGGCTTCAACAACATGGCCCACTACGACGACCCGGCCGTGGACCAGGCCCTCGACACCGGCCGCCGCACCCAGGACCCGACAACGCGCGCCGCCGCCTACGACAAGCTCCAGAAGGCGCTCGTCGAGAACCCGGGCTACACCTTCCTCACCCACATCGACCACCTCTACGTCCTCGCCGACCGCTGGGACGGGCTGACCACCCAGCTGGAGCCGCACGAGCACGGCTTCGCCAGCGGGCCCTGGTGGAACATCGAGGACTGGCAGCCCAAGAAGTGACCCGGTCTCCCCGGCGCGTGCCCTGGGGAGCGATGGCACGGCTGGCGGGGCGGCGGGCGCTGTTCGCCGTCCCCGTCGTCCTCGTCGTCACCTTCGGGGTGTTCGCGATCGCCGCCGCCTCCCCCTTCGACCCCGTCAAGGCGTACGCCGGCACCGCCGCCCTCGGCGCCGACCAGGACACCCTGGACCGGCTGCGGGAGAACCTCGGTGTCGACCAGTCGTTCGTCGTCCGCTGGTGGAACTGGCTGACCTCCGCGCTCACCGGCGACCTCGGCCACTCCGGGGTGATGCGCCAGCCGGTGACCCAGGTCATCGGCGAACGCCTCGTCTGGTCCGCCCTGCTGTGCGCCGTCGCCTTCGCCGCCGCCGTCCTGGCCGGCACGGTCCTCGGCGTCCTGGCCGCCCGCCGCCCCGGTTCGCTGCTCGACCGGGCGGTCACCTCACTCGCGTACACCCTGGAGGCGGCACCGGTCTTCTGGATCGCGCTGCTCGCCGTGTGGCTGTTCGCCCTCCAGTGGGACGTCCTGCCGGCCGGCGGCCTCACCGACACCGCGAGCGAGCGGGTCACCCCCGGCCAGGTCGCGAGCCACGTCGCGCTGCCCGCGGGCGTGCTCGCCGTCTCCCAACTGCCGTGGTTCACGCTGTACGTGCGCCAAGGCGTCGGCGACGCCCTCGCGGAGGACCCGGTGCGCGGCGCGCGCGCCCGCGGCCTGGGGGAGCGCACAGTCCTGCTCGGGCACGCCCTGCGCTCGGGAGTGCTGCCGGTGCTCACCCTGATCGGCTCGCGCGTCCCCGAACTCATCACCGGCGCCCTGCTGGTGGAGACCGTCTTCAGCTGGCCGGGGATCGCCGCGGCCACCGTCGAGGCGGCCACCGCCGTCGACTTCCCGCTGCTGGCCGCCCTGACCACCCTCGCCACCGCCGCCGTACTCGCCGGCAACCTGCTCGCCGACCTGCTCTACGGACTGTTCGACCCGAGGGTGAAGCTCAGTGACATGTGACCCCGCCGCGCCGCCTCCCACCG
>NZ_QHJH01000360.1 GCF_003947455.1 Streptomyces sp. WAC 04229 | reverse complement strand
GGGCAAGAGTGCCTCCGGTACGGGCGACTGGCCTACGGGGGGATGCGGCCCCAGGGGGGCGGGTCCGCGCTTCACGGTGCCACGCGTGGAGCCCGTTCGCGGATCATGAGGGCGGCCCGCTTGGTGGGCAGGTCGACCTCGGCGGAGTACCGGTACCCGGCGCCGAGGAACGCCGCGACGGAGGGCGCGTTGCGGACGTCGGGTTCGGCGAGGACCCGCGTGCAGGCGGGCCGTGCGGCGAGGACGAGGTCGGTGACGGCCCGGATGAGCGTGGTCCCGATGCCCTGCCCGCGGTCGGCGCCGTCGCCGATCAGCAGGTGGAGACCGGTGTCCTGCGGCCGGACGGGACAGTACCGGGCCAGCGGGTCGAGGTCGGCCCGGTAGATCTCCCAGTAGCTCATCGGCACCCCGTCGAGCACGCCGAGGCACGGGACGCTGCGTCCGTCGCCGGTGAGCTGCGCCCTCACGTGGTCCTCCGTCACGACCGGCGGCCCGGTCAGATCCCAGTACGCGGCGACGGCGGGGTCGTTCATCCAGCGGGCGATGAGCGGAACGTCCCGCTCGGCGTGGACGGGCACCAGGTGGAACACGCCCGCGGGTGTGTCGGCCGGGCCCCAGTCGGCGACCCGGCCGAGCAGGCCGTCCCCCGTCCTCCCGTAGAGGGCGACGAACTCCGCGGGAAGGTGCAGGTCGAGGGTGTCGTCGGCGCTCGCATCGGTGGAAACCAAGGGTTCGCTCCTTCGGGGACGGAGGGGACGGAGGGGAGGGGGCGGATGGGCTGGACGGCTGGACGGACTGGAGTCGGGAACGGCGCCCTGCTCAGGCGTGCAGCGGGTTGGCGATGGTGACGTAGACGGACTGGGTGTCCACCGGGCCGACGAGTTCGTCGAGTCCGCGCAGCCGGGTCAGGAGGTTCGCCTTGCAGCGCAGGACCGGCGAGTCGAGCAGCCGCGCCGGAAGTGAGCCGCCCGGCGGGGCGGAGCCCGGGGCCGACCCGCTCAGGAACCGTCGGAAGGCGGCGAGCAGCAGTGCTTCGTCGGCGAGGCGCTGGGAGCCGAAGGCACCGATGAGCCCGAACACGTTGTTCACCGCGAGGTAGTACGCGAAGCGCTCGTCGGCGACGGCGTCGGCGACGAACGTGTCGCTCCGCTCGCCGATGCCCGGCAGCCGGGCGTCGAGTACCGCGCGGTGGGACTCCCGGAAGTAGTAGCCCTGGTTGTCGCGGTAGCGGGCGCCGGCGGGCCAGCCGTCGGCGTCCAGCAGCAGGAGCGTGTTCTGCTGGTGCGCCTCCAGGGCGATCCCCGCGTGCGCGTCCAGCCACAGGACGGGACGTACGACGTGGTGGAGGTAGCGCAGGAACCACTCGGCGGCGACGGCCCCGCGCGTGCGGCCGGTCCGCCGGGCGAGTCGGGTGACGAGACCGGCCAGCCGGGAGCCGGGGGCGTCGGCGTCGTGGTCCTCCGGCCCGCCGGAGCCGTCCACCCGCGCGTGCGGCCGCGGCGCGACGAGGCCGGCCACGCAGGACACGTCGTCCGAGGGCCGGAAGGGGTTGTGCCGGACGACCACGTCGAGTCCGCGCACGGGACCGCCGTCCGGCCCGTCGACGGCGAGCCAGGCCGGGTCTCGGACGATGTCGAAGTCCGGGTGGACGGCCTGCCACTGGCGGGACAGTCCGCCGCGCAGCAGCCGGTGGACCTCGACGCCGCGGTGGAGTTCCTTGCGGAGGTTCTCGCGGCGGGAGTTGGTGACGTGCAGGGCCAGCGAGAGCTTCAGCATGGCGGGCGCGCCGGTGCGGTGGACGGTCCGCACCGAGGATGTGGCATGCCAGGGGGCGCCCCCGGCACCGAGGTCCCTGAGCAGCCCGGCGTCCAGCAGCGCGGCGGTCGTGGGGCGGTGCTGAACGGCCCGGAACTGCCAGGGATGCAGGGGCAGGAGCGCGTATCCGTCCGGCGGCACCGGCCCGTCCCCCGCCAGGCGGACGGTGAGGTCGGGCGCCGTGACCCGGCGGCCGCGCTCGGTCCAGGCCGAGTCGGTGGCGAGGAGGGACGGGGCGACGGCCACCCAGTGCAAGGGGAAGGAGCCGCGCAGTTCGGGTGAGTACCGCCGGGTCTCCGCCTCGGTGAGGCCCTCACGGCTCTTGGGGGTGGGATGCAGCGGGTGCCCCAGGAGGAGCGCCTGCTCGGCGGCGAGGAACAGGTCGGTGCCGGCTTCGGCCGGGGAGTCCCCGTCGGGGCTTGCCTCGCGGTCGCGGAGGAATACGGCGGTGCGGCGGGCGGAGTCGGCCACGCGCGCGACGAGGTCGGTGCCGTCGGGTCCAGGGCCGCCGGACGACTCCCGCGCGAGCAGCGCGGCGAGCGTGACCGCGTCCACGGGCGGCGCCGAGGCCGGGGCGCCGGCCGGCCTCGGGAGGCCGAAGCGGTGGAATCCGGTGGGGGACCGGTAGCGAACGGGAACGGCCAGGGCGGAGCCGGAGGCGGGGAGCGGGATGTGCAGGACGCCGTCGTCCGGAACGTCCAGGCCGGCCTCGCGGACCCAGCAGCGGAGCAGGTTCTCGACGGAGGCCGCCTGGGCTACGGCGTGGTGGCCCGCCAACGGGACATCAGGCGTTGCCGGCACACCAGGCGCGGGCGGCACATCACGCGTTGCCGGCTCACCAGGCATCGGCGGCACACCGGGCGTTGGCGCAACAGCAGGCGCTGCCGGCACCGCGGCGATCGCCGGTCTCGTGGCGGGGACCGCCCTCGTGGCCAGGGCGGCAGGTGGGGTGGGGGCGGGCGGAGGGGTAC
>NZ_QHJH01000359.1 GCF_003947455.1 Streptomyces sp. WAC 04229 | reverse complement strand
GGACTGTACGGGGGCGGGGCGGCGCGGCCCACCGGGTTTTCGCGCCCGCCGCCCCGGCGGGAACGCCTACGGCACGACCACGATCTTGCGGCCCACTCCTGCCGCGAACTGCTCCAGGGCCTGGGGGTAGCGGGCCAGTTCGATGCGGTCGCTGATGAAGACGTCCGGGTCGAGGACGCCGTTCGCGAACAGCTCCGCCGCGCGCTCGTAGCTGTGCAGGACGGCCATCGAACCGGTGATCGTGATCTCCTGGTTGTAGACGCGGTACGGGTCGATCTGCACGCGGGTCGCGTAGTCGGCGACGCCGAACTGGAGGAAGGTGCCCGCCTTGGCGACGCGGTCCAGGCCGTCCTGGATGGCCGCCGCGTTGCCCGTGGCGTCGATGACGAGGTCCCAGCCCTGGGGGCGGTCCAGCTCGTCGGGCGTCGCGGCCGACCCCGTGACGCCGAGGCCGCGGGCCGTCTCCAGGCGCGCCGGGTTGAGGTCGACCATGTCGACGCTGGCCGCGCCGGTCCGCTTGGCCAGCTCCAGCATCATCAGGCCCATCGTGCCGGAGCCGTAGATCAGGACGTGGGCGCCGAGGCGGGACTGGAGGACGTCGTAGCCGCGGACCGCGCAGGACAGCGGTTCGATCAGGGCCGCGTCCTGGGTGCGGACGTGCTCGGGGAGCTTCACGCAGTTGGCCACGGGAGCCACCGCGTACTGCGCCGCGCCGCCCGCCGTCGTGACGCCGATGGCGGCCCAGCGCTCGCAGAGGTTGTTGTGGCCGTTGCGGCAGTAGCGGCACTCGTAGCAGTAGAGGGAGGGGTCGACCGCCACCTGGTCGCCGACGGACACCTCCGTGACCTGGGCGCCGACGCCGACCACCTCGCCGGCGAACTCGTGGCCGGGCACGATGGGGAGCTTCGGCGCGAACTCGCCCTGCAGGATGTGCAGGTCGGTGCCGCACAGGCCGCAGGCGGCGACCTCGACGACGACGTCCCGGGGACCCGGCGTCGGGTCCGGGACCTCGGTGACGACGGCGCGGCCCACGGACTCGATGACGGCGGCCTTCATTTCACGGCTCCCAACGACAGGCCCTGGACCAGCTTGTCCTGGGCGGCGAACCCCGCGGCGAGCACCGGCAGGGAGATGACGAGCGACGCGGCGCACACCTTGGCCAGGAAGAGGCCCTGGCTGGTGATGAAGCCGGTCAGGAAGACGGGGGCGGTCTCGGCGACCACGCCCGTCAGCACCCGGGCGAAGAGCAGTTCGTTCCAGCTGAAGATGAAGCAGATGAGGGAGGTGGCGGCGATGCCCGGCAGGGCGATCGGGGCGACCACGCGGACCAGGATCGTGGGCAGCTTCGCGCCGTCCACCCGGGCCGCCTCGATGATCGCGACCGGGACCTCGGCGAGGAAGGACTGCATCATCCAGACCGCGATCGGCAGGTTCATCGACGTGTAGAGGATGACCAGCAGCCAGATGTTGTCCAGCATGTCGGTGTTCTTGGCGAACAGGTAGATCGGCAGCAGCCCCGCCACCACCGGCAGCATCTTGGTGGACAGGAAGAAGAACAGGACGTCCGTCCACTTCTTCACCGGGCGGATGGAGAGGGCGTAGGCGGCGGGCAGGGCCAGCACCAGGACGAAGAGGGTCGAGGCGACCGACGCCACCGCCGAGTTGATCAGCGCGGGCCAGGGGCTGGCGCCGCCGCCCGCGCCGAAGAACTCGCGGTACCCGTCGAGGGTGAGCGAGGCGGCGAAGGACGGCGGGTTGGTGGCCGCGTCCGCCTCCGAGTGGAAGGAGGTCAGCGCCATCCACGCGATGGGCAGGAAGAAGACGATGCCGGCCAGCCAGGCCACCAGGCCCAGTCCGGCTCCTGCCTTGCGGCGGGTCCGGGCCGGCTTGGCGGTGGTGGTGGCGGGTCGTACGGCGGTGGCGCTCATGCGCGGCCGGCCTCCTCGCGGAACAGGGACGACACCACGCGCAGTGCGAAGGTGGCGATGATGATCGAGCCGATGACGACCAGGACGCCCGCGGCCGAGGCGAGGCCGTTCTCGTGGGCCTGGTAGAAGCTCTGGTAGACGGTGTAGGGCAGGTTGGCCGTGCCCAGGCCGCCGGAGGTGATGGTGAAGACGGCGTCGAAGTTCTGGACGATGTAGATCGAGCCGAGCAGGGCGCCCAGCTCCAGGTAGCGGCGCAGGTGGGGGAGGGTGAGGTGGACGAAGATCTGCCAGTCGCCCGCGCCGTCCACCCGGGCGGCCTCGATCTGCTGCTGGTCGCGGCTCTGCAGGCCGGCCAGCAGGATGAGCATCATGAAGGGCGTCCACTGCCAGATCAGTGACAACTCGACGGCGAGCAGCGGGGTGTTGGAGATCCAGTCCGGCTGCGGGCCGCCCACGTAGTGCAGCAGCCCGTTGAGCAGGCCGTACTCGGGGTTGTAGAGGACGTGCTTCCAGAGCAGCGCCGCCGCCACCGGGACCACCAGGAACGGGGCGATCAGCAGGGTGCGGACCACGCCCCGGCCCTTGAACCGCCGGTCGAGGAGCAGCGCGAGGGCCAGGCCGAGGACGAGGCTGGCCAGGACCACCGCCACCGTCAGCAGGATCGTCGTCCACACGGACTGGCGCAGGTCCGCGTCGCCGAGGACGTCGCCGTAGTTGGCGAAGCCGGTGAAGTGCCGGGCGTCCGGATAGAGGGAGTTCCAGTCGAAGAAGGAGATCACCAGGGTCGCCACGAAGGGCAGCTGGGTGACCGCGATCATGAAGATCAGGGCGGGGAGGAGGGGGGCGCGGGTGGCCCAGGCGCGCAGCCGGGAGG
>NZ_QHJH01000035.1 GCF_003947455.1 Streptomyces sp. WAC 04229 | reverse complement strand
GCCCCCGCCCCCGCCTCAGCGCAGCGGAATCGGCAGCCGCTCCGCCACCCTCGGCCAGTACTTCAGGATCGCCTCCTCCACCTCCGGCAGCGCCCGCTGGCCCGCCAGGGCCAGGACGATCGCCGCCGCCACGCCCGTCCACGCGACCGGGCCCAGCGGGGTGCAGCCGAAGAGGCGGCTCACGCCCGGGGTCTGGACGAGGGCCACCAGGGCGGCGGCCGAGCCCAGGGACGTGACCTGGACCAGGCGGCTGTCGCGGCGGTCGGCGAGGGTCTGGGCGAGCTGGGTGCCGACCACGGCGCACAGGGCCATCGTCGTCGAGCGGCGGTCCGTGCCCGGCGTGAAGCGGCCGAACAGCCAGGCAGCGGTCGCCCCGAGCGCGGTGGTCAGGGCCCGGTGCCGGATCTGCCGCAGCAGGGGCTCGCCCAGCACCGCCGTGCCCAGCGGCGCACCCGCGTCGGCGGCCTCCTGCTCGGGATCCCCCGTGCGCGTCACCGCGACCGCCATCGCCGGGAACAGGTCGGTGAAGAGGTTCACCAGCAGCATCTGACGGGTCGACAGCGGCGAGGAGCCGCTCAGCACCGTGCCGAGGATGCCGAAGCCGACCTCGCCCGCGTTGCCGCCGATCAGGATCGCGATGGCGTCGGCGACGCTGTGCCACAGCGCCCGGCCCTCCCGGACCGCCTCCACCAGCACCAGCAGGTCGTCGCCGGTCACCACCAGGTCGGCGGCGTTGCGGGCGGCGGCCGAGCCGCGGGCGCTGATGCCGACGCCGATGTCGGCGGCGCGGATGGCGGCGGCGTCGTTGGCGCCGTCGCCGACCATGCCGACGACCCGCCCGGCGTCCCGCAGCGACTCGACGACCTGGAGCTTCTGCTCCGGCGCCACACGGGCCACGACGTCCGCGTCGCGCAGCATCCGGGAGCGCGCCGTACGGTCGGCGGCGGCGAGTTCGTCGCCGGTGACCACCACCGCGTCCTCGGGCCAGCCCAGGTCGACGGCGATGGCATGGGCGGTCTGCGGGTGGTCGCCGGTCAGCACCACGGGCCGTACGCCCGCCTCGCGCAGCCCGCGCACCAGCGCCGGGGACGTCTCACGGGGTGCGTCGGCCAGCGCCAGCAGCCCCGCGAACCCCAGCTTCGCCGGCTGCTGTTCGAGTACGTCGGCCGCCTCCTCGCCCCGGCGCAGTGGGCGGGAGGCCACCGCGATGATGCGCAGTCCGTCGCGGGCCAGGGTCTGCGCCACCTCCAGGATGTGCGACGGCAGGTCGGCGCAGGCCGGCAGCACCGTCTCCGGGGCGCCCTTGACCACCAGCGTCGCGGGCCCGCGGGCCCGGTCCCGTCCGACGGCGGCGGCGTATCCGCGCGAGGTCTCGAAGGGCAGGCCCTCCACCTGCGTCCACCCGGGGTCGTCACCCGCCGCGTCCAGGACCGCCTCGTCGGTGGCGTGGGTGGGCCGGGCCCCGTCGCCGTTCAGCCGGGGGACGGCGCGCGCGGCGGTCCGTACGGCGTCGGCCGCCTCCGGGTCGCCCACCCTGCGGACCGTGCCGTCGGCGCCCGCGACACGCGTCAGCCGCAGCCTGTTCTCGGTGAGCGTGCCGGTCTTGTCGAAGCAGATGGTGTCCATCCGGCCCAGCGCCTCCAGCGTGCGCGGGGTGCGCACGAGGACTCCGCGACGGCTCAGCCGCCGGGCCGCCGCGAGCTGCGCCACCGTCGCCACCAGGGGCAGCCCCTCGGGGACGGCGGCCACGGCGACCGACACCCCGCCGGCGACGGCCTGCCGGACCGGCGCCCCGCGCAGCAGCGACAGACCGGTGACCGCGGCCCCGCCCGCCAGGGTGAGCGGCAGCGCCTTGCGGGTCAGTTCCTGGAGCCTGGCCTGCACCCCGGCCGCGGCGGGCGTCCGGGCGGCGAGCGCCACCGCCCGTGCCGCCTCGGTGTGGTCGCCGATGTCCACGACGACGGCCCGGGCGCGGCCGGCCACCACGGTCGTGCCCTCGAAGACCATGCAGTACCGCTCGGCCACCGGGGCCCTGGGCGCCGGGTCCACGCTCTTGCCCACCGGCAGCGACTCACCGGTCAGCGCGGACTCGTCCACCTCCAGACCGTCCTCCCACAGCAGCCGGGCGTCGGCCGGAACGACGTCGTCCGTCTTCAGTTCGATCACGTACCCCGGGTGCAGCCGGGCCGCGTCCATGATGCGCGGCGGCCCGCCCTCCCGTTCGGGCTCCTCGGTGACCCGGGCCTTCTGCGTCTGCTCGGCCAGCAGCCCGGACAGCGCCCGCTCGGCGCGCAGCCGCTGGAACCCGCCGACCAGCGCGTTCAGGTCGAGCGCCCCGACCACCAGCAGGGCGTCCACGACCGACCCGAGGATCGCGGAGGCCGCCGAGCCGACCGCGAGCACCGGGGTGAGCGGGTCGTCCAGCTCCCCGCGGACCGCCCGGGCCAGCTCCCACGACCAGAACGCCGGGGCCAGCACCGGCACCCGGCCCGCCCGGTCGGCGACCGCGCGCAGCCGGGCCGCGGCCTGCTCGACGACGGTCGGATCGGGCTCGCTCTCCCGCTCCAGGCGGTCCCGTACGGCGTCCGGGGCCAGCGCGTGCCACGCCACCCGGGCCCGGGGATGCGGAGCGCGGGCCATCGCCACGCCGACCGCGGCACGCGTCCCGGACAGCAGGGCCGCCGCCGCGCTCGCGTCGACCGGCGCGTGCCGCAGCCCGGACAGCGCGATGAAGCTCGGCCTGCCCCGGCGCCGGCCGCGCGCCTCGCCGACCGCCACCAGCAGCCCGGACAGCGCGGCGCCGGACCGGGCCAGCGTCTGCGAGCGCCGCCCGACGGCACGGGCCGCGGGCACCGCCCGCAGCAGCCGCCACACGTCGGCGAGCCCTTGCGGAGCGATCACGTCGGCGCCCCACGCCACCGGGGAGTCCGCGTCGGCCAGGGCGACCGCCACGTCCCCGCCGAGCAGCCCGGACAGCACCGACGCGTCGTCCTCGGGCCGCGGGCGTACGACCGTGACGACGCCTCCCTCGGGCCGCAGTTCGGCCACGACGTCCGCGAGCGGGCGCCGCGCGTCGACGACCTGGTCCGCGAGGCCGGTGAAATCGGCCAGCGCCGGGTCCTGGACCATCACCACGCGCAGGCCGGCCCGCCGGGCCGCGTCCAGCACGTCCTCGGTCCACGGGTCGGCGCCGTCGTCCGGCAGCCGCAGCGCGCTCGGGTGCAGCACGACCGTGCGGGCCATCTCCAGCTGCCGCAGTCGTCCGGGGTCGCGCACCAGCACACCGGCACGGGACAGGGCCGCGCTCAGTACGGCGTGGAAGGCGGCGGGGCCGTACCGCGCGGCCTTGGGCGAGCCGGCCAGCACGGCCTCGGCCGCCTCGGCCACGTCGTGCTTGACCAGCAGCGTCGCCGCGGCGCCCGCGACGCTGCCGGCCGAGGCGTGGGCGGCGTAGTCCTGGGCCGGGGAGGTGCGCGGCGCGGGGCGCAGGGTGAGGTCGGCGGGCAGGCTGCCGCGGCCGGGGGCGCAGAGCTGGTCGTGCACCACCTCGAAGGCCGCCGTCCTGGCCACCGCCTCCGTCAACTGGCAGGCGCGCAGCGCTCCGTCGAGGACCAGCGAGGTGGGGCTCTGCCCGGCGCCGTGCACGGCGGCGTTGGCGGCGGCCAGCGTCACGTCCATGCGGTGGTCGCCCATCCGCTCGCGCAGCCAGGCGCGGAAGGCCGGGTTCTCGCGCAGCAGGGTCGCCACGGCGGTGATCAGGCGCGGCGAGGGCGGCAGCCGCAGGCGCGCGCCGGTCACGGCGGCGGCGATGCCGAGGAGGTCGGCGCCGAGGGCGGTCGCGGCAACGCGCACCGAGGCCGGGTCGCCGGGGTGGGCCAGTTCGTCCACCTGGTCGCCGACGTCCTGCCGGTCCCGTCGGTCCGTCCGGGTGAGTCCGTGCCGCTCGGCGAGTTCGGTGACGTGGTCCACGACGGAGTCGGTCAGCTCCTCCTCGGCCGCGGTCACCACCAGCCTGGCGAGGCCGGTGTCCCAGTAGGCGACCAGCACGTCCGGGTGTTCGGCCACCTCCGCGGCCACCTTTCGCGCGACGCGTTCCGTGCCGCCCGCCAGGCGCACCTCGTCGGAATCGGCCGGGGCGAGGGCGAGGTGGGCCCGGGGTCCGGCCCGCCAGTCCCGGGTGCCGCCGGGCAGCGCGGAGCGGGCGACCCGGGCCGCGCGGGCGGCGAAGTCGGCGCCTCGCACACCGGCCCGTGCGGTGCCCGCGACCGCGCCGGCGGCGGCGCCGACGGCGGGTGCGGTGGAGCGGGCGAGCAGTCGGGGCCCGGCCAGGACGAATCCGGTGACGGCGTCCTGGGACCGCGTCAGAAGTGCGCCGACCATGGCCGTGGCTCAGCCCGTCCTGCGGGTGCGCGAGGCGGAGGCGGTCTTACGGCCGCCGGCCGAGCCCGAGGCGGGGGGACGGCTGGACGACGTCTTCTTTCCCGAGCGGCTCCTGCTCCGTGCGGGTGACGCGGTCTTCTTCGCGGGGGCTTTCCTGGCGGCGGTCTTCTTGGCGGCGGTCTTCGTCGCGGTGGTCTTCTTCGCGGTGGTCTTCTTCGCCGTGGCCTTCTTCGCCGTGGCCTTCTTCGCAGTCGCCTTGTTGGCGGTCGCCTTCGTCGCCGCGGTCGCCTTCTTCGTCGCCGCGGTCGCCTTCTTCGCCGCGGCGGACTTCGCGGCGGCCGACCGGGCCGTGGCCTTCTTCGCGGTGGTCTTCGTCGCGGTGGTCCTCTTCGCCGCCGCCTTCTTCGCCGCGGCCGACTTCGCCGCGGGCGACGTCGAGGCGGGCGACGTCGCCGCCGCGGTCTTGGCGGTGCTCTTCCTGACGGCGGCGCGCTTCCGGGCGGCCTCGGTGGCACCGGTACCACCCGTGCCCCGCCCGGCGACCCCGTTCCCGTTCCGCCGCCGCGACTGCGTCAGCCAGGCCACCGCCGCTCCGGTGAGCGCCACCGGCCACTCCACCAGCCCGGCGACGCCCAGCACCCCCGCACCCGTGTACACGATCACGCGCCGCCCGCGCGGCGACACCGCGCCGATCCGTTCCAGCGCGCCCTCGGCGGCCTTGCCGACCGTCGTGGCGCCCGGCACCTTCTGTACCGCGGAAGCGGCCGCGTGCAGCGGCCGCGGGAGTGTCTGCGCCGACTTCTGCTCAGCCATGACTGTTCGTCCTCGCCCTGTCCGTGCGGTGGGAAACCCCTGGGAACATCACCTTCCGCACAACTCCGCGTTCCCGCACCTCGGGCGTCACCCCGACGGCGTCACCCGTTCTTGGTCCAGACCTCTTGACGAAAGGTCTGGACCACACCACTGTCATGCCTACGACACCTCACCGCACCCCCCACCGGGAGGCCCGGCATGATCCGCCCCAAGGTCCGCCGCAGGATCCGTCTACTGGCCGCCGCACTGGCGGCCACCGTCCTGGCCCCGCTGGGGGCCACCACCGCGTCCGCCGCACCCGCACCCGCCCCTGCCCCCGCGACCGACACCTGCGCCGTGAAGTCCAAGCCCACCGGCAAGGTCCTCCAGGGCTACTGGGAGAACTGGGACGGCGCCGCCAACGGCGTGCACCCGCCCTTCGGCTGGACGCCCATCACCGATTCGCGCATCGGCGCCCACGGCTACAACGTGCTGAACGCGGCCTTCCCGGTCATCCGCTCCGACGGAACGGCCCTGTGGGAGGACGGCATGGACACGGGCGTGAAGGTGGCGACGCCCGCGGAGATGTGCGCGGCCAAGGCGTCCGGGCAGACGATCCTGCTCTCCATCGGCGGCGCGACGGCCGGCATCGACCTCAACTCCACCGCCGTCGCGGACCGTTTCGTCGACACGATCGTGCCGATCCTGAAGAAGTACAACTTCGACGGCATGGACATCGACATCGAGACCGGCCTGACCGGCAGCGGCAGCATCGGCCAACTCTCCACGTCCCAGGCCAACCTGATCCGCATCATCGACGGCGTGCTCGCCCGCATGCCCTCGAACTTCGGCCTCACCATGGCCCCGGAGACCGCCTACGTCACCGGCGGCAGCGTGACCTACGGCTCCATCTGGGGCGCGTACCTGCCCGTCATCAAGAAGTACGCGGACAACGGCCGCCTGTGGTGGCTGAACATGCAGTACTACAACGGCAGCATGTACGGCTGCTCCGGCGACTCCTACTCGGCCGGCACGGTCCAGGGCTTCACCAAGCAGACCGACTGCCTGGACAAGGGCCTGGTCATCCAGGGCACGACGATCCGGGTGCCCTACGACAAGCAGGTCCCGGGCCTGCCCGCACAGCCCGGCGCGGGCGGCGGCCACATGTCCCCGTCCCTGGTGGCACAGGCCTGGAACCACTACAACGGCGCCCTCAAGGGCCTGATGACGTGGTCCCTCAACTGGGACGGCTCGAAGAACTGGACCTTCGGCGACAACGTGAAGTCGCTTCAGGGCCGCTGACGAACGAACAGGTCACCGAACGCCAAAGGCCCACCCCTCATCCGACCGAGTCGGGCGAGGGGTGGGCACAGGCTCGGGGTGCCAGGGGGCGGGAGCCCCTGGCAACTCAACCGATACGAACGATCAGCACCCGACCAGACGTGAGGCCAGGTACCCCTCGATCTGGTCCAGCGACACGCGTTCCTGCTTCATGGTGTCGCGCTCGCGGACCGTCACCGCGTTGTCGTCCAGCGTGTCGAAGTCGACGGTGACGCAGAACGGCGTACCGATCTCGTCCTGACGCCGGTACCGGCGCCCGATCGCCCCGGCGTCGTCGAACTCGATGTTCCAGTTCTGCCGCAGCGCCTGCGCGAGCCCCTTCGCCTTGGGCGACAGCTCGGGGTTGCGGGACAGCGGCAGCACGGCGACCTTCACCGGGGACAGCCGCGGGTCGAGCCGCAGCACCGTGCGCTTCTCCAGCTTGCCCTTGGCGTTCGGCGCCTCGTCCTCGATGTACGCGTCGAGCAGGAAGGCGAGCATCGCCCGGCCGACACCGGCCGCCGGCTCGATGACGTACGGCGTCCAGCGCTCGCCGGCCTCCTGGTCGAAGTAGGAGAGGTCCTGGCCGGAGGCCTTGGAGTGCGAGGAGAGGTCGTAGTCGGTGCGGTTGGCGACACCCTCCAGCTCGCCCCACTCGCTGCCGCCGAAGGAGAACCGGTACTCGATGTCGGCGGTGCGCTTGGAGTAGTGGGAGAGCTTCTCGGCCGGGTGCTCGTACCAGCGCATGTTCTCCTCACGGAGGCCCAGGCCCGTGTACCAGTTCCAGCGCTGCTCCATCCAGTACTCCTGCCACTTCTCGTCCTCGCCCGGCTTGACGAAGAACTCCATCTCCATCTGCTCGAACTCGCGGGTCCGGAAGATGAAGTTGCCGGGCGTGATCTCGTTGCGGAAGGACTTGCCCATCTGGGCGATGCCGAACGGCGGCTTGCGGCGCGACGTGGTCTGCACCTGGGCGAAGTTGGTGAAGATGCCCTGGGCGGTCTCGGGCCGCAGGTAGGCGACGGAGCCGCTGTCCTGGGTCGGGCCGAGGTGGGTGGAGAGCAGACCGGAGAACTGCTTGGGCTCGGTGAAGGTGCCCTTGTTGCCGCAGTTGGGGCAGTTGAGGTCGGCCAGGCCGTTCTCGGGAGCCTTGCCCTTCTTCTCCTCGTACGCCTCCTCCAGGTGGTCCGCACGGAACCGCTTGTGGCAGGAGGTGCACTCGGTCAGCGGGTCCGTGAAGGTGGCGACGTGACCGGAGGCCACCCAGACCTCGGGGGCCAGGATCACGGAGGAGTCGAGACCGACGACGTCCTCGCGCGAGGTGACCATGTAGCGCCACCACTGGCGCTTGAGGTTCTCCTTGAGCTCGACACCGAGCGGACCGTAGTCCCAGGCGGCACGCTGACCGCCGTAGATCTCACTGCAGGGGAATACGAAGCCACGGCGCTTGCTCAGGCTGACGATGGTGTCGATCTTGTCGGCGGCCACGGTGCTCTCTTCATTACGACGACGGTGACTGACTGGTGCGGCGCGAAGCGCCTCGTTGAGGGGTGGTGGTCGGGTGGCGGGCGGGCGAAGCGAGATGCTTCCAGAGAATGCTTCAGGTTACCGGCGTGGACTGCCCCTCAACCAAATCGGGGCCCCGCAGGATCCTCGGGCCTCCGATATGGCCGCTTGTTGACAACCGTTTCCATATTTGTTGAAAATGAATCCCATGAACGTACGACGACGTCACATATCCGGCATAGCAGTCACCGCGGCCGCCGCACTCGGCCTCGGGACCCTCTCGGCCTGCGCCGGCGACAACGCGGCGGCGGGCAACACGGACAAGTTCGACGTCGTCGCGTCGTTCTACCCCATGGCCTATCTCGCCGAGCAGATCGGCGGCGACCACGTCAACGTCACCAGTCTGACCGAGCCCGGCCAGGAACCGCACGACCTGGAGATCAGCGCCAAGCAGCGCGCCCAGCTGGAGGAGTCGGACGCCGCGCTCTTCCTCAAGGGCCTGCAGCCCTCCGCCGACGAGGCCATCGCCCAGTCCGGCGCCAAGACGAAGATCGACGCGGCCACGCTGACCGCACTGGAGGAGCACGGCTCCGAGGTCGGCGGACACGCCGCCGAGCACGACCACGCCGAGGAGGAGCACGGCCACGAGCACGGCGAGGAGGGCGGCAAGGACCCCCACATCTGGCTCGACCCGGTCAAGTACGCCGAGGTCGCCAAGGGCGTCGGCGAGGCCTTCGAGAAGGCCGACCCCGACCACGCCGCCGACTACAAGAAGAACACCGAGGCCCTGGTCAAGAAGCTCGACGCCCTGAACACGGAGTTCGAGACCGGGCTGAAGGACACCGACACCAAGGTCTTCATCACCACGCACGCCGCCTTCGGCTACCTCGCCGAGCGCTACGGCCTGACCGAGGAGGCCATCAGCGGCCTCAGCCCCGAGTCCGAGCCCAGCGCCGCCCGGGTCAAGGAGCTTGAGAAGATGGCGAAGGCCGACGGCGTCTCCACGGTCTTCTACGAGACGCTCGTCAGCGACAAGACCGCGAAGACGGTCGCCAAGGACGCGAACCTCGAGACGGACGTCCTCGACCCGATCGAGGGCATCACCGAGAAGTCCCGCGGCGACGACTACTTCCAGGTCATGGAAGCCAACCTCAAGGCCCTGCGGACGGCCCTGGGAGCCAAGTGATCAACTCACCGGAGGGCGGCATGAGCGAGCCCGTCAACGTCATCTCGCTGCGCGGCGTGCGCGCCGAACTCGGCTCACGCCCCGTCCTGCGCGGCATCGACCTCACCGTGCGCCGCGGCGAGGTCGTCGCCCTGCTCGGCGCCAACGGCTCGGGCAAGTCCACGGCCGTGCGCACCGTCATCGGCCAGGTGCCGGTCACCGCCGGGGAGATCGAGCTGTTCGGCGCCCCCCGGCGCCGGTTCCGCGACTGGGCGCGCGTGGGCTACGTCCCGCAGCGCACCACGGCCGCGGGCGGCGTCCCCGCGACGGTGACCGAGGTGGTCTCCTCCGGGCGGCTCTCCCGGGCCCGCTTCGGCATCCTGCGCAAGGCCGACCACGAGGCCGTGCGCCGCGCCCTCGCCCTGGTCGGCATGACCGACCGGGCCAAGGACTCGGTGAACGCCCTCTCCGGCGGCCAGCACCAGCGCGTGCTGATCGCCCGCGCGCTCGCCGCCGAACCCGAACTGCTGATCATGGACGAGCCGATGGCGGGCGTCGACCTGGCCAGCCAGGAGGTGCTGGCCGAGACGCTCAGGAAGCAGGTCGCGGCCGGTACGACGGTCCTCCTCGTCCTGCACGAGCTGGGCCCCCTGGAGCCGCTGATCGACCGGGCCGTGGTGCTCCGCGACGGCTGCGTGCTGCACGACGGCCCGCCCCCGAAGGCGGTCGGCCAGCACGCGCTGCCCGGCCACGACCACGTGCACCCGCACGCGCCCACGGACGCCGAACCGATCCGCACCGGCCTGCTGAGCTGAGAAGGCGACGACTATGGAAATCCTGAACTACGCCTTCATGCAGCGGGCCCTGCTGGCGGCCGTCCTGGTCGGCATCACCGCGCCCGCCGTCGGCATCTACCTGGTCCAGCGCCGCCAGGCCCTCATGGGCGACGGCATCGGCCACGTGGCGATGACCGGCGTCGGCCTCGGCTTCCTGCTCTCCTGGTCCCCGGTGTGGATGGCGACCCTGGTCTCCGTGCTCGGCGCGGTCCTCATGGAGCTGATCCGCTGGTACGGCAAGACCCGCGGCGACATCGCCCTCGCGATGCTCTTCTACGGCGGCATGGCCGGCGGTGTGATGTTCATCAACCTCGCGCCGACCGGCTCCAGCGCCAACCTCACCTCGTACCTCTTCGGCTCCCTGTCCACGGTGAGCGAGTCCGACGTCACGGCGATCTGCGTGCTGGCCGCCTTCGTGGTCCTGGTCACCCTGGGCCTGCGCCGGCAGCTGTTCGCGGTCAGCCAGGACGAGGAGTTCGCCCGGGTCACCGGCCTGCCGGTGCGCGCGCTGAATTTGCTGACCGCGGTCACGGCCGCGGTGACGGTGACGGTCGCGATGCGCGTCGTGGGGCTGCTGCTGGTGTCGGCGCTGATGGTGGTCCCGGTGGCCGCCGCGCAGCAGCTCACCCGCAGTTTCGCCGCCACCTTCGCGATCGCCGTCGCGCTCGGCGTGACCGTGACGATCGGCGGCACGGTCACCTCGTACTACCAGGACGTGCCGCCCGGCGCGACGATCGTGCTGCTCACCATCGGCGCGTTCGTCCTGCTGACCGCGCTGGCGGCACCGCTCGCCCGGCGACGCGCGCGAGCGGCCACTGCCGCGGGGCCCGCGTCGGATCCGGCGGAGTGCAAGATTCCGGCCACCCGGGGGGCCACCGACGAGGTCGGCGTCTGACCGCGGGCGAACCGGGCTGGCACAATGGCCCGGCAAGCCGCCAAGACGTGAGGAGGAACCCGGTGACGACCGCTGGACCGCCCGTGAAGGGCCGCGCCACCCGGCAGCGGGCCGCCGTGTCGGCGGCTCTCCAGGAGGTCGAGGAGTTCCGCAGCGCACAGGAGCTCCACGACATGCTCAAGCACAAGGGCGACTCGGTCGGGCTCACCACGGTCTACCGCACGCTTCAGTCCCTCGCCGACGCCGGCGAGGTCGACGTCCTGCGCACCGCCGACGGCGAGTCCGTCTACCGCCGCTGCTCCACCGGCGACCATCATCACCACCTGGTCTGCCGCTCCTGCGGCAAGGCCGTCGAGGTCGAGGGCCCCGCGGTGGAGAAGTGGGCCGAGGCCATCGCCGCCGAACACGGCTACGTCAACGTCGCCCACACCGTGGAGATCTTCGGCACCTGCGCCGACTGCGCGACCGCCTCCGGCGGCTGAGCCGCCGGGGCCGGGGGCCGCGCCCCGGACCCCTTCCGGCCCGACGGCCTCGCCCGCGAACGCCGGACGGGCTCAGTTCCCTCCGCTCCGGCCCTCCATGGCCAGGAGCTCCTCGTTCGGGATGGCCCCGCCGAACCGCCGGTCGCGGGAGGCGAACTCCAGGCACGCCCGCCACAGGTCGCGCCGGTCGAAGTCGGGCCACAGCACGTCCTGGAACACCATCTCGGCGTACGCGCTCTGCCAGAGCAGGTAGTTGGACGTGCGCTGCTCGCCGCTGGGCCGCAGGAACAGGTCCACGTCCGGCATGTCCGGGTAGTACAGGTACTTCGCGAGGGTCTTCTCGTTGACCTTCGACGGGTCGAGCTTCCCGGCCCGCACGTCCTCGGCGAGGGCCTGCGCGGCGTCGGCGATCTCGGCGCGGCCGCCGTAGTTCATGCAGAAGTACAGGGTCAGCCGGTCGTTGTCCTTGGTCTGCTCCTGGGCGACCTGGAGTTCCTTGGCGACGGACTTCCACAGCCTGGGCATCCGGCCCACCCAGCGCACGCGGATCCCCAGCTCGTCGAGCTGGTCGCGGGTCTTGCGGATGAAGTCCCGGTTGAAGTTCATCAGGAAGCGCACCTCGTCCGGCGACCGCTTCCAGTTCTCGGTGGAGAAGGCGTACAGCGAGATGTTCTTCACGCCCATCTCGATGGCGCCCTGGAGCACGTCGAGCACCCGCTCGGCCCCGACCTTGTGCCCCTCGGTCCGCGGCAGCCCGCGGTCCTTGGCCCAGCGCCCGTTGCCGTCCATGACGATCGCCACATGCTCGGGGACCAGCTCACCGAGGCCCGGGGGCCGCGCGCCGGACGGGTGCGGCTCCGGCGTCCTGTACTCCCGGCGCTGCCGCCCAAGGATCCCGCGTACCGCCATGTGTCTCTCGTCTCCTCGTACTGTTTCTGCGTGTTTGTGCCTAGGACTTCTCGACGTACCGCAGGGAGCGCAGGCCCCGCTCCAGGTGCCAGTGCAGATAGGCGGACACCAGCCCGCTGCCCTCCCGCACGTACCGCGGCTCGCACGCGTCCGCGGTCCCCCAGTCTCCCGTGAGCAGTGCCCCGAGCAGTTCCAGGGCCTGCGGCGAGGGTACGACGCTGCCGGGCACCCGGCAGTCGGCGCAGACGGAACCGCCCGACCCGACCGAGAAGAACCGGTTCGGACCGGGCAGGCCGCACTTCGCGCAGTCCCCGAAGGTCGGCGCGTACCCGTTCACCGCCAGCGAGCGCAGGAGGAACGCGTCGAGCACGAGGTTCGGAGCGTGCTCGCCCCGGGCGAGGGTACGCAGCGCGCCGACCAGCAGCAGGTACTGCTGGACCGCCGGCTCGCCCTCGTGGTCGGTGAACCGCTCGGCCGTCTCCAGCATGGCCGTCCCCGCGGTGTAGCGGGCGTAGTCCGTGACGATCCCGCCACCGTACGGCGCGATGGTCTCGCTCTGCGTGCACAGCGGCAGCCCGCGCCCGACCAGCTCGCTGTTCCTGGCGAAGAACTGCACGTCGACGTGCGAGAACGGTTCGAGGCGGGCCCCGAACTTCGACTTCGTCCGCCGTACGCCGCGCGCCACGGCGCGTACACGTCCGTGACCGCGCGTGAGCAAGGTGATGATCCGGTCCGCCTCGCCCAGCTTCTGGGTGCGCAGCACGATGCCGTCGTCGCGGAACAGACTCATGCCGCCCATTCTCGCGCATGCCCCGGGGTGGCCGTGCGGCAGTGCGAGGAGGCGGACCCGTGAAGAGGGCCCCGGCTGGGACGGTCCTCGGGTATACCCCCGTACCAAGAGGGTTGTTGACCGGATGTGGGCGGCGCCGGAGATCCGTGAGGCTCGTCGTATGACGCAGCGCAAGCGAATCATCCGCGACGCCGCCCTCGTCGGCGTCTCCACCGCACTCCTCGGGATCACCGCGCCGTTCACCGCCTCCGCCGCGACCGCGGACCCCGCCGGGGCCCTCACCTGGACGGATTGCGGCGGGGGCGCCGTCGACCCCCGTCAGCAGTGCGCCACGCTCCGGGTGCCCATGGACTACGCCGATCCCGGCAGCCCCCGTATCGACATCGCCGTCTCGCGCATCCGGAGCGAGGATCCGGACGCCCGGCGCGGGACGCTGCTGCTCATCCCCGGCGGGCCGGGCGGGTCCAGTCTGGGCGACCCGTCGGGGAAGGGGCAGAAGCTGCCGCGCGAAGTCCGGGACGCCTACGACCTGGTCGGGTTCGCGCCGCGCGGGCTCGCCCCGTCCACCGCCGTCGACTGCGGGCTGGAGACCGCCGACCTCGCCACCTCCAGGCTCCGCCCCTGGCCCGCCCCCGACGGCTCGGTCGACGGGAACCTCGACACAGCGCGCCGCGTCACCGACGCCTGCGTACGCGACGGCGGCGAGCTGATGCGGCACCTGAGCACGGCGAACGAGGCCCGCGACCTCGACCGTCTGCGGGCCGCGCTCGGCGAGCGGAAGATCTCCGCGTGGGGGGTGTCGTACGGGACGTACGTCGGCGCGGTGTACGCGCAGCTCTTCCCGCACCGCACCGACCGCGTCGTGCTGGACAGCAACGACGACCCCGACCCGGCGCGCGTCGCCCGTGCCTGGCTCGCCGGCCACGAGCAGGGCGTGGAGGACACCTTCCCGGACTTCGCCGCGTGGGCCTCTCAGCCGGGCAACCCGGACCGCGTGGCACTCCGGGCGGCCGACGTACGGCCGCGGTTCCTGCGGCTCGCCGCCGAGTTGGACCGGACGCCGATCCCCTGGCCGGGAGCCAACCCGGAGGAGCTGAACGGCAACGTGCTGCGTCAGACGATGCTGGACAGCCTGTACCGCCCCAGCGCGTATCCCACGCTCGCGAGGATGATGCGGGCCGCGGCACAGGGCACCGTGCCGCCCGTGCCCCAGGCGCCGCCCGAGTCCGTGCTGCAGAACGTCACCGCGGTGGGGGTGGGGACGCTCTGCAACGACGTCGCCTGGCCGAAGTCGCCCGCCGTGTACCGCAAGGGCGTCGCCGAGAGCCGCGCCAAGTACCCGCTCACCGCGGGCATGCCCCGCAACGCGATGGTGTGCGCCGCCTGGCCCTACGCGCCGCGCGAGGCGCCGGTGCGGATCACCGGCCGGGGGCCGTCGAACGTCCTGCTCGTCCAGAACGAACGGGACGTGGCCACCCCGCTCAGCGGCGCCCGGAAGATGCGGGAGGCGCTCGGCCGGCGCGCGGTCATGGTGACCGTGGACTCCACCGGCCACGACGCCTACCTCGCCAACGGCAACGCCTGCGGCGACCGGACCGTCTCCCGCTTCCTCGCGACCGGTCAGCGGCCGTCCGCCGACCTCTACTGCGAGGGCTGAGTCAGTCCGCCGTCCGCCGGAGGTCAGCCGACGCCGGGGGTCACCAGCCCCGACTCGTACGCCACGATGACCAGTTGCGCGCGGTCTCGCGCCCCCAGCTTGCCCATGATGCGGCTGACGTGGGTCTTGGCGGTCAGGGGGCTCAGGCCCAGGGAGTCGGCGATCTCCGTGTTGTTGAGGCCGCGTGCGACCAGGGCGAGCACCTGGCGTTCCCGGTCGGACAGGCAGTCGGGTCCCGCGGTGCCCGCGGCGGGCGTCGCGGGGCTGCGCAGGAACCTTTCGATCAGGCGGGCGGTCGGTCCGGGCGACAGGAGCGCGTCGCCCGCCGTCACCGTGCGGATGGCGTCGAGGAGTTCGGCGGGCCGGGTGTCCTTGACCAGGAACCCGGAGGCGCCCGCGCGGAGCGCCTCCACGATGTTCTCGTCGGTGTCGTAGGTGGTGAGGACCAGCACCCGCACGCCCGCGAGGTCCTCGTCGGCGGCGATCAGCCGGGTCGCCTCGATGCCGTCCAGGTCGGGCATGCGGACGTCCATGACGACGAGGTCGGCGCGTTCGGCGCGGGCCAGCGCCACGGCCTCGCGGCCGGTGCCCGCCTCGCCGACCACCTCCATGTCCGGCGCCGAGGCCACGAGCAGGGCGAACGCGGCCCGGACGAGGTTCTGGTCGTCCGCGAGCAGCACGCGTATCGTCATCGGTCGCTCTCCGGGATCAGGTGTGTCGTGGTCGGGGCGGGCCCCGTCGGTACGGCGGGCGTGGGCAGCACGGCCGTCACCTCGAAGCCGCCCCCGCCGCCGCCCTCCCGCGGCCCGGCGTCGAGTGTGCCACCCACGCTGCGGGCCCGCTCCCGCATGCCGACGAGGCCGAAGCCGGGGGTGCCGGCGGCCTCGGGCCCGTTGCCGTCGTCGGTGACGGACAGGCGCAGGGCGCCCCGCTCGGCGCGCACCTCGACGTGGACGGACGGCGCCGGGCCGGCGTGGCGTACGGAGTTGGTCAGCGCCTCCTGCACGATGCGGTAGGCGGCGGCACCGACCGCGGGCGGGACGGCGTCGGCCCGCACCGACAGCTCCACCCGTGCGCCCGCGCCCCGGGCGGTCTCCGCGAGGTCGGGCAGCCCGTGCAGTCCGGGCAGCGGGCCGCGGGCGTCGGTGGCGTCCTGCTCCCGCAGCACCTCCAGCGTGGTGCGCAGTTCGCCGCGCGCGCTCCGGCAGGTCTCGGCGATGTCGTCGAGGGCCTTGGCGACGGCGGCCCGGTCCAGGCGGCCGGGGTCGGCGGTCAGGACGTGGGCGGCGACCGAGGTCTGCACGCCGATGAGGGTGATGCTGTGCGCGAGCAGGTCGTGCAGGTCCCGGGCGACGCGCAGGCGTTCCTCGGCGACGCGGCGGCGGGCCTCCTCCTCGCGGGTGCGTTCGGCGCGTTCGGCCCGTTCGACGATGGAGGCGACGTACTGGCGGTAGTAGCGGACGTCGACGCCGGCGAAGAGGATGGCGATCACCCAGCCGGAGATGCGGATCAGCTCGACGGCCTGGTGGGTGTTGACGGTGAGCATGATGCCGACGGAAACGGTGAGGACACCGATGCCGGTCAGGATCGTGCGCAGCGGGCGGCCGGTGACGGCGAGCGTGTAGAGCGCCACGTAGGAGGCCGGACCGGCCGCCGCGTGGTTGTTGTCCATGGCGTGGTACGGCCCGACGAGGGCCACCAGCGCCACGAGCACCAGCAGCGGGTGGCGCCGCCGCCACACGATCGCGACGTGCGCGGCGGCCAGCAGCGTCCAGCCGACCGCGTCCGGGCGGCGGCCCTCGTCGGTGGCCAGGGCGAGGCAGACGGCGCCGGTGAGGAGGACCGCGGCGAGCACGGCGTCGTTGCGGGTGCCGTGCGGGGCGGCGCGCGGGTCGCGGTTGACGGCGGCCATGATCCGCTCGCCGGCACGGGGCCGGGGCGCTGCCGTGGTGGTTGCCTGCACGCGCCCATCCTCCGCGACGGACGCGCCCCTCCGGGAGGGGAGGGGCGCACTCCGGTCGCCCGGCACCTCAGACACCGACGGGCTCCCGCTCACCGGCCGCCGCGGGCTCCCCGGGCGCCCGGGACAGCGGGCCCGGCCACCACACCCGGCGCCGCAGGGCGACGCTCGCGCTGGTGACGAGGTAGGTGCGGACGAGGAAGGTGTCGAGCAGGACACCGACCGCGATGACGAAGCCCAGCTCGACCAGTTGCACCATCGGCATGCTGGTGAGCACCGCGAAGGTGGCGGCGAGGACCAGCCCGGCGGAGGCGATGACCCCGCCGGTGGTGCGCAGCGCGGAGAGCGCGGCCTCGGTGGGTTCGGCACCGCGCAGGGACTCCTCGCGCATGCGGTGCATCAGGAAGATGCCGTAGTCGACGCCGAGGGCGACCAGGAACACGAAGGACAGCAGGCCGAGTCCGGGGTCGGTGCCCTCGAAGCCGAAGAGCGGCCCGAAGACCAGTCCCCCGATGCCGAGCGCCGCGCCCCACACGGCGACCACGGCGGCGACCAGGATCAGCGGCGCGACCAGCGATCGCAGCAGCACCGCCAGGATCAGCAGCACCGACAGCAGCACGATCGGGACGACGATGGCGGTGTCGCGCGCGTTGGTGTCCTCCAGGTCGATCTGCTGAGCGCTGGGGCCGCCGACGTAGGACCCGTCGAGCGAGTCGCGCAGGGACTCGATGGTGGCGGTCTCGGCCGCCGACTGGGGCGGGGCGGCGGCGAGTACGGTCAGCTCGGTCCAGCCTCCGCCGCTGCGGACGGCCTCGGCGCTCTCGACGCCGCGGGTGTCGCGGGCCTCGGCGAGGGCGGCCTCCGCCCGGTCGGTGGGAGCGATGACGGCGATGGGCTGGATGCCGCTCTCCGGGTACGCGGCGGCGAGGGTCCCCATCGCGGCGATGGCGTCGGGCCGGGTGGTGAAGGAGTCCTCCTGCTTGAGGGAGCCGGGCAGGGCGAACGCCCCGAGCGCGAGCGCGCCGAGCAGCACCGCGCCGCCCACGAGGACGGTGCGGGGCCGGCGTTCGGCGGAGCCGCCCATCGCCGCGAACAGCGACCGGCGGGCCTTGGGCGTGCTGCCGTGGCGGGGCACGAGCGGCCAGAAGACGCGTCGGCCCAGCAGGACCAGGAGCGCGGGCAGCAGGGTCAGCATGGCGGCCAGCGCGCACAGCACGCCGACGGTGCCGAGCGGGCCCATGCCCCGGCTGGAGTTGAGGTCGGCGGCGAGCAGGCAGAGCAGCCCGGCGGCGACGGTGCCGGAGGAGGCGAGCACGGCGGGGCCGCAGCCGCGCAGGGCGGCGGCCATGGCGTCGTACGGCCGCTCGACGCGCCGCAGTTCCTCGCGGTAGCGGGAGACCAGCAGCAGCGCGTAGTCCGTGCCGACGCCGAAGACGAGGATGGTCATGATGCCGGAGCTCTGGCCGGAGACCGCGGTGCCGAACCACTGGTTGAGGCCGTAGGCGACGCCCATGGAGAGGTAGTCGGCGATGCCGGCGACGGCGAGCGGGACCAGCCACAGGAACGGGCTGCGGTAGATGAGGATCAGCAGCAGTGCGACGACGGCCGCGGTGGTGTAGAGCAGGGGGCCGTCGAGGGAGTTGTAGACCTCGGCGGCGTCGGTGGCGAGCGCGCCGGCGCCGCCGACCTCGACGCTCAGCCCGTCGCCGCCCCGGGCGATGTCCCGTACGGCGTTGACGAGGGCGTCGCGGGCCTCCTCGTCCTGGCCGGGCTCGGTGCTGGCGACCGGGTACATGAGGGTGGTGCCGTCCTCGGACGGGATGCCGGCGGGCCGGCCGGTGAGTTCGTGCGCGCCCGCGATCTCGGCGACCTGGCCGGCGGCGGTGGCCCGGTCGGCGGAGGTCAGTCCGGCGTCCCGGTGGTAGACGAGGACCATCTCGGTGGCCTCGCCGCCCGGCAGCCGGTCCTGGATCCTGGCGACCTGCGTCGAGTCGGCGCCGGCCGGCAGGTAGTCGACGGCTCGGTCGCGCTGCACGTCCGCGAGTTTCGACGCGAACGGCGAGGCGATCGCCAGGACCGCGATCCACAGTCCGAGCACCAGCCAGGGCACGGCCCGCCGTCGCCCCCCACTTGTCCTTACGGCCCCCATCTGACGGGCCTCCCTCCGCTGGATGTCTGGTCGGCTGTCTCCAGACTTCCGGCGGCGGGCGGCCGGCACGTCGGACCCGAGGGCGAGTTGGCCGGTACTGCCCCGGGTGACGTGCCGGGCGCCGTTACTCCCCCGGGAGTACCGAGGGGGCGGTCAGGCCTGGTCGACCATCCAGTTGCCGTCCTCCTCGTCGTCGACGCGCACCTCCAGTTCGCGCAGACCCATGCCCGCGTCCCAGAGTTCCCGGAAGCGCTTGAGCCGGTCCCGTACGTAGTCCTGGCGCGCGGTGAGGCGGGTCCGCACGTTGACGTCGCGCAGGTCCTGCTCGATCTCGAACGACACCTCCTCGTCGTAGAGGATGAAGTCGTTGGTGGTGCCGCGCTGGAGGTGCGGGGGCAGTTCGGGCAGGACTGCCACGCGGACGTCGATGCGGCGCAGTTCCTGCTCCTCGCACAGCCGCAGCAGGCGGTCGTCGAGTTCGCGGGCGCTCTCCAGCAGGAACAGGCGGCGCACCGCGACGCCCTGTTCGTCGATGGCCGCCTGCTGGGCGTCGAGGTAGCGTCCGGCGGGCTCGCTGTTCCAGAACTGCCGGTCCACGGAGGTGCTGGTGGCGAGGATGGACTGCTCGGCGGCCCGGGTGAGGGTGAGCATCCAGTCGTGGTTCTCGCCGGGGCACTCGGCGCTCAGGTTGGTGAGGTCCGCCATGTGGCCGACCACCCGCTCCATCTCCAGATGGACGAAGGTGTGCAGGATCGAGGGGCTGGGCAGCAGGACGTCGGCGAAGCCCTTGGCCAGGTCGGGCACGCTGTCGATGCGGACCCGGTCCAACGGCGTTGCGGAGTCGCCGGTCCGGTGGTCCCCGTGGGTGACGTGCGTCTCGACGAGCTGCTTGACGTCCTCGGTGTACCGGGTCAGACCGGACTTCAGCTCGTCGTCGTACTGGTTGAGCCCGTCCCGTACGGCGGCGGTGTTCTCGGCGAGGGCGCTCTCCACCCGGCGGGTGTGCTCCTCCAGCCGCTCGTGGGCCGGGCGTGGTGCCAGGCCGAGCACGTACTGGACGAGTAAGGCCGCGCCGGCGCAGAGGACGGCGGCCGTGAACTGCCGCAGGGTGCCGTCGTCGGGGCTGAGCAGTGCCGTGACGCTCCAGAAGAGGGCGCCGACCACGAGGGCGACCAGCAGCATGCGCGCCCATGGGGACTCGCCCCTCGGGTCGGCCGGGCCCGGGGTGCGGGCCGTGTCGTCGGGTCGGGGTGACTGTGCCGTGCTCATCTCGCTTCTCCCCCCGTTGGGATGCGCGTCGGATCGGGGTGCGGGGATGTGCGTGGGAGGCGCTGGGTCCGGTCAGGGAGCCGGCTCCACCTCCCGGTGGGGTGCGGGGATGGCGTGCAGGGTGAGCTGGTCGCGGATGCGCTGCACCAGCGCCTGCCACTGCCGGGTGAAGCCGGGCCGTTCCTCCAGCGGGTCCCACAGCGGGGCCAGGTCCCGGGTCACCCGGGCCCGTGGCATCCACAGGTGCAGCAGGTGGTCCACGGCAGGACGCAGCGCCCGGACGACGGCGCCGGCGTCCTGCGTGGGTGTGGCGCCGAGCCGGATGCCGTCGAGCATGCGGACGACGGTGGTGAGGAGCCAGTCGTGCAGGGCGAGGTCGTCGCAGAGCGCGGCGAGGTCGGCGCCGTCGGTGTCCTCGGGCACCCGCAGGCGTACGGTGCGCAGTTCGTCCTCGGCGAGGGTGAACCGTTCGAGGGAGGGCGCGTCCCCGGGGTCCGCGGGCAGGGCCACCCAGCGCAGCCGGGTGGGCCGGGAGCGGAAGGGCGGTCGCTGGTCGAGCAGGGGGTGGCGCAGCAGCCGGGTGAGCAGCCCGTCGGCGATCAGGCCGACGTCGAGGTCGCCGTGGCGGCCGCCGCCGAGCACGCCCTGCGCGACCGCCTCGTGCGGGAGCCTGCCGAGCGGTTCGACCACTCCGGGCCGCACCAGGTACTCGCCCCAGGGCCGCCGCTGGTCGGGACCTGCGGCGGGGAGCCGGCAGTGCGCGGAGGTCTGCAGGACCCGCCCCTCGGTGAGCGCGGCGTGCGCGGTGACGGTGCCCACCGCGCGCACCCGGGCGCCGTTGGCGCTGGGCAGCGGGCAGTCGACGCCGGTCAGGGTGTCGGGGGAACGCGCGTAGAGGCCCGGGCGCTCGGAGAGGAGTACCCGTTCGTCGGCGCGCAGGCCGAGGAGCTGGGCGGCGGAGCGGATGTCGAGGGCCTGCCGGGCGGGCAGCAGGCAGGTGCGGATCTCGCCGCAGGCGAGAACGGCGGGCGGGGTGCTCTGCCGCGGCGCCATCTCAGGGCGCCGCGTAGAAGACGTAGGAGACGCGGTCGGCGACCGAGTCGGGGACGGCCGTGCGCTCGTTCCCGGAACGCTCGGCGACCTGCGCCAGCGCCCCCGGGTCGACCTCGATCTGGTCGAGGATCACGCGCACCGCGTGTTCGACCGGGAGGAAGCGGTTGGGTACGACGGAACAGGTCCGGTAGGCGGAGAAGGGGTCGGCGCGCGGGTTGAGCCGGAGCAGGGAGGGCAGTTCGTCCCAGTCCTCGGGGAAACCGTTGCCGGTGTGCGGCTGCGGGACGAGGACGGCCTCGCCTGCGTCGCGCAGCAGTCCGAGGCGGGCGAGCTGCCAGACGGCGGCGAGGAAGGGGCAGGACCAGGTGCGGCGCCCGTCGGCGTCGTCGCTCCACAGTTCGGCGTCGAGGAAGACGGAGTGGCGGCGGGCGGCGGTCTCCCGGGGCGGCTGCCAGGGGGCCCGCTTCATCGCCATGGCGGCCTGTTTGGCGGGGGCCCGTTCGCCGTTGGCGAGCCAGCCCGTCCGCGCGGTGGGCGGGCGCATGCCGTAGCTGCCGGGGACGGGCGACTCCACGATGCGGCCGGCCACCGCCTCCGCGACGGGTGTCTTGCCGGTGACGGCGCAGCCGGACTCGCGGGCCAGGTAGTCGACGGCGAGCCCGGCCCGTTCCGCCTCCGCGAGGAGCATGGGGACGACCTCGGCCGGGGTGGAGAACCGGCTGAAGTAGTCGTCGATCAGGAAGCAGGTGCTGATCCGGGCCCGCTTGCCGCCGGCCCGCGCACCGGCCGCGGCCCGCGCCGCCTCCACCCAGGGCAGCACCTCGGCGAAGTGCCGGCGCAGCCGCTCGGGCCCGGCCTCGAAGTCCTCCATGTAGAGGTGCCCCAGCTCCAGCGAGAGATGAGCCAGCGGCACCGACTGCGTACGCGCCTCGGCAGCGGTCTCCCGGAACACGGCGTCACTCACGGCCGCCCCCAATGCACGTCGTCCGTCAGTCGGCGGGCGATCTCCTCCAGGGCCTCCAGTGTCTCCTTGTTCGCTATCTGGGTGGAGAGGACGTCCTCCTCGGTGATCAGCTGTTCGCGCCACTGGAGTATGGGCTCCAGCGGTACGACGCCGAGGACGACGCTGTCGCCGATGCGGTGCTCGGCGGCGAGCCGGCGCAGTGCCTCGTCGCAGGCCTGCATCCAGGCCGCCTGGGCGGGCGAACCCTGGGACCACAGCGGCGACTCGGGGTCGGGTACGGCGGCCCGCACGAAGCGGATGGCGGCGCGCAGGGCGTCCTCGTCGTGGCCGCGTTCGACACCGCCGCCGATGATGCCGTGGTCGGCGTGGACCAGTCCGGAGGCGGCGATCACGTGCTGGCGGGTCCAGCGGTGGAAGACCAGCCAGCGGAAGGGGACGTTGCGCATGCGCGGGTGGGCGGTGGCCGCGAGGACCATGTCGACGGCGTAGCTGCGGCCGGCGCTGAGGTCGACGACGGTGACGTCGAACTCGCCGTTGAGTTTCAGCAGCAGGTCGATGCAGCGCTCCAGGGCCTCCTCTCCGGTGGCGAACTCGCCGCCGCCCGCGTCGCCGGGGAAGAGCACCAGGCGGCCGGACTGGTTGGGGCGGGCGCGCAGCAGGGGGTGCTCGGTCTGCCGCCAGACGTCGATGCGGACTGGTTCCGCCGTCTCGCCCTCCAGGTAGGAGTGGAGGCCGTGCTCCTCGGTGCCGCGCATGGCGCTGGGCACGTCGAAGACGGCGGCGGCGGTGGGCGAGCCGAAGTCGAAGTCGACGTAGGCCACGTGGTCGCCGGTGAGGGCGCGCTGGTAGGCCAGGTTGGCGCTGGTGACCGAGCGACCCGTGCCTCCCTTGTCGGAGGCGGCGAAGACGAGCACGCTCACACCTCCTGGGCGGCGGCGCCCCGGGCCTGGGCCAGGGTGTCGAGTTCCTGGAGCACGGGCAGGGCCAGGGCGAAGGCGGTGGCGGGCCGGTCGTCGACCAGGCTGCGGGCGTGGTCGAGGCGGCTCTCGATGCTCCGCATGGCGCGGGCCCTGCTGCCGTCGGCGGCGACGGACGCCTCCAGCTGCTCCCTGCCGAACAGGTGGGTGGCTTCGCTGAGCAGTTCGCGGGCGAGTTCGGCGAGTTCGGGGCTGCGGATGGGCTGCTGCTCGTACAGGATGCGGGCGGCGACGAGGCACTCGGTGACGCGCTCGGTGATGCTCCAGGACATCCGCAGCCCCGCCTCGTGGGCCTCGGGGTAGACGGCCTGGACGTTGTCCCAGAGGCCGGCGCCGTCCTCGTCGTCGATGCGGCGGTTCCACAGGTGCTCGAAGGCCTGCTCGGCCAGGCGCAGCAGCCGGTCCTGCGCGCCGATGTTCCGGGAGAGTTCGGCGAGCTGGATGATCCGCTTGAGGAGCTGCGCCGAGAAGTCGGTCATCCGCCACAGCAGTTGTCCGCCGGAGCGCTCGGACCCGGCGAGCGGCATGGTGACGCCGGGCGTGTGCAGCAGGATGGTGGGGTCGTTCCTGGTCATGCGGCTGGTGACTCTGCCGCGGTCGGCGAGGCGTTCCATGATGGCGACGGTGCGGGTGAGGTCGTCGTCGGTCGCCTTCCGGCGGACCAGGTCGTGGACGACGATGGCGGCGACGGTCAGGGAGAAGTACTCGGACTCCAGGCGCAGTCCGGTGGTCTGCCAGGGCAGGTCCTCCAGGGGCCAGCGGTCGGCGCCGAAACGCGCGATGGCGGACCAGTACTGCTGGCTCAGTTCCCAGCGCAGGCGCAGCATCTCGGCGAGCTTCTGCTGGTCCTCGTCGAGCAGACCGAGGGTGAGGGTGCGGTCGGAGAACAGGTCCTGGATGCCGTCGAGGGCGGTGACGGTGAAGTACACGTAGGGCAGCCGGTCGGCGATGCCGTCGGGCTGGCCGGGTACGGCGAGGCTCAGGTCGGTGATCTTCGGCGCGTCCTTGACGATGCCCCAGGCCCAGCCGCACTCGAAGAGCTGGCTCTCGTCGCGGATGCCCTCGTCGACCTGGATGCCTCTGGAGATGCTCTCGATGATGGTGGCGCGCAGCGGGCGTAACCGGCGGGAGAACTGCTGGAGGACGACGCGGTCGGACTGCCCGCCCTGTCCGATGACCTCGATCAGCCGGCTGCCCTGTTCGGACTCGGCGTCGAAGACGTTGACGGTGAAGGAGCGCAGCAGGCTGACCATCGCGGCGGTCAGCCGGGTGTTGGTGGCCTCCCTCAGCTCGCCGACGGCCTTGCGTACCTCGGGGCGGGTCGTGGTGCCCTCGTAGATCTTGAGGAAGCCGAGGGTGGCGAGGCAGAGCGTGACGGACATGGAGTAGGAGTCGACCACGCCGAGCTGGTACTGCTGGTGGGTGATCTCGCCACCGGTTTCGGCGGGGCGGAAGTAGTGGCCGCCGGAGAAGGTGGGGCTGTCGTCCGTGCCGGTGTGGGTGCGCATGAACTGGGTCAGCGCGGTGATCAGGTTGGGCGGGATCTCCAGCCGGGTGCCGAGGCGGTCGAGGGCGCGCAGGACGTCACGTTCGGTGGTGTCGGGCTGGTCGAGGCGGAAGGCGGGGACCTCGGTGGCCGGATACAGGATGCAGAGCAGGCGTTCGGCGTCGGCGACGCTGCTCAGCCCGTCGGTGTCCCCCCGGACGAGCTTCCCGTCGTCGAACGAGTGACGGGCCATGGCGTGCCAGATTTCCAGCAGGTGCTGCCGTGGCTTGATCTGCATCCCCGCACCCCTCGTACAGATCTCGTTGCCCTGTGTTCAGCATGGTCCCCGTTCCTACGGGGTGGCAATCTCCGGATTGCGCCGTCCCAGGGCGAGGAGCATTCCCTCGTGTCCCGGCCGCACCATGTGGTGCAGATCGTGGATCTCCAGCTCCTTGGTGAAGGGCTCGAGGCTCTCCCTGACCCGGTCCTCGTTCACCCGGTAGGCCGGGTAGTCGTGGGTGCCGACCCGGTAGCCGACGGACTCCTTCATGAAGGCGGCGGCGAACGGGGCTCCGTCGCCGAGCGCGTTCATGAAGCAGCGCACGCCCCGCTGGAACTCCTCGGGGCACTCGGACATCGAGTCGGCGACGAAGAACATGGTCCCGAGGCCCCAGCGGCGGTGTCCGTGCTCCAGGTCGAACAGGTTGGCGCGCTCCACCCGGACGATCTCGCCGGCCAGCTCCCTGGGCTCGACGGCGCGGTAGGCGGGCGCCTCCTCCAGCACGTTCCAGAACGCGTCCCATGCGGTGTCGTACCCGCCCGGGGAGACCTGCTTCTCCAGGTACTCGACGTTCGGGTGCGCGTACTCCAGCAGGAGCACCTTGTCGCACCAGGGCAGCATGGAGAGCGCGGGGTAGAGGTTGGCGCCGGCTCCGACGTCGATGCCGCGCACCGGGTGCGGGGTGTCGGCGAAGCAGCGGGTGAAGTGGTCGCGCATCAGCCGGACGATGAGGAGGTCGACCTCCAGCGGCGTCCGGTAGTTGTCGTCGACGTACGCCTCGGGATCGAACTTCGACCACGGTGCGTCGGCGTTGCGATCCATAGTCATCCTGCCGCGTTCCATTCGATTTCGGACAAACCCCAGTGTTGTGCACGGTAGGGCACCGGGGCACAGCAAGACAGCAGGGAACTCGCCACTCCGCATCCGCCGGGCGCACGTCGGGCGCATCGTCGCACACCCGAACTCGCCCTTGCACGGCCGAAGTTGGAAGCTCACTCTAGCCAGAAGGAGTCACCGGCCGCCACACGAAGCGTCATTCCTTCGAGTAGGGCTCCGGTGGCGAGGAGTTGACGTCCGCACGTGCTGACTGGGGGCTGCATGACCGCCGAACCGCTGGAACGTTCCCTCGACCGCCACGACCTGCTCCCGGGGGCCGCCGACGGCCCGGACGGCCCGCCTCTGGACCTGCGCACCGCCCGGGAGTCCGATCTGCCCGAACTGCGGCGGCTCGACGAGGAGGTGTTCCAGGAGTTCGCCTATCCCGGCTTCCTGCTGCGCCAGCTCTTCGACATGTACGAGGAACACTTCCTGGTGCTCGACGACGGCGCGGGCCGGCTGCGCGGCTACGTGCTGGCCGCCACCCGGGCGCTCGGCACGGACAGCTGGATACTCGGCCTGGGCGTGACCCCGGACCGGCGCCGGCACGGTCTGGGCACGGAGTTGATGACGGAGGTGCTGACCCGGTTGCGCCGGGACGGCATCGACGTCGTGCGGCTGACCGTGGAGCCCGCCAACCTGGCGGCCATCTTCCTCTACCGCTCCCTGGGCTTCCGCCCGGAGGAACCCGACGGGGGTCTGCGCCAGGACTACTTCGGGCCGGGCATGCACCGCCAGATCATGCGGCTGGACCTGCCCTGCTAGGGCCTGCGCGCGGTCAGGAGGGCGTGCCCGCCGATTCCATGAGGCGGGTGACGTCGTCGGAGCAGAGGGTCAGGGCCGCCCCGACCGTCGCCAGGGTGTCGCGTTCGGCGGGGGTGTAGGGGCCGTCGGCGAGGGCGATGCGGGCGCCCTGGAGCAGGATCGACTCGCGTCCGACGGTGGCGAGGTGCGGGGCCAGCGGGTCCAGCGCCTCGTGCAGTTCTATGGCGAGGCCCGGCACGCAGGGTTCGCCGTGGACCCGGCCGGTGTCCGCCTCCAGCGCCTCGACGAGCGCGTTCAACTGCTCCTCGGTGCAGTCCTCGAAGCCGGCCGCGCGCACCGCGACGGCCGCCGTCTCCAGCGCGGTGCGGGAGCAGGCACCGCCGGCGGCGAGGACCGCGAGGGCCACGGTGTGGACGGCGTCGCGGAGCATCGCCGAGAAGCGGGTGGTGGTGGGGTGGTCGAGGACCTCGGTGCCGTAGTGGCGGCGGCAGGCCGCGCACTCGACGGTCGGCGCGGACTCGCCGCGGGGCAGCAGGGGCACGCCGAGCAGGGTGAAGCGGCGCCGTCCGGCGAGCCGCTGGTAGTTGCGGTCGCCACCGCAGCCGGGGCAGAAGAACTCACCGTCGCCGACCGGCGTCCACGCGGTGCGGGTGCCCAGGATGCGTGGCAGCCGGGCAGCTCGGCCGTTTCGTCCCCGTCCAGGCAGCACGTCGCACCTCCGTAACGGCGCGACAGCATCGTCGCGCTGGCGTGATGTTAGCCACATCACCGACGTGGAGTCAGTACCCAGGACGAGACCTTTCCGTGACCTGCACAGATATATGGCCGGTATATGACGGGGCCCCGCCCGCCGTTCTGCGGCGAGCGGGGCTCCAAACCACCGATTCGGCTGGTCAGCGAGTTGCGCGGTTGACGGCGGAGACGACGGCCTTCAGCGAGGCGCGCGTGGTGTTCGCGTCGATTCCGATGCCCCACAGCACCTTGTCGCCGATGGCGCACTCGATGTAGGAGGCGGCCTGCGCGGAGGCACCCTCGCTCATCGTGTGCTCCTGGTAGTCCAGCAGCCGTACGTCGATGCCGACGCCCTGCAGCGCGTGGAAGAACGCCGAGATCGGGCCGTTGCCGGTGCCGACCAGGGTGGTCTCCACGCCGTCGACCGCGGCCTCGACGGTGAGGGTGTCCACGCCGTCGCGGTCGGTCGTGGTCTGGCCGTTGGCCACCTGGATGCGGCCCCAGGGGTTGTCCGGGTTGGGCAGGTACTCGTCCTGGAAGACGTCCCAGATCGCCGTGGGCGTGATCTCGCCGCCCTCGGCGTCCGTCTTGGCCTGGATGATCTTCGAGAACTCGATCTGCATCCGGCGGGGCAGGTCCAGGCTGTGGTCGTTCTTCAGCACGTAGGCGATGCCGCCCTTGCCGGACTGCGAGTTGACGCGGATGACCGCCTCGTAGGAGCGGCCGACGTCCTTCGGGTCGATGGGCAGGTACGGGACGGCCCACTCGATGTCGTCCACGGTGACGCCCTTCGCGGCCGCGTCGGCCTCCATGGCGTCGAAGCCCTTCTTGATGGCGTCCTGGTGGGAGCCGGAGAAGGACGTGTAGACCAGGTCGCCCGCGTAGGGGTGGCGCGGGTGGACCTCCATCTGGTTGCAGTACTCCCACGTGCGACGGATCTCGTCGATGTCGGAGAAGTCGATCTGCGGGTCGACGCCCTGGGAGAACAGGTTCATGCCCAGGGTGACCAGGTCGACGTTGCCGGTGCGCTCGCCCTGTCCGAACAGGCACCCCTCGATGCGGTCGGCGCCGGCCATCAGCGCCAGCTCGGCCGCCGCCACCGCCGTACCGCGGTCGTTGTGCGGGTGGACGGACAGGCAGACGTACTCGCGGCGGGACAGGTTGCGGCCCATCCACTCGAAGCGGTCCGCGTGCGTGGACGGCGTGGAACGCTCCACGGTGGCGGGCAGGTTGAGGATGATCTCGCGGCCGGGACCGGGCTGGTAGGTGTCCATCACCGCCTCGCAGACCTCCAGGGCGAAGTCCAGCTCGGTGTCGGTGAAGATCTCGGGGCTGTACTGGTAGCCGAACTCCGTCTCCGGGCCCAGCAGTTTCTCGGCGTACTCCATGACCAGCCGGGTGCCGTCGACGGCGATCTGCTTGATGTCGTCCCGGGAGCCGCGGAAGACGACCCGGCGGAAGACGGGGGCGGTCGCGTTGTACAGGTGGACGGTGGCCCGCCTGGCGCCCTTCAGGGACTCCACCGTGCGCTCGATCAGGTCCTCGCGGGCCTGGGTCAGTACGGAGATCGTGACGTCGTCCGGGATGGCGTCCGGGTCCTCGATGATGGAGCGTACGAAATCGAAGTCGGTCTGGCCGGAGGCCGGGAAGCCGACCTCGATCTCCTTGTAGCCCATCTTGACCAGCAGATCGAACATCGCGCGCTTGCGGGCGGGCGACATGGGGTCGATCAGGGCCTGGTTGCCGTCGCGCAGGTCGGTGGAGAGCCAGCGGGGGGCGGTGGTGACGCGCCGGTCCGGCCAGGTGCGGTCGGCGATGTCGACCTGCTCGTACCCGCGGTACTTGGCTGTCGGCATGGGGCTGGGCTGCTGGCGGTTGGCCATGATGGCGTGGGCTCCTCGTGAGTTCCGCGGTGTCCGCGTGGTCCGGAAGGACGGCCGACGGCACCACCAAGCTCCGCGGGGAGGGAGTCGGCCTCTTACAGGCCCTCGCCGCGGCAGCTAAGGAGAAGCAGCCCGAAACGCATGATGCCCAGCACCATAGCCGAGTCACGCCGGTCACGCGGGTCCGTATCAGTATGCGGGACCATGGAGGGAACCGGGACAAAAAGTGCCGTATACCACTTGTCGGCAGCCGCGGGGCGGCCTTGGTACCGTTTTTCACCAATCGTGGTTGCGGGTGGTGACACCACCGTCACGCAGTGCGAAGGTGCCGGACATGACGACCCACGGGGGCTTCGAGCCCGTCTTCTGCACCATCGTGCCGCCCCACGTCCTCGACCGGCTGGCCCAGCACGCCGACCCGGTGCTCTCCGGACCGGCCCGCCGCACCCTCCAGCGCGACGCCTTCGAGCGCACCCACCGCCGGCTGACCACGGTCATCGGCGCCCCCACGATCGCCCCGCGCGCCGGTGCCGAGGCCGGGACGCCGCACCGCACGATCTTCGACGCCCGGCACGGCACCGACCTGCCCGGCAAGAAGGTGCGTACCGAGGGTGAGGAGCCCGGCCGGGACGTCACCGTGAACCGCGCCTACGCGGGTCTGGGCGCCACCTTCGAGCACTTCCTCAAGGCGTACCGGCGCGACTCCGTCGACGGCGCCGGACTGCCGCTGGACGCGACCGTGCACTACGACCGCGAGTACAACAACGCCTTCTGGAACGGCGAGCAGATGGTCTTCGGCGACGGGGACGGGGAGATCTTCCTCGACTTCACCATCGCCCTGGACGTGATCGGCCACGAGCTGACCCACGGCGTCACCCAGCACACCGCCAACCTGACCTACTACGGCCAGCCGGGCGCCCTGAACGAGTCGGTCTCGGACGTCTTCGGGGCCCTGATCAAGCAGTACTCGCTCGGCCAGACCGCCGCCGAGGCCGACTGGCTGATCGGCGCCGGACTGCTCGCCCCGCGCGTGACGGGCGTGGCGCTGCGCTCCATGAAGGCGCCGGGCACGGCGTACGACGACGACGTGCTCGGCAAGGACCCGCAGCCCGCGACGATGGACGACTTCGTCCGCACCGGCCGTGACAACGGCGGCGTGCACATCAACTCCGGCATCCCCAACCACGCCTTCCACCTGCTCGCCACCGCGCTCGGCGGGCACGCCTGGGAGCGGGCCGGGCAGATCTGGTACGACGTGCTGACCGGCGGCGAGCTGGCGCAGGACGCGCTGTTCGCGGACTTCGCGACGCTCACCCTGAAGGCCGCCCGGGAGCGCTACGGCGACGGCGAGGAACTCGAAGCGGTGCGCAAGGCCTGGGAGCAGGTCGGGGTGCGCACGCTGTAGTTCCGTACTAGACACGGTTGCATGCGGATTTTGGTGAGGCGCACAGGAGGCTTCGCGGGCATCGAACGCCACGCGGAGGTCGATACGGCGGAGCGCCCCGACGCGGCCGAGTGGCACGCACTGGCCGAGCGGGCGTGCGCCGACGGCCGGGCCACGCCCCCGGTCGGGGTCCCGGACGGGTTCAGCTACCAGATCACCGTGGACGGGAAGACGGTGTACGCCGCCGACCCCCGGCTGACGGACGAGCAGCGCAGGCTGATCTCCCGGGTGCTGAAGGAGGGCGCGTAACGCGGAACGCCGTTGGCGTGCAAGGGCGTTGACTTCCCGCGCGGGGGGTGCGGATGATCCGCGCATGGCGACTGATCCGAGCACGGGCACGGCCCCGGACCCGCTCCCCCGGTTCCCGGACGGCTTCCTGTGGGGCGTGTCCACCTCGGCACACCAGATCGAGGGCGCCGCCGGCCTGCGCGAGCGCTCCGTGTGGGACGACTTCACGGACCTGCCGGGCCGGGTGAAGGACGGCTCGACGGCGGCGGTGGCCTGCGACCACTACCACCGCCACCGCGAGGACGTGGCGCTGCTGGCGGACCTCGGCGTGGACGCGTACCGCTTCTCGGTCTCCTGGCCCCGGGTGAACGCGCCGGGCGGCCTCGACTTCTACGACCGCCTGGTGGACGACCTGTGCGCGGCGGGCGTCCGGCCGGTGCCGACCCTCTTCCACTGGGACCTGCCGGCCCATCTGGACTGGCTGGAGCGGGACACGGCCGCCCGGTTCGCCGCGTACGTGTCGGTCGTCGCCGAGCGGCTGGGCGACCGGGTCGGCAAGTGGATCACCCTCAACGAGCCCGCCGAGCACACCCTGCTCGGCCACGCCCTCGGCACCCACGCCCCCGGCCGCGCACTGCTCTTCGACGCCCTGCCGGCCGCCCACCACCAGCTCCTCGCGCACGGTCTGGCGGTACGGGCGCTGCGCGCGGCGGGCGCCACGGACATCGGCATCGCCAATTCGCACGGACCCACCTGGCCCGCCTCGGACGACCCGGCCGACCGGGAGGCGGCGGACCTGTACGACGTCCTGCTGAACCGGATGTTCAGCGACCCGCTGCTGACCGGGCGGTACCCGGAGGGCATCGGCGAGCTGATGCCCAGGGACGTGACGGCCGACCTGGAGGTCGTCGCGGAGCCGCTGGACTTCTACGGCGTGAACTACTATGCGCCGGCCCTGGTGGGCGCCCCGCTGGGCACCGAGACGGGGTCCGGCGGGGTGACCCTCCCGGCCGGACTGCCCTTCTCGCTGCGCGCCGTCGAGGACCGGCCGCTGACGGACTTCGGCTGGCCGGTCGTCCCCGAGGGGCTGACCGAGCTGCTCACCGGCCTGCGCGACCGCTACGGCGACCGGCTCCCCCCCGTCGTCATCACCGAGAACGGCTGCTCCTACGAGGGCCTGGACGACCGGGACCGCATCGCCTACCTCGACGGGCACGTCCGCGCCCTGCACCGGGCCGTCGAGGCGGGGGTGGACGTGCGCGGCTACTTCGTGTGGTCGCTGCTGGACAACTTCGAGTGGGCCGAGGGGTACGCCCGCCGGTTCGGACTGGTCCACGTGGACTTCACGACGCTGGAGCGCACGCCCAAGGCGTCGTACGGGTGGTTCCGGGACCTGGTCCGCGAGGCGCGGGCCGGCGGGCGGCCGGGCGCCGCCGGACCGCCGCGCATATAAAAACCTCGGCGCTGTCGGCGGGGAGTCGTACGCTGGAGGCAGCAGACCACACCCGTCACGCGGCACGCGCCGCAGAGGAGGACGAGCAGGCCTAGAGCGCCGGCCCATGACTCAGACACCCTCAGCCCACACCCCCGCGCAGGGGCAGGCGAGAGCACAGATCAGCGTCCCCGCCCAGCACCCCATGGTGACCGTCCTGGGCTCCGGAGACTCCCTCCTGCGCGTGATCGAGAAGGCCTTCCCGGCGGCCGACATCCATGTCCGGGGCAATGAGATCAGCGCCGTCGGCGACACCCACGAGGTCGCCCTCATTCAGCGCGTTTTCGACGAGATGATGCTGGTGCTCCGCACGGGGCAGCCGATGACGGAGGACGCAGTGGAACGCTCGATCGCCATGCTCAAGGCGAGCGAGAACGGGGAGAGCGACGGCCAGGAGACCCCGGCCGAGGTGCTCACGCAGAACATCCTGTCCTCGCGCGGCCGCACGATCCGCCCCAAGACGCTGAACCAGAAGCGGTACGTCGACGCGATCGACAAGCACACCGTCGTCTTCGGCATCGGCCCGGCGGGCACCGGCAAGACCTACCTGGCGATGGCGAAGGCCGTGCAGGCCCTCCAGTCCAAGCAGGTCAACCGGATCATCCTGACCCGACCGGCGGTCGAGGCCGGCGAGCGGCTCGGCTTCCTGCCGGGCACGCTCTACGAGAAGATCGACCCGTATCTGCGCCCGCTGTACGACGCGCTGCACGACATGCTCGACCCCGACTCGATCCCCCGCCTGATGGCAGCCGGGACGATCGAGGTCGCGCCGCTGGCGTACATGCGCGGCCGCACGCTGAACGACGCGTTCATCATCCTGGACGAGGCCCAGAACACCAGCCCCGAGCAGATGAAGATGTTCCTCACCCGCCTCGGCTTCGAGTCGAAGATCGTGATCACGGGTGACGTGACGCAGGTCGACCTGCCCGGCGGCACCAAGTCCGGTCTGCGGCAGGTCCAGGAGATCCTGGACGGCGTCGAGGACGTCCACTTCTCCCGGCTCACGTCGCACGACGTGGTCCGGCACAAGCTGGTGGGCCGTATCGTCGACGCCTACGAGTTGTACGACAGCCGCAACGGCACCGAGAACGGCACCCACAAGGGCGGCCACGCTCCGCGAAACGGTGCCAAGGCCAAGGGGAAGTAGACCAGCACGACCATGTCGATCGACGTCAACAACGAGTCCGGAACCGAGGTCGACGAGCAGGCGATCCTCGACATCGCCCGCTACGCGCTCGCGCGGATGCGCATCCACCCGCTCTCCGAGCTCTCGGTGATCGTCGTGGACGACGGCGCCATGGAGCAGCTGCACATCCAGTGGATGGACCTGCCCGGTCCGACGGATGTGATGTCCTTCCCGATGGACGAGCTGCGCCCGCCCGCCAAGGACGAGGACGAGCCGCCGCAGGGGCTCCTCGGCGACATCGTGCTCTGCCCGGAGGTCGCCGCCAAGCAGGGCGCCGAGGCGCCGACGCAGCACTCCATGGACGAGGAGCTCCAGCTCCTGACCGTCCACGGGGTGCTGCACCTGCTCGGCTACGACCACGAGGAGCCGGACGAGAAGGCCGAGATGTTCGGTCTCCAGGCGGCCATCGTGGACGGCTGGCGTGCGGAGCGGGGCTTGACCGGCCCGTCTCCGGCCCCGACCGTCTCATGAGCCTCCCCCTGGTCGCGGGCGCCGTGGCCCTGATCGTGGTCGCCTGGCTCGCCGCCTGCGCGGAGGCGGGCCTGGCCCGGGTCTCCAGCTTCCGGGCCGAGGAGGCGGTACGGTCCGGCCGGCGCGGGGGCGAGAAGCTCGCCAAGGTCGCCGCCGACCCGACGCGCTATCTCAACGTGGCGCTGCTGGTCCGCGTCGCCTGCGAGATGGCGGCCGCCGCGCTGGTCGCGTACGCCTGCCTGGAGGAGTTCGCCAACACCACCGAGGCCCTGCTGATCGCCATCGCGGTCATGGTGCTCGTCTCGTACGTCGCCGTCGGGGTCTCCCCGCGCACCATCGGCCGCCAGCACCCGCTGAACACGGCGACGGTCGCGGCGTACGTGCTGGTGCCGCTGGCTCGCGTCATGGGCCCGATCCCGTCGCTGCTCATCCTCATCGGCAACGCGCTCACCCCCGGCAAGGGCTTCCGCCGCGGTCCCTTCGCCTCCGAGGCGGAGCTGCGCGCGCTGGTCGACTACGCCGAGAAGGAGTCCCTGATCGAGGCCGAGGAGCGCCGCATGGTGCACTCGGTGTTCGAGCTGGGCGACACCCTCGTCCGCGAGGTCATGGTCCCGCGCACCGACCTCGTGGTCATCGAGCGCTACAAGACCATCCGGCAGGCCCTCACCCTCGCCCTGCGCTCGGGCTTCTCCCGGATCCCGGTCACCGGGGACAGCGAGGACGACATCGTCGGCATCGTGTACCTGAAGGACCTGGTCCGCCGGACGCACATCAGCCGGGAGGCGGAGAGCGACCTGGTCTCCACCGCGATGCGCCCCGCGACCTTCGTGCCCGACACCAAGAACGCCGGTGACCTGCTGCGCGAGATGCAGAAGGAACGCAGCCACGTCGCCGTCGTCATCGACGAGTACGGCGGCACGGCCGGCATCGTGACCATCGAGGACATCCTGGAGGAGATCGTCGGCGAGATCACCGACGAGTACGACCGGGAGCTGCCGCCGGTCGAGGAGCTGGGCGGGGACCGCTTCCGGGTCACCGCGCGCCTCGACATCGGCGACCTGGGCGAGCTGTACGGCCTGGAGGCGTTCGACGACGAGGACGTGGAGACGGTGGGCGGTCTGCTGGCGAAGGCGCTGGGCAGGGTGCCGATCGCCGGCGCCTCCTCGATCGTGGAGCTGCCCGACGGGCGGGAACTGCGGCTGACCGCGGAGGCCGCGGCGGGCCGCCGGAACAAGATCGTGACGGTGCTGGCGGAGCCGGTGGGCGCCACGGAGGCCCCGAAGGAGGCGGCGGAGGAGTGAGTCCCGAGGAGCTGCGCGACTTCTGCCTGTCCTTCAACGCCTCGGTGGAGGACTTCCCCTTCAACCCGGAGACCTCGGTCTTCAAGGTGCTGGGCAAGATGTTCGCGCTGTCCTCGCTGGACGGGCGCCCGCTCACGGTCAACCTCAAGTGCGACCCGGACGACGCGGTGCGGCTGCGCGGCGAGTACCCGGGGCTGGTCGTCCCGGGCTGGCACATGAACAAGCGGCACTGGAACACGGTGACCGCCGGCGGCGGACTCCCGGACCGTGTGGTCCGGGAGCTGGTCGAGGACTCGTACGACCTGGTCGTCGCCGGTCTGCCGCGCGCCGAGCGCCTCCGCCTCGACCGTCCCTGAGCCCGCTCCTGATCACTGAACGTATGCTCGGTCCATGACCGAGACTCCCGCCCTCGATCCCGAGGACCGCAAGATCGTCACCCTGGCCCGTTCCGCGCGGGCCCGCAACGGTGTGCCCGAGGGGGCGGCCGTGCGCGACGAGACCGGACGCACCTACGTCGCCGGGACCGTGGCCCTGGACTCGCTGAAGCTGAGCGCGCTGCGTACCGCGGTGGCGATGGCGGTGGCGTCCGGCGCGAAGTCCCTGGAGGCGGCGGCCGTGGTGACCGAGGCGGAGGCGGCGTCGGCGGAGGACCGGGCGGCGGTGCGGGACCTGGGCGGCCCCGGGACGCCGGTGCTGGTCGCCTCGCCGGACGGGACGGTCCGCTCCACGGTGAGCGCGGGCTGAGGGCGGCCCCGCCGTCGACCTTGGTACGGCGGGGCTCCGGGGATCAGGGACAATGGGCGCCATGAGCGTTCGTACCCAGTCATCCGAAGAACCGGCCGAGACTGTTCACCGGGCCGGCTTCGCCTGCTTCGTGGGCCGCCCCAACGCGGGCAAGTCCACCCTCACGAACGCTCTGGTCGGGCAGAAGGTGGCGATCACCTCGAACCGTCCGCAGACCACGCGGCACACCGTGCGGGGCATCGTGCACCGCGAGGAGGCCCAGCTGATCCTGGTGGACACCCCTGGGCTGCACAAGCCGCGCACGCTGCTGGGCGAGCGGCTGAACGACGTGGTGCGCACGACGTGGGCCGAGGTGGACGTCATCGGTTTCTGTCTGCCGGCCAACGAGAAGCTGGGCCCCGGTGACCGCTTCATCGCCAAGGAGCTGGCGGGGATCCGGAAGACGCCGAAGGTCGCGATCGTCACGAAGACCGACCTGGTCGACGGCAAGACCCTGGCCGAGCAGCTGATCGCGATCGACCGGCTCGGCGAGGAACTGGGCATCACCTGGGCGGAGATCGTCCCGGTGTCGGCCACCGCGAACAAGCAGGTCGACCTGCTCGCGGACCTGCTGACCCCGCTGCTGCCCGAGGGCCCCGCCCTCTACCCCGAGGGCGACCTGACCGACGAGCCCGAGCAGGTCATGGTCGCCGAGCTGATCCGGGAGGCCGCGCTGGAGGGCGTACGGGACGAGCTGCCGCACTCCATCGCGGTGGTCGTCGAGGAGATGCTCCCGCGCGAGGACCGCCCCGCCGACAAGCCGCTCCTGGACATCCACGCCAACGTGTTCATCGAACGCCCCAGCCAGAAGGGCATCATCATCGGCCCCAAGGGCAAGCGCCTGAAGGACGTCGGCATCAAGTCCCGCAAGCAGATCGAGGCCCTCCTCGGCACACCTGTCTTCCTCGACCTGCACGTGAAGGTCGCCAAGGACTGGCAGCGCGACCCCAAGCAGCTGCGACGGCTGGGGTTCTGAGCCGGCCGGCTCCGGGCGGTCAGGACGGCGGGCGGAAGCCGATCGTCGGAACGGCCCGGCGCAGGGGCCAGGCGGCGGGTGGGTCGTCGGGGAGCAGGGCGGCGAGGAACGCGTAGCGGCGCAGAGCCGCGGGGTCCTGGCCCCGGACCGACTGGACCTTGCGCCACCAGGTGGCGATCTCGCCCCAGCCGGGCGCCGACAGGGAGCCGCCGAACTCCTGGACCGAGAGGGCGGCGGTCAGACCGGCGAAGGCGAGCCGGTCGGCCAGCGGCCAGCCGGCCAGGGTGCCGGTGACGAACCCGGCCACGAAGACGTCCCCCGCGCCGGTCGGGTCCAGGGCCTCCACCTCGATCGCCGGGACCTCGGCGCTCTCCCCCGTCCGCCGGTCCACCGCGTACGCGCCCTCCGCGCCGAGGGTGACCACGGCGAGCGGCACGTGCTCGGTCAGGGCGTGCGCCGCGGCGCGCGGGCAGGTGGCTCCGGTGTAGCGCATGGCCTCCTCCGCGTTGGGCAGGAAGGCCTCGCAGTGGGCGAGGTCGGAGAGCCCGGCCAGGTCCCAGGCGCCGGTGTCGTCCCAGCCGACGTCGGCGAAGACGCGGGTGCCGCGGGCGGCGGCCTGGGCGATCCAGGGGGCGCTCACGCCGGGCGTGAGGGAGGCGACGGCGGCACGCGCACGGGGCGGGCAGTCGGGGGACGGCTCCTCCGGCGGCGGCTCGTGGCCGTGGGAGACCATCGTGCGCTCCCCCTCGTACGCCATCGAGACCGTCACCGGCGAGTGCCAGCCCGGAACGGTGCGCGAGGAGCCGAGGTCGATGCCCTCGCCCTGGGCCAGGGCGTCCCAGCAGTAGTCGCCGTAGTGGTCGTCGCCGAAGGCCGCGGCGAGCGAGGTGCGCAGGCCGAGGCGGGCCAGCGCGGTCGCCATGTTGGCGATGCCGCCGGGGCTCGACCCCATCCCGCGGGCCCAGGACTCGGTCCCGCGCACCGGGGCGGAGTCGAGCCCGGTGAAGACGACGTCGAGGAAGACGGTGCCGGTCAGATACACGTCCCAGGGCGGGTCCTGCGGGCCGCGCAGCGCGGCGAGAGGATCGACCCTGGACCGGCGGTGCGATTCCTCGTCCTGGGCGTGGCGATGGGTTCTCGCGTCGGCCGGCATGGCGGGCATGGCAGGCACGTCGGACGCGGTGGACACGGTGGACGCTGTCACGGTGCGCTCCCTGGCATGGTGCGGATCTGGCCAGTGTGCACCACGGCACCGGCATTCCCCCGTGCCCGGCCGCCGGTGGCGTCAGACGGCGGCGGTCACCAGCGGGGCACGGACGGGGTGACCCAGTCCGGGTCCGCGACCCGCATCGCGGCGGCGTCGTCGCGGTCGCGCAGGGTGCCGTCGTCGTCGAGCCAGCGCCGGTGCAGGAACGCGAGGCGGTCGCGGTCGAGTTCGACACCGAGACCGGGGGCGTCGGAGACGGTGACGCGGCCGCCGTCGAAGACGAGGCGTTCGGTGAGCACGTCCTCGGACTGCCAGGGGTAGTGGGAGTCGCAGGCGTGGTGCAGGCCGGGCACGGTGGCCGCGACGTGGGTCATGGCGGCGAGGCTGATCCCGAGGTGGGTGTTGGAGTGCATGGACACGCCGACGCCGAAGGTGCGGCAGACGGCGGCGAGCTGCTGGGTGTTGCGCAGTCCGCCCCAGTAGTGGTGGTCGGAGAGCACGACCTGGACGGCGCCCTTGGTGAACGCCTCCGGGATCTCGGCGAACGTCGTCACGCACATGTTGGTGGCGAGCGGCACCCCGGTCTTCGCGGCGACCTCGGCCATGGCCGGCGTGCCGAGCGCGGGGTCCTCCAAGTACTCCAGGACGTCACCGAGTTCCTCGGCGACCCTGAGCGAGGTCTCCACGGACCAGGCGCCGTTGGGGTCCAGGCGCAGTGGGTGTCCGGGGAAGGCGTCGGCGAGCGCCCTGATCGCGGCGATCTCCTCGTCGGGCGGGAAGACACCGCCCTTGAGCTTGAAGGAGGTGAAGCCGTACCGCTCGGTGAAGGCGCGGGCCTGTGCGACCACGCCGGCCGGGTCGACGGCGGCGCCCCAGTCGTCCCGTTCGGCGGCGACGCCCTCGGGGTGGGCGGCCCATTTGTAGAAGAGGTAGGCGCTGTACTCGACACAGTCGCGGACCTTGCCGCCCAGCAGCGCGTGCACGGGCAGGCCGAGCGCCTTGCCGAGGGCGTCCAGGCAGGCGACCTCGAAGCCGGAGACGACGGACAGGCGCAGCTTGTCGGCGGTCTGGACGCCGCGCAGCCCGCCGACGTCGACCTGGGCGGAGACCCGGGAGCCGTCGACGGCTACCTCGTCGGCCGCGTCGAACAGGCCGTTCAGATCGCTGACCTGACGGCCGACCAGCTTCTCGGCGAAGGGCCGGGCCAGTTCCAGGTACTTGGTGTCGCCGTAGGTCTCGCCGATGCCGGTGACCCCGTCGGCGGTCTCGACCTCGATGATCAGGCGGGGCGTGTACGGCTGGTGCACGCCCTGTGTGTTGAGCAGCGGAGGGTCCGCCACGAGGATCGGCGTGAGGTGGACGGCCGTGATGGTGAGGTCGGCGGTCACGGGGCGACTCCTCGTCTCTGTATGTAAACGGCATCCACGTATGGAGATCGAGACTAAGGAGCGCGACCCAGGGGCGTCAATGGCGCGACCGGGCGGCAGGGCGGCGGACGGCACCGGCCCGACGCCTGGTCAGCCGGGGTGGCGTTCGCTGCTACCCAGCACCGAAACCCCCAAACGCACATGTGATCCAGGTCATACCCCCTCGGTTGTTTGCGGCGTTCCCGCTCTTGATACAAATTGCCCGCGCGCTCCCGTCGATCGACGGCCGTCGCCCCCCTCCTCTTCCCGAGTCCCTTTCGCATGCCCTGGGAACGCCCGTGCTCGCCCTCCGTACCACCCCCTGGCCCCTCGTCGCCGTTTTCACGGCCGGGTACCTTCCTCCGTATCTGCTGCCCACCACCGTCGGCAGACTCGACACCGGTCTTCCGCTGAGCGCCACGCAGGCAGGCGCCGTCGGCAGCGCGCTGCTGCTGAGTTCGGCGAGCGCGGGCTTCCTGCTCGCCTCCCGCGTGGAGCGGGCCGGCGCCCGCACCCTGGCCCGGTTCGGACTGGCCCTGGCCTTCCTGGGCTACGGCGCCGCCTCGCTCACCACCGCCGTCCCCGCCGTCGTCGCCGGCGCGGTCCTCGGCGGGTTCGGATCCGGTACGGCCACGACGGTCGCCGCCACGCGGATCGCCGCCGAAAGGGACCCCCACCGCGCCTCCACGGCGGGCCTGCTGAGCGTGTCCGCGCTGGCCGGCGCCGTGTATCTGACGGTGCCCCACCTCGGCCGGTCGCACGGCCTGCCACTGGCCGCGATCGCGCTGACCGCGCTCGCGGTGTGGCCGCTGACCGGCCGACTCCCGGCCGCGACCGGCGCGTCGCCGGCCGCGCGGACCGCCTCGGGACCGCTCCCCCACCGCCGTTCGGGCCTCGTCCTGGCCGTCACCGTGCTGTGCTGGTCCCTCGCCCAGAACTCCCTGTGGGGCGTCAGCGGCAGGATCGGGCTGACCCAGGCGGGCCTCGGCGACGCCGCCCTCGGACTGGTCTTCGCCGTCGCACTGGGCGCGGGACTGATGGGCGTGCTGGTGGCCGGCGCGCTCGGGCCGCGGCTCGGCCGGGCCATGCCGGTCGGGGCGGGCACCGCGCTCATCGCGGGCTGCATCGTGGTGAGCGCGTCCGCGACCACGCCCACGGCGTTCGCGACCGGGGAGATCGCCTGGAACACGCTGTACCCGGTGGTGCTGTCGTACCTGATCGGTCTCGCCGCCTCGCTCGACGCGCGGGGGCGCTGGGCGGTGCTCGTCGGCTCGGCGTCGTCGCTGGGCACGGCGGCCGGGCCGCTGGCGGGCAGCGTGCTGTCCGCGCAGGCCGGCTACGCGGGCATGGGTCTCGTCCTGGCCGGGGGTCTGCTGCTGGTCGCCGTGCCGATGACGGCCGTGGCCCTGCACACCGGCGGGCGTCCGCTGCTGCCCGGCACGATCCGCCGCCGCGGCGGCACCCCGGCCGCGCTGGTCGCCGCCGCCACCGGCACGCCGAGCGGTGCGGTGCCCGAGGTCGGTGCCGCGGAGCATCCGGTCGTGGAGATCGACGTCGACGCCCCGGCCCTGGCCGTCCGCGGCGCCTACGACACGGCCGGGCCCCGGCAGGCCGCGGCCGCACCGGGGCCCGGCCCGGGCTGAGTCAGGCGGCCGGGAAGGTGTACGCCGCCACCTCGGCCAGACAGCGCGCCCGCAGTTCCTCGTCGTCCTCCAGGAAGGAGGCGAGGAAGGAGTTGCGGGCCAGCTCCCGCAGCCGCTCCTCGGTCAGGCCGAGGGCCAGGCGCACGGCGTCGAAGTTGTCGCCCGCGTAGCCGCCGAAGTAGGCCGGGTCGTCGGAGTTGACGGTGCACATGAGGCCCGCGTCGAGCATCGCCGGCAGGGGGTGGTCGGCGAGGGTGTCGACCGTGCGCAGCCGGACGTTGGACAGCGGGCACAGGGTCAGCGGGACGCGGTCGCGCACCAGCCGCGCCACCAGCTCCGGGTCCTCCATCGAGCGCAGGCCGTGGTCGACGCGCTCGACGCCCAGCACGTCCAGGGCCTCGGTGACGTACTCCGGCGGCCCCTCCTCGCCCGCGTGCGCGACCCGGCGCAGCCCGAGCGCGGCGGCGGCCTCGTACACCTCGCGGAACTTGACCGGCGGGTGGCCGACCTCGGCGGAGTCCAGGCCGACGCCGGTGATGCGGTCGAGGTACGGCTTGGCCCCGTCCAGGGTCCGCATCGCCGACTCGGCGGACTCGTCGCGCAGGAAGCACATGATCAGCCGGGTGGAGACCCCGTGCCGCTCCCGGCTGCGGCCCAGCGCCCGCCACAGCCCCTCCACGACCGTGCCCATCTCCACGCCCCGGGCGAGGTGGGCCTGCGGGTCGAAGAAGATCTCCGCGTGCCGGACGCCCTGCGCGGCGGCACGGGCGAGGTAGGCGTCCGCGAGGTCCTCGAAGTCCCGCTCGGTGCGCAGGACGGTCATCAGTTCGTAGTACAGGTTGAGGAAGGACTGGAGGTCCTCGAACCGGTACGCCTCGCGCAGCGCGTCCTCGTCGACGTACGGCAGGGGCACGCTGTTGCGGGCGGCCAGCTCGAAGGCCAGCTCCGGCTCCAGGGTGCCTTCGATGTGGAGGTGCAGTTCAGCTTTGGGCAGGGACATCAGAGCATCGTACGGCGGTTTCACCGACGTTTCGGAACGGGGATCCGGGTGAGGTCGCGGGCCACGGTCAGCTCGCCCGCGAACCCGGCGGCCCGCGCCTGCCGCTCGAACTCCTCGGGCTCTGAGTAGCGCTGGCTGAAGTGGGTCAGCACCAGGTGCCGTACCCCCGCGTCCCGGGCGACCCGCGCGGCCTGGCCGGCGGTGAGGTGGCCGTGGTCGGTGGCGAGCGTCTCGTCCTCGTCGAGGAAGGTGGACTCGATGACCAGCAGGTCGCAGCCCTCGGCGAGGGTGTGCACCCCCGGGCAGAGCCGGGTGTCCATGACGAAGGCGAACCGCTGGCCGCGGCGGACCTCGCTGACCTCGTCGAGCGGGACGCCGTTCAGCGAGCCCTCCCGCTGGAGGCGGCCGACGTCGGGGCCCGTGATGCCGTGCGCGGCCAGGCGGTCGGGGAGCATGCGGCGGCCGTCGGGCTCGGTGAGGCGGTAGCCGTAGGACTCGACGGGGTGGGACAGCTTGTGGGCGTCCAGGGTGTAGGCGGGGGTGACCGCCAGCGGCCCGTCCGTGTCCACCGGCGACTCGGTGAGCGCGACCGTCTCGCGGTACGCGGTGGCGTACCGCAGGCGTTCGAAGAAGCGGCGTCCGGAGCGCGGGTAGTGGGCGGTGATCTCGTGCGGGACCTGGTCGAGGTTGACGCGCTGGATGACACCGGCCAGGCCCAGGCTGTGGTCGCCGTGGAAGTGGGTGACGCAGATCCGGTTCAGGTCGTGGGCGGCGACCCCGGCGCGGAGCATCTGGCGCTGCGTGCCCTCGCCGGGGTCGAACAGGATGCCCTCGCCGTCCCAGCGCAGCAGGTACCCGTTGTGGTTGCGGTGCCGGGTCGGGACCTGGCTGGCGGTGCCGAGGACGACCAGTTCACGTACGGACATCGTGGGCTATCCGGGGGGCCATTCGAGGCCGCGGCCGCCGAGGACGTGGGCGTGCGCGTGCCAGACGGTCTGGCCGGCGCCGGTGCCGGTGTTGAAGATGGTCCGGTAGCTGTCCAGTTTCTCCTGGTCGGCGACGGCCTGTGTCTCGCGCAGGACGTCCGCGGCGAGGTCCGGGGCACCGGCGGCGAGCGCGGCGGCGTCGCGGTGGTGCGCCTTGGGGATCACCAGGACGTGGGTGGGGGCCTGGGGGTTTATGTCGCGGAAGGCGACGGTGGTGTCCGTCTCGCGGACGATCGTCGCGGGGATCTGGCCTGCGACGATCTTGCAGAACAGGCAGTCGTCCTGGGGCTCGCCCGCCATGGGGCCTCCTCACGCCGGAAAGGGAGCACCGGGTCACCGGTGATCTTCTGCGGGCATCGTATCGACCGGGTGCGTCAGTCGGTCCCCGGTGGCTCGGGCAGCACCGGCGGGGTCTTCGCCGGGGTCTCCTCCAGGGCGGCCAGCGCCAGCCCGATCGCCTCGTCCAGTTGCGGGTCGCGGCCCGCCGCGTGGTCCTGGGGGCGCTGCCAGACCTCCACGTCCGGGTCGACGCCGTGGTTCTCCACGCCCCAACCGTAACCCTCCAGCCAGAAGGCGTACTTGGGCTGGGTGATCAGGGTGCCGTCGACCAGGCGGTAGCGGCTGTCGATGCCGATGACGCCGCCCCAGGTGCGGGTGCCGACGACGGGGCCGATGCCGAGTGCCTTGATGGCGGCGTTGACGATGTCGCCGTCGGAGCCGGAGAACTCGTTGGCGACGGCGACGACCGGGCCGCGGGGCGCGTCCAGCGGGTAGCTGGAGGGGCGCATCCCGCGGGGCAGGTCCCAGCCGACGATGCGCCGGGCCAGCTTCTCCACGACCAGCTGGGAGGTGTGCCCGCCGCGGTTCTCGCGGACGTCGACGACCAGGCCCTCGCGGGCCACCTCGACCCGCAGGTCGCGGTGGATCTGGGCCCAGCCGGGCGCCTGCATGTCGGGGACGTGCAGGTAGCCGAGCCGGCCGCCGGACTTCTCGTGGACGTAGGCGCGGCGGTCGGCGACCCAGGCGTGGTAGCGCAGCGGCTCCTCGTCGGAGAGGGGGACGACGACGGCGTGCCGCAGTTCGCCGCCGCCGGACGGGGAGATGGTCAGCTCGACGGCCTTGCCCGCCGTGCCGACCAGCAGCGGACCGGGTCCGGTGACCCGGTCCACGGGCTGTCCGGCGACCGCGACGACCGCGTCCCCCGCGCGCACGGCGACGCCGGGCGCGGCGAGCGGCGAGCGGGCGTCGGGGTCGGAGGTCTCCGAGGGAAGGACGCGGTCGATGCGCCAGGTGCCGTCCTCGTGCCGGGAGAGGTCGGCGCCGAGCAGGCCCTGCCGGGCACCGGAGCCGTGGCCGCCACGCGGGGTGACGTAGGCGTGCGAGGTGCCGAGTTCGCCCTGCACCTCCCAGAGGAGGTCGACCAGGTCGTCGTGGGTGGCGAGGCGGTCCAGGACGGGCCGGTAGCGGTCGAGGACGCCGTCCCAGTCGACGCCGTTCATGTCGGCCCGCCAGAAGTGGTCCCGCATGATGCGGCCGGTCTCGTCGAACATCTGGCGCCACTCGGCGGCCGGTTCGACGGTCTGCCGCACCCGGCCCAGGTCGACACTGATGTTGGTGTCGCTGTCCTCGTCGCCGGAGGCCCGCCGGTCGCTGGGCACGACCTTGAGCCGCCCGTCGGTCCACAGCAGCACCCGCTTGCCGTCGCCGCTGACCTCGAAGTGGTCGGCGTCGCCCGCGAGATGCTCGACGCGCTGCTGGGCGAGGTCGTACCGCTCCAGCTCGGTGTTCGGGTCGGGGGCGTCCGGGGTGGCGCGGGAGGCACCGAGGACGCCGGTGAGCGGGTGGCGCAGCCACAGGACGCCGTCCTTGGCGGCGCGCAGCCCGGAGTAGCGGGCGGCCTCGACCGGGAAGGGCACGATGCGGTCGGCGAGGCCCTCGATGTCGATCCGGGTGGTCGGGGTGCCCTCGCTGTCGGGGGTCTCCTCCCGGTCCGGGGTCTCGAAGGGCCGGCCGTGGCGCTGCGGGCCGAAGGGCGAGGGGGTGGTCGCGGCGAGCGTGATCAGGTACGGCCGGGCGCCCTCGACGAAGGCCAGGTCGAAGACGTGCTCGTCGTAGACGGGGTCGAAGGAGCGGGTGGAGAGGAAGGCGAGGTGCTTGCCGTCCAGGGTGAAGGCGGGCGCGTAGTCCTTGAAGCGCAGCGGCGTCGCCTCGCTCACCGACAGGTCGGTGGTGTTGGCGAGCTTGAGCTGGCGCAGCGGGTCGGGGCCGGGGTGGGACCAGGCGAGCCAGGCGGAGTCGGGCGAGAAGACGAGCCCGGACGCGTCGCCGTCCTCGCTGCGGTCGACCTCGCGGACCTCGCCGCTCTCCCGCTCGACCAGCAGCACCCGCCCGTCGTGCGAGGCGACGGCGGCCCGGCTGCCGTCGGGGGCCATGGCGAGGTGCAGCACCCGGCCGAGCTGTCCGGCGGCCAGGCGACGGGCGGTGGCGCCGGGCGCGAGTCCGGTGGCGGGCGCGAACTCCAGGGCGTCGTCGCCCTCGGCGTCCGTCACCCACACCACCCACTCCTCGCCCTCGACGCGGAAGGTGCGGGGCAGCCGGGTGCGGACCCCGGGCGTCGCCGCGAGCGCGCGGGCGGGTCCGGCGCGGTGGGTGACCCAGTGGACGCCGCCGCGTACGGCGACGGCGCTGCCGCGTGCCGTGTGGTCGGGGGAGGCCGAGCCGAACCAGCGGGCGGCGTTGAGCGGGTAGGACTGGAGGTCGACGCGGGCACCGCCGAGCCGGATGTCCAGCCGGCGGGGCTCGGCACCGTCGAGGTCGTCCAGCGTCCACAGCTCACCGGCGCTGGAGTAGACGACTCGGGTGCCGTCGGTCGCCGCGTGCCGGGCGTAGAAGCCGTCGAGGGGGGTGTGACGGCGCAGGTCGGAGCCGTCGGCGAGGGAGGAGTAGACGGCTCCGGTGCCTTCGTGGTCGGAGAGGAAGGCGATCCGGTCGCCGACCCAGAAGGGGTACTCGATGTTGCCGTCGAGGCCGTCGTGCAGGCGGACGAACTCGCCGTCGTCCTCGCGGTCGATCCACAACTTGCCCGCCGTACCGCCCCGGTAGCGCTTCCACCAGGCGGCCTCGCGGCCCATCGGCGCGGACAGCAGCACGGTGTGCGGTCCGACCGCGACGTCGCCGACGGGGCCGTACGGCAGGGTGGCGGCCGGTCCGCCGTCGAGCGGGACGGCGCGGGCCCAGCTGCGGCGCAGGCTGGCCTGTCCGTAGGTGCTGAGGGCGAGGACCTCGCCGCCCGGGGTCCAGCCGCGCACCTGGGTCCTGATGCTGCCCCAGTGGGTGAGGCGCTCGGCGCGGCCGCCGTCGACGGGCGCGACGTGCACCTCGGGGGCGCCGTCCCGGGTGGAGGTCCAGGCGACGGTGGTGCCGTCGGGCGAGATGCGCGGGTGGTTCACCGGCACGTTGTCGGCGCTGACCCGCCAGGCCCGGCCGCCGTCGAGCGGGGCGAGCCACACGTCGTCCTCGGCGGTGAAGGCGACCAACTCGCCGTGCGGGTGCGGAAAGCGGAGGTAGGCAGGCGCTGCGGGCTGTGTCACCCCCTCACCCTATGCAGCGGCGCGGTCCGCCGACAGAGGTTTGGATCACTTGCCGGTCGCCGGCCCGGCGGACTACTTGCCCTCGACCGGGCGGCAGTGCGGGTCGTCGGGGCACCAGATGGTCCGGGTGACGGTCACGGTGGGCCCGGGCTGCTGCTGGGAGGGGCGGTTCGCGGGCGGGGCGCTGGTGGCGTCGCAGTTGCCCAGCCCCTTGACCCGGAACCACTCCTTGCCGTCCACCGCGGCCTTGAGGTCGCCGCGCACACAGGCGCCGTTGACGACGCGGGTCACCTTGCCGTCGACGGTGATCTTCTTGCCGTCGTCGGTCTCCCCGTCGCAGTCGACGGAGGCGACGGTCGCCTCGCCCGCCGACGCGGTGGAGCCGTCGCCCTCGGTGTTCGCGGTGCAGGTGAGCCACCGCACGTCGGCCTTCTGCCGCTCCAGTTCACGCGTCATGGTCCGGTCGGTCGTGTACGCCACGGTCGCGGAACTGAGCCCGCCCGGTTCGCACGCGACGACACCTCCGACGGCGACGACCGCGCCGACGGCCGCCGGAGCCACACGCCATATCCGCCTCAATGCCCCCATGGAGGGCAGCCTCCCACCGGTCCGGGGCGGGCGGTAGGGGGCATACGGCCACGGTGGCGACAGGCCGCCGGTTGCTGTGTCAGGACCAGCGGCCGGTGCGGGTCAGCAGGGCGGCGGTCGCCGCGGTGCCCGCGGTGGAGGTGCGCAGGACGCTGCGTCCCAGGCGGTAGGGCCGGGCACCGGCCTCGGCGAAGAGGGCCAACTCCTCCGGCGAGACGCCGCCTTCGGGGCCGACCACCAGCACGATGTCGCCGGAGGCGGGGAGTTCGGCGGCGGCCAGTGGTTCGTCGCCGCTCTCGTGGAGTACGGCGGCGAAGTCGGCGGTGGCCAGAAGTGAGGCAACCTGCTTGCCGGTCGCCGCGTCCGCGACGTCGGGGAAGCGGACCCGGCGGGACTGCTTGCCGGCCTCGCGGGCCGTCGCGCGCCACTTGCCGAGCGCCTTCTGCCCTCGCTCGCCCTTCCACTGCGTGATGCAGCGGGACGCCGCCCAGGGCACGATCGCGTCGACGCCGACCTCGGTCATCGTCTCCACGGCCAGCTCGCCCCGGTCGCCCTTCGGCAGGGCCTGGACGACGGTGATCCGGGGCTGCTCCGGCGTTTCCTCGTGGACCGTCTCCAGGTCCGTGACGACCAGCCGGTCCTTGCCCTCGGCGGCCTTCACCACGCCCTCGGCCCAGTGTCCGCGGCCGTCGGTGAGGACGACGTCCTCGCCGGGCCGCAGCCGCTTCACGGAGACGGCGTGCCGTCCCTCGGGGCCGTCGAGGACGTACTCCCCCGCCGTCAGGTCCGCCGGGCCGAGGGAGTCGACCACGAACACCGGTGCCGTCATCGCCCCGCGCCTCCCGTCGCGTAGTGCGACAACGCTGTCCCGGCGGCGGCGAGTTCGGCCACCAGGACCTCCACCAGCTGTCCGGCGGGCAGCTCGCGGGCCATCCGGTGGCCCTGCCCGGCCCAGAGCGCCATGCCCTGCGCGTCGCCCGCCTTGGCCGCCGCTTTGCGCAGCGGGGCGGTGAGGTGGTGCACGTCCGGGTAGGCGGCGGGGGCGTAGGGGCCGTGCTCGCGCAGGAAGCGGTTGACCAGGCCGCGGGCGGGGCGGCCGGAGAAGGCGCGGGTCAGTTCGGTGCGCACGAACAGGGGGTTGGTCAGCGCCTGCTTGTGCAGGTCGTGCGCGCCGGACTCGGGGGTGGCGAGGAAGGCGGTGCCCAGCTGGGCCGCGCTCGCGCCGGCCGCGAGAACCGAGGCGATCTGACCGCCGCGCATGATGCCGCCGGCGGCGACGATGGGCAGGCTCACCGCCTCCCGGACCTGGGCGACCAGCGACAGCAGTCCGGTGCCGGCGCCGCCGGTCTCCGGGTTGTCCCGGTGGGTGCCCTGGTGGCCGCCCGCCTCGGCGCCCTGCGCGATCACCGCGTCGGCGCCGGACCGCTCCACGGCGCGGGCCTCGTCCGCGGTGGTCGCCGCGACCAGGGCGAAGGTGCCGACGCGGTGCAGGGAGTCGACGACCTCGGTGCTCGGGACACCGAAGTGGAAGGAGACCACCGGCACGGGGTTGTCCAGCAGCACCGCGAGCTTGGTGTCGTAGCCGTCGTCCCGGCCGCTGTCGGGGTCGCCGAGTTCTGTCTCGTACCAGGCGGCCTCGCCGGCCAGCTGGTGGGCGTACACGCCGACGGCTGCCGGGTCGGGGGTCTCCGGGTGCGGCATGAAGAGGTTGACGCCGAAGGGGCGTGCGGTCAGCCCCCGCAGCTCCTTGATCTCCTGGTACATCCCGTCCGCGGTCTTGTACCCGGCGGCCAGGAATCCCAGCCCGCCCGCCTCGCAGACCGCCGCGGCGAGCCGCGGCACGGAGACGCCGCCCGCCATCGGCGCCTGCACGATCGGGTAGGGGAAGAGATCGGTCAGTGCGGAGGACATGACCGCATGTTGTCACGTCCTCCGAACAAGTCCGAATCCGGGCTTCCGTCGGCATACGCCAGGAGCATCCGCATCCCGACCGGCCGACGGCCGCCCGCCTCAGCCCCCGTTGAACGCGTCCTTCAGCCGCGAGAACAGCCCCTGCCGACCGGGCTGACTGCGTCTGCCCGGGGGCGACCCCCGGACCCCCGGCAGCCTCCCGGCACCCCGCGATCAGGCCGCACGGGCAGACCCCTCGGCGCCCGAGGAGCCACCGCCTCAGCGCCCGTTGAACGCGTCCTTCAGCCGCGAGAACAGCCCCTGCTGACCGGGCTGGAACTGGCCCTGCGGCCGTTCCTCGCCGCGCAGGGCGGCCAGCTCGCGCAGGACGCGCTCCTGCTCGGGGTCGAGCTTGGTCGGGGTGGTGACCTCGACGTGCACGATGAGGTCGCCCCGGCCGCCGCCGCGCAGGTGGGTGACGCCCCGGCCGTGCAGCGGGACCGACTGGCCGGACTGGGTGCCCGGGCGGATGTCGATCTCCTCCATGCCGTCGAGCGTCTCCAGCGGCACCTTCGTGCCGAGGGCCGCCGCCGTCATCGGGATGGTGACGGTGCAGTGCAGGTCGTCGCCGCGGCGCTGGAAGGTGGAGTGCGGCAGCTCGTGGATCTCTACGTACAGGTCGCCGGCCGGGCCGCCGCCGGGGCCGACCTCGCCCTCGCCCGCGAGCTGGATCCGGGTGCCGTTGTCCACACCGGCCGGGATCTTCACGGTGAGGGTGCGCCGGGAGCGGATGCGCCCGTCGCCCGCGCACTCGGGGCACGGGGTCGGGACCACGGTGCCGAAGCCCTGGCACTGCGGGCAGGGCCGCGAGGTCATGACCTGGCCCAGGAAGGACCGGGTGACCTGCGAGACCTCACCGCGACCGCGGCACATGTCGCACGTCTGGGCCGACGTGCCGGGCGCCGCGCCCTCGCCGTTGCAGGTGTTGCAGACCACGGCGGTGTCGACCTGGATGTCCTTGGTCGTGCCGAAGGCCGCCTCGTCCAGCTCGACCTCGATGCGGATCATCGCGTCCTGGCCGCGGCGGGTGCGCGAGCGCGGCCCGCGCTGCGACGCCGTACCGAAGAACGCGTCCATGATGTCCGAGAAGTTCCCGAAGCCACCCGCGCCGAAGCCGCCGGCCCCGCCGCCCGCCTGGGACATCGGGTCGCCGCCGAGGTCGTAGACCTGCTTCTTCTGCGGGTCCGACAACACCTCGTAGGCGGCGTTGATCTCCTTGAACCGCTCCTGGGTCTTCGGATCGGGGTTGACGTCCGGGTGCAGCTCGCGGGCGAGCCTCCGGAACGCCTTCTTGATCTCGTCCTGGGAAGCGTCGCGGCGCACGCCGAGTACGGCGTAGTAGTCCGTGGCCACCTACGACTCCGCCAGGATCTGTCCGACGTACCGTGCCACTGCGCGTACCGCTCCCATCGTTCCCGGGTAGTCCATGCGGGTCGGTCCGACCACGCCGAGCTTGGCAACCGCCTCGCCGCCCGAACCGTAGCCCACCGACACGACGGACGTGGAGTTGAGTCCCTCATGGGCGTTCTCATGACCGATCCGTACGGTCACGCCCGGATCCTTCGCCTCGCCGAGCAGCTTGAGGAGCACGACCTGCTCCTCGAGCGCCTCCAGCACCGGCCGGATCACCAGGGGGAAGTCGTGCCCGAAGCGGGTCAGATTGGCGGTGCCGCCGATCATCAACCGCTCCTCGTTCTCCTCGACCAGCGTCTCCAGGAGAGTGGAGAGCACGGTGGAGACCGTACCGCGGTCCTCGGCCTCGAAGGCATCCGGCAGTTCCTCGACCAGCCCCGGCACGTCGGTGAAACGACGGCCCGCGACCCGGCTGTTGAGGCGTGCGCGCAGATCCGCGAGGGACGCCTCGCCGAACGGCGCCGGGCAGTCGACCATCCGCTGCTCGACCCGGCCGGTGTCCGTGATCAGCACCAGCATCAGGCGCGCGGGCGCGAGGGCCAGCAACTCCACGTGCCGGACGGTCGAGCGGGTCAGCGAAGGGTACTGCACGACGGCGACCTGCCGGGTCAGCTGCGCGAGCAGCCGCACCGTACGGGCCACCACGTCGTCGAGGTCGACGGCGCCCTCCAGGAAGTTCTGGATGGCGCGCCGCTCGGGCGCGGTCATGGGCTTGACGCCGGCCAGCTTGTCGACGAACAGGCGGTAGCCCTTGTCGGTCGGGATGCGCCCGGCGCTGGTGTGCGGCTGCGCGATGAAGCCCTCGTCCTCCAGGGCCGCCATGTCGTTGCGCACGGTGGCCGGCGAGACGCCGAGGTTGTGCCGCTCGGTGAGGGCCTTGGACCCGACCGGCTCCTCGGTGCCGACGTAGTCCTGGACGATGGCGCGCAGTACCTGGAGCCTGCGTTCACTGAGCATCCGCGCACACCTCCAGAAGTCGTCGTCCGCTGCCCTGCCGGTCCGTCCTGGCACTCACGGCGCGCGAGTGCCAGACTTCCCCGGCCCAGTGTACGGCCGTGGGGTACGCCCCCGGCAAGGCCGGGGCCACGCCGACGTGCGGCGGGACCGTGTGGCGATAGCGTCGTGGCCGTGACGGTGACTTGGGAAGACCTGGGATGGGAGCGGGTGGCGGCCGGGGTGGGCCGGTGCCGGCTGCCGGGCTGGGACTGCACGGCGGGGCTGGTCCTCGGCACGGACGCGGTGCTGGTGATCGACGCGGGATCGAGCCTGGGCGAGGGCGCCCGGTTGCGCGCGGGGGCGCAACGGCTGGCCGGGCACCGTGTGACGCATCTCGCGCTGACCCACCCGCACTTCGACCACGTCCTCGGCGCCGCGGCGTTCGCGGGCGCGGAGGTCTACGGCGCGGTGGGCACCGACGCGGTGTTCGCGCCGGGCGGACACGGGCGGGAGGCGCTGCGCGCGGACGCGGTGGCGGAGGGGCTGGACGAGCGGCTGGCGGAGGAGGCGGTCGACGCGCTGGTCCGCGTCCCGCACGAGGTCTGCGGCGAGCGGACGCTCGACCTGGGCGGCGGGCGGCAGGTCCTGCTCGCCAACGTGGGCCCGGGGCACACCGGCCACGACCTCGCGGTGCTGGTGCCGGGCGACCCGGAGGTGGTGTTCTGCGGCGACCTGGTCGAGGAGTCCGGCGAACCGCAGGCCGGCCCCGACGCCGTGCCGTCGCACTGGCCCGCGGCGCTGGACCGGCTGCTCGACCTGGGCGGCGCGGACGCGCGGTACGTCCCCGGTCACGGAGCGGTGGTGGACGCGGCGTTCGTCCGGGCCCAACGGGATGCGCTGGCCGCGCGTTTCGGCGTGTCGCACTGATCACGAACGGCGGATTCCTCGTATCGTCGGCAGAATGCGCCAGTACTCCGCCGACCTGACCCCTCCGTGGAAGAAGTCGCAGCCCGTGCCCGAGGTACCCGCCGACCCCGGCCTGGTGGTCGAGGAGCCCGGCACCGGGTTCTGCGGCGCGGTGATCGGCTGCGAGGCGGGCACGGTGACGCTGGAGGACCGCTTCGGCAAGCACCGGGTGTTCCCGATGGAGCCGCGCGGCTTCCTGCTGGAGGGGCGCGTGGTGACGCTGGTGCGGCCCGCGTCCGGCCCGGTGCGCCCCTCCCGTACGGCGTCCGGTTCGGTCGCCGTCCCCGGCGCACGCGCCCGGGTGGCGCGCGCCGGGCGCATCTACGTCGAGGGGCGGCACGACGCCGAGCTGGTCGAGAAGGTCTGGGGCGACGACCTGCGCGTCGAGGGCGTCGTCGTGGAGTACCTGGGCGGCGTGGACGACCTGCCGTCGATCGTCGCGGAGTTCGCCCCGGGGCCGGACGCGCGGCTGGGCGTCCTGGTGGACCATCTGGTGCCGGGTTCGAAGGAGTCCCGCATCGCGGAGGCGGTGACGGGCGAGCACGCCCTGGTCGTCGGCCATCCCTACATCGACGTCTGGGAGGCGGTGAAGCCGTCGTCCGTGGGGATCGACGCCTGGCCGCGGGTGCCGCGCGGGCAGGACTGGAAGACGGGCGTGTGCCGGGCCCTGGGCTGGCCCGCCGACAACACCGGGGCGGTGTGGCAGGCGATCCTGGCCCGGGTCGGCTCGTACAAGGACCTGGAGCCGGAGCTGCTGGGCCGGGTGGAGGAACTGATCGACTTCGTGACCGCGTGAGTCACTTCTTTCAGCCCCTCCGGCTTGTCCGGCTGCATTTCAGCCCCTCGGCGTGTGAGGAGCGGGGGTCCGGGGGCGGAGCCCCCGGGACCGGACGGTCAGGGGCGGCGGGGGCGAAACAGGCTGGTCAGTCCACCAGATCCCGCACCACCGCATCCGCCAGCAGCCGTCCACGCAGCGTGAGCACCGCGCGCCCCTCCGCGTACGGCCCCTCGTGAAGCAGTCCGTCGGACAGCGCACGCCTCGACGCCGCGAGCCCCGCCTCCCGCAGCAGCGACAGCGGCACCCCCTCCCGCAGCCGCAGCTCCAGCAGGACGCGCTCCACACGCCGGTCCTCGTCCGTGAGGAC
>NZ_QHJH01000358.1 GCF_003947455.1 Streptomyces sp. WAC 04229 | reverse complement strand
CGGGACGACCCTCATACGCCGCCGGGGCCAACGGCTCGGTGAGAACGAGCGCCGGTCGCGCATCGTCGAGCATGTAGTTGATGCGCTCGGCGGGGTACTCCGGGTCGATGGGCAGGTAGGCGGCACCAGGTCACCATCGACGACAACTTCTTCGACCTCGGCGGACACTCCCTCCTCGCCACCCGCCTCGTCAGCCGCACCCGCACCGCACTGCACGTCGAACTCTCCATCCGCCAGCTCTTCGAGACGCCGACCGTGGCGGGTCTGACCGGTGCCCTCGACACGTCGGGCTCCGTCCGTACCCCGCTCACCGCGAAACCGCGCCCCGACCGCATCCCGCTCTCCTACGCCCAGCAGCGCCTCTGGTTCCTGCACCAGCTCGAGGGCCCCTCGGCGACCTACAACACCGTGCTCACGCTGCGGCTCGACGGCACGCTCGACGTGGAGGCCCTGCGCGCGGCGATCGGTGATGTCGTCGCCCGGCACGAGAGTCTGCGGACGGTCTTCACCGAGGACGAGCAGGGCGCGTATCAGATCGTGCTGCCCGTGGAGGCCGCCTCGACGCCCTTCACGGTCGTGGACGTGGCCGAGGCGGAGGTCGGCGTCCGGCTCGACGAGGCCGTCGGCCACCGCTTCGACCTCACGCAGGAGCTCCCCGCGCGCACCTCGCTGTTCCGGGTGTCGGAGCGGGAGCACGTGCTGCTGCTCCTCATCCACCACATCGCCAGCGACGCCTGGTCCCGGGCTCCCCTGGCCCAGGACCTCACCGCCGCCTACGCGGCCCGTGTCCGGAGCGAGGCGCCCGAGTGGGCTCCGCTCTCCGTCCAGTACGCCGACTACGCGCTCTGGCAGCGGGAGATCCTCGGCGACGAGACCGACGCCGACAGCCTCGCGGGACGACAGCTCTCCTACTGGAAACAGCAACTGGCCGGCCTGCCCGAGCAGCTCGACCTCCCCACCGACCGGCCCCGACCGGCCGTCGCGGGGTACTCCGGCGACCGCGTTCCGTTCACCGTGCCCGCGGAGCTGCACACCCGGCTGACGGAACTGGCGCGGGCCACCAACACCAGTGCGTTCATGGTGATCCAGGCGGCGGTCGCCGTCCTGCTCACGCGTCTCGGCGCCGGTGAGGACATCCCGATCGGCACGCCCGTCGCCGGGCGCACGGACGACGCGGCCGACGACCTGATCGGGCTCTTCATCAACACGCTGGTCCTCCGCACGGACACGGCCGGCGATCCGACCTTCCGCCGCCTCCTCGACCGCGTACGCGACACCGACCTCGCCGCCTACGCCCACCAGGACCTCCCCTTCGAGCGACTGGTCGAGGCGGTGAACCCGACGCGTACGTTGTCCCATCACCCGCTGTTCCAGGTCTTGCTGACCTTCAACAACACGGACCACGAGGGCGCGTTGAAGGACATCGCGGGTCTTCCGGGGCTCGCCGTGACGCTCCGGGAGGTCCAGCGGACGTCCTCCAAGTTCGACCTCTCGTTCGGGTTCGCGGAGTCCTTCGACGCGTCCCGCCGACCGCAAGGCATCGCCGCGGCACTGGACTTCAGCACAGAGCTCCTCGACCGAGGCTCCGCCCAGGCGATCGCGGACCGGTTCCTCCGGGTGCTGATGGCCGCCACGACGGCTCCGGACCAGCCGATCGGCGCCATCGACCTGATGGACGCGGCCGAGCGGGAGCGGGTGCTGGTGGAGTGGAACGGGGCACGGACCGAGCTTCCCGGGACGCCGCTGCACGAACTGATCACCGAGCAGGCCGAACGGACGCCGGACGCGGACGCCGTTGCGTGCGACTCCGGGTCCCTGACCTACGCCGAGCTGGACGCGCGCGCCAACCAGTTCGCCCGGCACCTGCTGGAACAGGGCCTGGGCGCGGAGGACTTCGCCGCGATCGCGCTGCCGAAATCGATCGACGCGATCACCAGCATGCTGGCCGTACTGAAGACCGGCGCCGCCTACCTGCCCATCGACCCGGACTACCCCGCCGAGCGCATCAGCTACATGCTCGACGACGCCCGACCGGCGCTCGTTCTCACCGAGCCGGTGGACCTGGCGGTGTTCGAGGGTCGTCCCGACGGGCCTCTCTCGGATGCCGAGCGCCGTAGCCCGTGGTCACCCCGCCACGCGGCCTACATGATCTACACCTCCGGCTCCACCGGCCGCCCCAAGGGCGTCGTCATCGAGCACCACGCCCTCGCCACCTACCTCCACCGAGCCCGCACCACCTACAGCGCCATGAACGGCGTCACCGTCCTGCACTCACCCCTCGCCTTCGACCTCACCATCACCGCCCTGTGGACCCCCCTCACCGCCGGCGGAACCGTCCACCTCACCAGCCTGGAAGAGACGGTGGCACGGCCCAGTCTCATCAAGGCCACACCGAGCCACCTCCCCCTCCTCACCAACCTCCCCGAAACCGCCTCCCCCTCCCACACCCTCATCCTGGGCGGGGAGGCCCTGCACACCGACCACCTCGCCACCTGGCGGGCCGAGCACCCCGACGTCCAGATCATCAACGCCTACGGCCCCACCGAATCCACCGTCAACATCACCGACCACCACCTCGACGGCACCGAAGAAGGCCCCGTCCCCATCGGACGCCCCTTCGCCAACACCCAGGTCTATGTGCTGGATTCGGCCCTGCGCCCTGTGGCCCCTGGTGTCACGGGTGAGCTGTACCTCGCCGGTGAGCAGTTGGCCCGTGGATACCTCGGACGCCACGCCCTCACCGCCGAACGCTTCACCGCCAACCCCCACAGCCCCACCCCCGGCGCACGCATGTACCGCACCGGCGACCTCGCCCACTGGAA
>NZ_QHJH01000357.1 GCF_003947455.1 Streptomyces sp. WAC 04229 | reverse complement strand
GGGGGGCGGCGGCTCCTCCTCGCCGTAGCCGGGGGGCTCCTCCGAGCGGTTCTCGCACTCGTTGCCGAAGACCGGGTTGAGCGCGGCGATCACGTCGACCGTGTTGCCGCAGAGGTTGACCGGCACCTCGATCGGGAGCTGGAGGGCGTTGCCGGAGCCGACGCCCGGCGAACCCACGGCGGCGGCGCTCGCGTCGGCCCTGCTCCCGTCGGTGCCGGAAGCGTCGGTGTCGGCAGCGTCGGTGTCGGACGCCACGGACGCGTCCGCGCCGGAGCCGCTCTTCTTCTGCTCGTCCGAGTCGTTCTCGCACTCGTTGCCGAAGGCGGGGTTGAGCGCCGCGATCACGTCGACCGTGTTGCCGCAGACGTTCACCGGCACGTCGACCGGGGCCTGGAGGGCGTTGCCGGACGCGACGCCCGGCGAGTTCTTGGCGGCTCCGTCCGCGTTCGAGTCGGCCAGGGCGGGGCTGCCGCACAGGGAAAGGATGCCCGTCGCGGCGGCAGCCGCGACCATCCCCCTGCTCAGAGTCTGTCGCACTCTCGTTGTCTTCCTGCTTGTAGAGATGGCTGGAGAACGATCCGGAGGACAGGCTGCGGAAAGGGGAAGAGCCGGCCCCGAACCAAACAAGCTGGCCGAGGCCGGCCGTGACGCAGCCGGTCGGTGCGGAACGACGTCAGTCGTTCTCGCACTCGTTGCCGAACGCCGGGTTCAGCAGACCAACGACGTTGATGCTGTTGCCGCACACGTTGACGGGAACGTGGACGGGAACCTGGACGACGTTGCCGGACAGGACGCCCGGGGAGCCGATCGCAGCGCCCTGGGCGTCGGCGTCGGCGAAGGCCGGGGCGGCCATGCCGAGAGCCATGATCGCGCCCGCGACGACGGCAGCGGTTTTCTTCATGAACTTTCCCTTCTCTGCGGTCATGCCTGAATGGCGGCCGAAAAGCCGCGCGAGCACAGCATTGACGGCTCGCACCATGACCTGCAGCCTGCAAACGAGGAATTGACGGCCGGAGCAACTACCGAACGTGGGACACCCCGAAATTCACTCGGATGCCTCACGACACGGCCCGGCCATTCCCCCAGAAGAGCGACGATGTCAACCGCTGCTCGGCGAAACCCCGGGCCGGGAACGACCGGGCGGCCCACGGGGAGGTCAGCGGGCCGCCCGGGCTGGGCGGGAGACTCAGCGCCCGCCCTCGCCGTTCGCCGACAGAACCGAAAGGTCCTCCAGGACGTGCGACAGGGCGCCGTCCCGCTTGGCCTGCGTGGAGTTGTCCGCGCACTGCTGGTTCAGGTCGTCCGACAGGACGTTGATGTCCTGGACCGGCACGAGGTTGATGACGGCGGCGTTGATGTCCTCGACGCCCAGGCACGGCTTGTTCAGCGTGCCCTCGACCAGCGACAGCTGCGGGCTCATGTCGCCCTTGGTCGCCGAGTTGCCGAACGCCGACTTGGCGCCGTTGCCGTTGGCCACGGCCGGCCCGTTGTCGTCCCCGATGGCAAGAGCCTGAGGAGCGGCGGCAGCCGACATACCGATCACAGAAGCGGCAGCCGCCGCGGCGACCATTGCCTTCTTGAGCACTTCGCGTTCCTTTCGTCGTAGCGACGCACTGTCCTACGGCCTCATCAACCCGGTGCGCGATGATTGGTTTCGGGCGTTCACCCGGTTGGGCCTCCACCGGATCCCGAAATGGGCCAGTCGGATCGCCGGAATACCGGTGGAATCAAGGAGCCGTACGGGCTTCCCGTGTCCGCCGACCGAGTGAACGGGAGAAACCCGGCCGGACTCGTGGAGTTGACCAGTGCGCTCCGGTGGACGGGGTTTCCTCAGAAAGGACTGGCCAGTGATCAAGAAGGTAGCCGCCTACGCGGCGATCGCCGCCTCCGTCATGGGCGCCTCCGCTGCCGCGGCCCCGCAGGCGATGGCGATCGGCGACGACAGCGGGCCCGTCTCGGCCAACGGGAACGGGGCCTCGCAGTACTTCGGCAACTCGGCGACCCACGGCAACATGAGCCCGCAGATGGCGCTCATCCAGGGGTCGTTCAACAAGCCGTGCATCGCGGTCAGCGACATCCCGGTCAGCGTCGTCGGACTGATCCCGATCCAGGACATCCCGGTCCTGTCGGACGACCTGAACCAGCAGTGCGCGGAGAACTCCACGCAGACCAAGCGCGACGGCGCGCTGGCCCACCTGCTGGAGGACGTGTCGATCCTGTCGGCGAACGGCGAGGGCGGCAAGGGCTGACATCGGCCGAGGGGCGGGCCGCCGGGCAGACGGCGGTCCGCCCCTTTCGCGTGTCAGCGCCCGGGCGGCGCGTACAGGGCCTCGATGGCGTCCGCGTACGCCGCGACGGCCGCGTGCCGCTTCACCTTCAGCGACGGGGTCAGCAGCCCGTTCTCCTCGGTGAACTCGCCCTCGACCAGCCGGAATGCGCGGATCGACTCGGCCCGGGAGACCGCCGCGTTGGCGTGGTCCACGGCCTTCTGGACGTCGGCCCGCATCCTCTCGTCCCGTACGACCTCGGACATCGGGGTGTCGGCGGGCAGCTTGCGCACCGACAGCCAGTGGGCGACGGCGTCCGGGTCGAGGGTGATCAGGGCGCCGACGAAGGGGCGGTTGTCGCCGACGACGAGGCACTGCGCGACGGGCGGGCGGCTGCGCAGACGGTCCTCCAGGACGGCCGGGGAGACGTTCTTGCCGCCGGAGGTGACCAGCAGGTCCTTCTTGCGGCCGGTGATGGTCAGGTAGCCGTCGTCGTCGAGGGAGCCGAGGTCGCCGGTGGCGAACCAGCCGTCGGGGGCGGCCGGGACGACGCCGCCCGCCTGGGGGTCCCAGTAGCCGTGCAGGACCTGCTCGCCGGCGACGAGGATCTCGCCGTCGGCGGCGATGCGGATACGG
>NZ_QHJH01000356.1 GCF_003947455.1 Streptomyces sp. WAC 04229 | reverse complement strand
GTACCGGGCGCCGGAAGCCGGCCGGGCTTCTGGCGGCGGGCCGCCCTGTCGGGCGGCGCGCCCGTCACGGTCTTCGGCGAGTGCGGCCACCGGGGTTTCACTCCGCTGACGGCCTGGCCGACCGGCCCCGGTCCGGCGGTGCCCCTGCACTGCCCCGCCCGGGGCCGGAACGGGGGCGTCCCGCGCCCGCAGCCGCCGGACCGGGGCCGGTCGGCCAGGCCGTCAGCGGAGTGAAACCCCGGTGGCCGCACTCGCCGAAGACCGTGACGGGCGCGCCGCCCGACAGTGCGGCCAGCCGCCAGATGCCCGCCCGGTTTCCGGCGCCCGGTACGAGCGGCAGCGCGGTGTCGCCGTCGGCGTCCGCCAGCTGCCACGCGTCGCCGTCCGGCACCGGGACGACGCGCCCCAGCGTCAACGGCACCGAGTCCAGCCACGGGTCGTCGCGGAGGGCCTCGCCGAACCGCGCGGCGGCTCTGGACGTGGTCACTCCTCTCGGGCGGGTCTCCGTGGGCGCCGCCTGCCCGAACCGCCGCCCCAGAGCCGCCCGCTGCTGTCCGGCGCCCGGATACGCCGACACCTCGGCCTCCAGCGTCAGCCCCACCGGCAGCGCCAACTCCGGTGCCCTGCCCGCGGCCCCGTAGGAGAGGAGCAGCGCGGTCCGGTCCGTCTCCGCGCCGTACAGCCAGATGCGACGGGTCGTCAGCCGCGCGTCCGCGGTGTCGTACTGGGCGAGAACCAGCCAGTGGTCCCGCACCGGCGGACCGTCCGCGGAGGCCGGCAGACCCACGCGCGAACGGACGGTCGCCGCCAGCCCGTCGGGCAGGCTCTCGCGCCGCAGCCAGCCCTGGTCGAGCAGGTGGAGGAGGGCGCACTCCTCCAGCAGCCGGACCGGCCAGCCGGGGCCCGACGACGGTATGGAGCCCAGCTCCCGCACGCGTGCGGCCAGACCCGGGGCCTGGGCGTCGACCATGCGGGCGGCCGACTCCTCCCACAGGCCGTAGCCCGCCTGCTCCGCGCCGGCCAGACCGCCGCGCATCAGGTCCGTCAGCCGCTGCTCCAGCTCCGTCGCGCCCGCGGTGATCCGCCCGGCCCGCTGCAGGGCCCGGCGCCGCGCCGCCTCCGGATCAGCGGTCCCGGACCCCCGCCCGGGCGGCGAGTCCGCCGCGCCCGTCCCCTCTCTCCTCTCCGCGCGCTCGCGTCGTCCGGCGAGCCACCGCTCCGCCCACTCGGGCACTGCCGCCCCGGGCACCGCGACGCCCCCGCCCGACCAGAGCAGCAGCAGCCCCAGCGCGTGCTTGCACGGGACCTTGGGACTCGGGCACGCGCACCGGTACGCGGGCCCGGACCCGTCCGCGACGTCGACGACCGTCCGGTACGGCTCGCTGCCGCTCCCCTTGCACAGCCCCCACACCGCCCCCTCGACGGAACTCCCCACCTCGGACCACGGACCGGCCGCCCCCAACCTGCCGCCCGCCGCACGTGACGCGGCGTCAGGCGCCAGTGCCAGCACCTGATCCGCGGTCCAGCGCTCCCCCTGCTGAGTCATGGCATCGAAGGTAGGTCCTCCCACTGACAACGCCCTCAGACAAGGCGTTTTCGCAGTTCAGAGCGATTGTCAGTGGCGTGGTGCACCGTGGATGACAGATCGAACCGGCCGAGCTGGAGGGGGAATCAGCCATGCCTGTGTCCGTGGAAGCGATGTCCGGGGTGGAGAGGCTGCGGCCCCACGCCGAGCAGGCCTTCGGGGCCGAACTGGCCGCGCTGGCCGCGCAGGACGACCGTCCGCGCCCGGCGCGGTGGAAGCTGTCGCCCTGGGCCGTCGCGACCTATCTGCTGGGCGGCACCCTGCCCGACGGCACCGTGATCACCCCGAAGTACGTGGGCTCGCGCCGCGTCGTCGAGGTGGCCGTCAGCACGCTCGCCACCGACCGCGCCCTGCTCCTGCTCGGCGTGCCCGGCACCGCGAAGACCTGGGTGTCCGAGCACCTCGCGGCGGCCGTCAGCGGCGACTCCACCCTGCTGGTGCAGGGCACCGCCGGCACCCCGGAGGAGGCGATCCGCTACGGCTGGAACTACGCGAGACTCCTCGCCCACGGCCCGAGCCGCGACGCCCTCGTGCCCAGTCCCGTCATGCGGGCCATGACGGACGGCGCGACCGTGCGGGTGGAGGAGCTGACCCGCATCCCCGCCGACGTGCAGGACAGCCTGATCACCATCCTGTCGGAGAAGACCCTGCCGATACCGGAGCTGGGCCAGGAGGTGCAGGCCGTCCGCGGCTTCAACCTGATCGCCACCGCCAACGACCGCGACCGCGGGGTCAACGACCTGTCCAGCGCCCTGCGCCGCCGCTTCAACACCGTGGTGCTGCCGCTGCCCGAGAGCGCCGAGGCCGAGGTCGAGATCGTCACGCGCCGCGTCGACCAGATCGGCCGCTCCCTCGACCTGCCCCCGACCCCCGGCGGTATCGAGGAGATCCGCCGCGTCGTCACCGTCTTCCGCGAGCTGCGCGACGGGCTGACGGGCGACGGGCGTACCAAGGTGAAGTCGCCCAGCGGCACGCTGTCCACGGCCGAGGCGATCTCCGTGGTCACCGGCGGGCTGGCGCTGTCCGCCCACTTCGGTGACGGGGTGCTGCGGCCCGGCGACGTCGCCGCGGGCATCCTCGGCGCGGTCGTCCGCGATCCCGCCACCGACCGCGTCATCTGGCAGGAGTACCTGGAGACGGTCGTCCGGGAGCGCGACGGCTGGCAGGACTTCTACCGGGCCTGCCGCGAGGTGAGCGTGTGAAGGGCGCGCAGGAGTGGGCTCGGACGCGGCACCCGGCGGAGACGCGGGTGACCGGCGCCACCGGGGACGACGAGGACTCGACGTGGGCACGCAGGCTGCGGACTCGGGGGCGGGGGCCCCGGGGGC
>NZ_QHJH01000355.1 GCF_003947455.1 Streptomyces sp. WAC 04229 | reverse complement strand
GATGAGGACTGGGGCCGGGCGGGCTGCACCCGGGCGCGGGGGCGGGCGACACGGAGCGTGACGGCGCAGGGGACGTGACGGCGCGGGGGAGTGAACGGGCGCCCGGGACGGCGCGGTGACGCCTACGCCGAGTCCCGCACCACCAGTTCCGGATCGAAGATCACCGACGTCGGCGCGGTGCGCTCGCCCCTGATGTGTTCGTCGAGGAGGCGGGCCATCGTGGCCGCCATCTCCTCCACCGGCTGGCGGACGGTGGTCAGCCGGGGCCGGCAGGTGACGGCCACGCTGGAGTCGTCGAAGCCGATGACCGCGACGTCCCGCGGCACCCGGCGGCCGTGGTCGCGCAGCACCTGGACGGCGCCCTGCGCCATCAGGTCGTTGGCGGTGAACAGGCCGTCCAGGTCCGGGTGTCCGGCCAGCAGCGAAGCCGCCGCCGCCATGCCGCTGTCGACGGTGAAGCCGCCCTCGGCCACCGGGACGTACGGGTGCCCGTGCCGGGCGAGGGTGTCGCGGAAGCCGGCCAGCCGCTCCTGGCTCGCCGCGACGGCCAGCGGCCCCGTGACGGTCGCGATCCTCCGGCAGCCCCGCTCCAGCAGGTGCTCGGCGGCCAGCCGCCCGCCGTCGCGGTGGGCGAGGTCGACGTAGCTGAGCGGCACCGGGCGCCCCGGCCGGGCGAACAGCACCGCCGGCAGTCCGGCTCCGGCGAGCAGGGCGGGCAGCGGGTCGTCGGGGTGGGTGGACACGACCAGGGCGCCGTCCGCGCCGCCCTGCCTGAGGTATGCCACCACCTCCTGCCGCGCCTCGGGCGTCTCGGCGAACATCAGCACCGGGTGCATCGAGCGCGGCCGCAGGTGCCCGACAACGCCGCCGACGACACGGCCGAAGAACGGGTCGGCGAACACCCGGGTCGCGAACGCGTTCTGCTCGGTGTCCGAGGCGTCGCCCGCGCCGGAGACGACCAGGGCCACGGTCGTGGTGCGCCGGGTGACCAGCTGCCTGGCGGCCTGGTTGGGGGCGTACCCGGTCCGTTCGATGGCCCGGCGGACCAGGTCCTGGATGGCGGGGTCCACGTTGCGAACGCCGTTGACCACCCGTGAGACGGTGGCCCGGGAGACGCCCGCCTCCCGGGCCACGTCCTCCAGGGTCGGGGCCTGTCTGCTCATGCCCGCACCCTAACCGGCGAGGTCGGGCGCGTGGTAGAGCGCTCTCCCTCACCTTCGTCCGGCGCCCGGGCCCCTCACCTCCAGGTCCGCGACCAGCGGCACCTGGCCCGCCGACCGGCCCGCCAGCACCCGCCAGCGGCCCTCCTCCGTCCGCCAGGCACGCTCCTCGACGCACCAGTGGCGCAGCGCCCTCGCCGGGACCCGCACCGTCGCCGTCACGGTCTCCCCCGGCCGTGCGCGGACGGCCGCGTACCCGGCGAACCAGCGCACGGGGCGCTCGACCGCGGACCCCGGCCGGGCGAGGTACACCTGGACGACCTCCCGCCCGGCCCGCGCGCCGGTGTTGCGCACCCGCACCCGCACGGTCAGGTCGTCTTCCGCCCGGGCCTCGGGCGGGACGGTCAGATCCTCGTAGGTCCAGGCCGTGTAGCCCAGTCCGTGCCCGAACCAGTAGGCGGGCGTGCGCCCGTGGCGCAGCCAGCCGCGGTGGCCGATGTGCAGGCCCTCGTCGTAGTGGAGGCGGCCGTCGGCCGGTCGCGTGCGGGTGACCGGGGCGTCGGCGAGGACGGCCGGCCAGGTGGTGGGCAGCCGTCCGCCCGGCTCCGTGTGCCCGAAGAGCACGTCGGCCAGTCCGCCGCCGCCCTCCTGGCCCGGGAACCAGGCGAGCAGTACCGCGCCCACCACGTCGCGCCAGGGGAGTTCCACCGGGCCACCGCTGTTGACGACCGCCACGGTACGCGGATTGCCTGCGGCGACGGCGCGGACCAGCGCGTCCTGGGTGGCGCCGAGTGTGAGGGCCGTACGGTCGTAGCCCTCGCACTCACCGTGCTCGGTGGTGCCCACGACCACGATCGCCGCGTCCGCCGCGGCGGCCGCGCGGGCCGCGTCGGCGAGTGACGCGGCGGCGTCCGGGGCGGGCGGCGCCGCGCTGACGACCGTCGCCCGGCCGGTGCCGGGGGCCAGCTCGCGGCGGGCCACGAGCAGGGCGTCCTGGCCGACGGCGAGGTCGGCCTCGGCGTACTGGGCGGGCGGGTTGACGTGGACCACCGCCGGATCGTCGGTCGGCGGCGGGAAGTCGCCGGCCAGCAGGGGCCGTCCGTCCAGGACGAGGCTCATCCGGCCGAAGCCGGCCACGCCCAGCGTCCAGCGGCCCGCGGTACGGGGGCGCAGGCGGGCGCTGATCTCGACGGTGTGTGCGCCCGGCACGAGCCGGGGCTCCAGCAGGCGCCCCCCGCGCCGTCGTTCGGCGTACAGCTCGCGGCCGTCGGCGTCCAGCATCCTGAGCAGTACGCCGGGCAGCCCGGAGCGCGGGTCGGTGCACGCGTCGTGGTCCAGCGGGGGCGCGGGACCGTCCGGACGGGGGCCCGGGACGTGGACGACGCGGGCAGGGCCGCGCAGCGCGTCCCGGATGCCGTCGAGGACGGACACCTCCTCCCGTGGGAAGACACCGGCGCTGCCACCGCCCTGCGTACGGGTCCGGGCGGCGTGCGCGCCGATCACGGCGACCGTGCGCAGCCCTCCGGGGTCCAGGGGCAGGACACCCCGGTTGGCGAGCAGCACGCTCCCGGCGGCGACGGCCCGGCGGGCCAGGGCCCTGCCCTCCGGGGCGACGGCCGGCCGGGGCACGGGCGGGTGCGGGTCACCGGCCCGCGCTCCACCACCGCCGGGCGCCTCTCGCGGTCCGTCACCGCCGGGTGCCTTTCGCGGTCCGTCACCGCCAGGCGCCTCGCGCGGTCCGTCACCGCCAGGCACCTCTCGCGATCCGCCGCCCCCACACGC
>NZ_QHJH01000354.1 GCF_003947455.1 Streptomyces sp. WAC 04229 | reverse complement strand
GCGATGAGCCCCGCCCGCTCACCGTCCAGCCACGCCAACGCCTCCCCCCGGTCCCCGAACCGCCCCGGCTCCTTCAGTCCCGGCAGCCACCGCAACCGGGCATCGGCCGCATGCGCTCGCTGGAAATAGAAGCCAAGCATCCGCATCCGCGCCGCCTCCCCCTCCCGCCGCCAAGCCTCATCCCCCGTCACCACACTGGCCCCGAACACCCGCACCAAATCGTGCAAGTGCCACCGCATGACGGAAGGCGTTTCCGGGTCGCTTTTGACTGAGGTGACCAGACATCTGGCGGCCAGATCTTCCAGCAGCGACAGCGCGGACTCGATAGGGAGATCGGCAAGAGCCGCAATGGCCTCCGTGCCGGTCTCCGGGCCAGGCGCAAGACACAGTAAGCGCAGCAGTCGGGCCTGGTCGGGCGGCAGCCGACGATAGGAGGTTTCCAACACCGGCCGCAGGGCGAGCGGGCGTCCGAAGAGGTCGGTTCCGGGGCTGCCGTGGTCGAGGACGGCCGTCGCGTCCCCGGCCTCCCGGATCTCAGCCACCAGAGACGCGATGTCCCGATGGCGACGCCGACGCAGCACCCCCGCCGCGATCTGGAGGGCAAGCGGCAGGTGGCCGCACAGATCCGCCAGTTCACGCAAGGCACCGGGTTCACGCACCGGACGTTCGTCCCGTTCGTCGGTGTCGTGCAGGGCGCGAGTCACGAGGGCGACGGATTCGTCCGGATCGAGTTTTTCCAGGTCGATCACGCGTAGCGGAAGTGCGTCTGGACGGTCCCGGGAGGTGATGAGCACCCGGTGATGGTCCGTGCCGGGCAGCAGCGGAAGGTACTGGGCGGGATCCGAGGCGTTGTCCAGGATCAGCAGCATGCGGTCCCGTCGCTCGACGAGCAGCGCGCGGTACGCGTCGTACTGGCGGTCCGTCGTCGGGGGCAGTTCCCCGTCCCGTACGCCGAGTGCGTCGAGCAGCGCCAGTACCGCCTGATCCGCGGTGACCGGGGTCTCGTCGTACCCGCGCAGGTCCACGAAGAGCGTCCCGCCCGGGAACCAGCCCCGCGCCAGGGCCCGGTGCGCGGCCTCCACCGCCAGCGCGGTCTTGCCGACGCCGCCCATGCCCGTGACGGCGAAGATGAGCACGGGCAGTGCCGCTGTGTCGTCCTCGCCGGGGGAGAGGTGCGGCAGCAGGCGGTCCAGCTCCGCCGACCGGCCGGTGAAGCCCAGCGGGCGGGGCGGGAGCGTGGCGGTCGCTCGCGGTACGGGGCCGTGAGGGGTGACCCTGGCGTTCCTACCCTCGGCTGCCGGTGACGGGCCCGGGGAAGGTGCCGCCCCGGAAGTCGATGTGGTCTCCGGCGTACGTCGCCCCGCCGTCGCCGCGTTGTTGGGGCCCCTCCTCGGAGTCGGAGGCGCCGGAGGAGCCCTCGCGGGGCCGGTGCTTGTGCAGTAGCGCGGCCGTCACCGACGCGGCCTGCGCGGCGGCGCGCTGCTGCGAGCCCGAGGCGTCGGCCTTGTGCTTGCCGGCGTCGGCCCGGTCGCTGATGCCCCGGACCACCAGGGCGGGCAACTGGCCGTTCAGGTGGGCCGCCCGGAGCGCCCCGGAGCCCTCCATCTCGATCGCGCCCGCGTCGTTGTAGTTCCGGCGGATGAACCGGGCGATCTCAGACGCCGCGTCGGCCAGGACGACGTCCCCCGTGGCGATCGGCATGAAGTGCGCCCGTACGCCTGGCATGTCCCGCACCGCGGAACGCGCCGCCTGCTCCAGGGCGTGCGAGCCCGGCAGTGCCTTCGGCCGGACCAGGAAACCCTCGGGCGTCTGCTTGCCCCCGTGGATCTCGTACACCTGCGTGCCCACGACGACGTCGCCGATCTCGACGTCGTCCTTCAGGCTGCCGGCGACTCCGACGAAGAACACGGTCTCGGGGCGCAGCCAGTTGATGAGCTGGGTGCTGAGTGCGGCGGCCTGCTCGGCGCCCATGCCCAGTTCGGCGAGGGCGACGTGCCAGGAGGTGCCCGGCAGCCGACCCCGTTCGACGCGGGTCCCGCCCCGGTGCACCAGCTCCTCCCGCTCCTCGACGTGCGCGCGGACGGCGGCGTATTCGAGGGGGAGTGCGGTCAGGACCAGAGCGGTGGGCTGGATGTCCGGCATAGTCATAAGTTACCGCTGGGAGAAGGGGTTCGAGTGCCGGAACAGGACGTCACCGTCGGGCAGTTGCTGCTCGCCGAGTACGAGAGCGTGAAGAGCGAGCAGAGGGCGAGGATCGGGTTCCGGGACAATCTCCTCTACGTGACACTCGCCGTCGTGGCGGCCGTCATCGCCGCGACGGCCCAGGCGAAGCAGCCCTCGATGCTCCTGGCGCTGCCGCCGGTGTGCGTCGTCCTCGGGTGGACCTACCTCGTCAACGACGAGAAGATCTCCGCGATCGGGCTCTACGTCCGGGACGATCTGGGCCCTCGGCTGGCCGCCCTCGCGGCCCACGGGGCCGGTTTCACGACGTTCGGGTGGGAGGCGTACCACCGCGGCGACACCCGGCGCCGGTCCCGCAAGGCGACCCAGACCGTGATCGACCTGACGGCGTTCTGCGCGGTACCGCTGGCCGCGCTGGTCGTCTTCTGGTCCCACGGCGACGTCGGAGGCCTGCTCGTCGGGGTCTCGGCGCTGGAGGCGCTCGCGGTGGCGGGGCTCGCCTCGCAGGTGGTGCGGTACGCGAGGGCGGCGTGAGCGCGCGCCGGGGGCGTCGGCGGCCGGCCCGCTACCGGCCCCGTACCCACCGATAGACCAACTCCGGTCGCCCCACCTGCCCGTACTGCGGACTCCGCCCCGCCCGCCCGGCGTCCACCAGGTGCTCCAGGTAACGCCGGGCCGTGATGCGGGAGATGCCCACCGCCTCGGCGACCCCGGCCGCCGTCAGGCCCTCCTCCGAGCCGCGCAGGGCGCTCGTGACGCGTTCCAGGGTCGGTCCGCTGAGGCCCTTCGGC
>NZ_QHJH01000353.1 GCF_003947455.1 Streptomyces sp. WAC 04229 | reverse complement strand
TCGCCCCCCTGGTCGAAGCCCGCCCCGGGCTGCGCTCACCCGGCACCGCCGACCCCGACGAACTCGCCCTCCGGGCCCTGGCCGGGCGCGCGGCCGCCGAGCGGCTGGTCCAGCGGTACGGCAAGGCCCTCGACGCGCCCTGCGGCACCCTCACCCACCTCTTCCCCGAACCGGCGGTCCTCGCCGCCGCCGAGCCGGACGGCCCCGTGGGCGCGCTCGCCGCCGCCCTCGCCGACGGCACCGTACGCCTGGACCCGGGCGCCGACCGGGACGACGCCGAACGCGCCCTGCTCGCCGTGCCCGGCATGGACGCCCGGACGGCCGCCGTCGTCCGCACCCGCGCCCTCGGCGACCCCGACACCGCCCCGCCCGACCCGACCGTGCCCGACAGCTGGCGCCCCTGGCGCTCGTACGCCGTGAACCACCTGCGCGCCGCAGGAGACTGGGAGCAGGACCGATGACCACGACCACCACCGGCACGTCCGTGACGTACTGGACCGAGACCGGCAGCCCCGTCGGACCGCTGCTCCTCACCGCGGCCCCGGACGGCGCGCTCACCTCGCTGTCCGTGCCCGGGCAGAAGGGCGGCCGGAGCGTCCAGGACGGCTGGCGGCACGACACCGGGCCCTTCCGGGCGGCCGAGGAGCAGCTCGCCGCCTACTTCGCCGGGGAGCTGACGGAGTTCCGGCTGCCGCTGCGCGCCGAGGGCACCGCCTTCCGGGAACGGGTGTGGGCCGCCCTCGACGACGTTCCCTACGGGGCGACCACCACGTACGGCGAGATCGCGGCGCGCATCGGTGCCTCCCGGCCCGCGGTCCGCGCCGTCGGCGGCGCGATCGGCGCCAATCCGCTGCTCATCCTGCGCCCCTGCCACCGGGTGATCGGCGCCGACGGCTCCCTGACCGGATACGCGGGCGGCCTGGACCGCAAGACCCGGCTGCTCACCCTGGAGGGAATCCTCCGGGACGGCTTCGGCCGGTCCTAGCCGCCGGCCAGTACCGCCCCCACCCACGCCCCGGTGATCAGCAGGCAGGCGAACAGCTCCGCCAGTACGTCGGCGCCGCCCGAGCGCATCGCCGTCCGCAGCGCCGCCTTCGCCTCGCCGTGCCCGCCCAGCCGCAGCCGCTCGGCGAGGTAGATGCCGCCCATGAAGCCGGGGACCGCGCCGAGCACCGGGACCAGGACGAAGCCGATCACCGCGCCCGCGCCGCCGTACGCGGTGAGCCGGCGCATCGCCTCGTCCCGGCGGCGCCTGCGGGTCGGCAGCGCCCAGCGCACCGCCTGGGCCAGCAGCAGGACGACGGTGGCACCGACGAGCACGGCCCACGCCAGCGTCTGCGGATCCTTCAGCGCCCACCACAGGACCCCGGCCCACACCAGCCACGCCCCGGGCACGCCGGGAATCAGGACGCCGCACAGCCCGAGCAGAATGACCAGGCCGGTCAGCAGGAGGTCCCACGCTCCCATCTGTCCAGGGTGCCGGAGTCCGGCCCGGTCCGCAGATGTCCGGCGCGGGGCCGAGGCCGGGAGCGGCCCGCCGGGGGTCAGCCCTTCCTGGCGACCCAGCCCCTCTCGTACGCGTGCCAGCCCAGCTGGAGCCGGGTCGTGACCCCGGTCAGTTCCATCAGGCGCTTCACCCGGCGCTGTACGGTCCGCAGGCCCAGGTCGAGCTGCTTGGCGACGCTGGCGTCGGTCAGCCCCGCCAGCAGCAGGGAGAGGATCTCCAGATCGGTGCCGTCGGGGCCTTCCGGGCCGTGCTCGGTCACGCCGGAGGCGCCCAGGCGCAGCGGCAGCGCCTCCCGCCACACCGCCTCGAACAGGCCCGACAGCAGCTCCAGGAGCCCGCTGGCGTGCACCACCAGCGCGGCGGGCTCCGCGGAGCGCGCGGTGAGCGGCACCAGGGCGAGCGCCCGGTCGGCGACCACCAGCTTGGTCGGCACCCGGTCCACCACCCTCACCTGCTCGTCCCGGCCCAGCGCGGCGCTCAGCTCGACGATGCCGGTCGGCTGGTCCAGCACCGACCGCTCGACCACCACCCGGTAGCGGACACCGCGGCCGGTGGCCTGCTCCTCCGCGTCGTTCTCCATGCCGGTGACGGCGACCGGGTTGCCGGTGACCAGCGCGCACACCTCCTCGGTCGCGCCCAGCTGGAGCTGGAGGAAGCGCTGGGCGACCGCCGCGCCGCCGGTCACCACCTCCACCAGATCGTGCACCGCCGGCTCGGCCGCCGCCGCCCGGTACTCCTCGGCCAGCAGCGCCGCCGCCAGCTCCGCCTTCTCCAGTTCGTGCCGCTGCTGGGTGAGCAGCGCGCCCAGCGCCACGCCCGGCGGCGCGGCGACCCAGCGGCCGGGGCGGCCCGAGGACTGGGCGGCCAGACCGTTCTGCTCCAGCCTGCGCAGCGCGTGCTCGGTGTCCCGCTCACCCAGCGCCAGCCGCCTGGCCAGGTCGGGCACGTCGGCGGCGCCCAGGGACACGAGCGCCCGGTACGCCGACTCGTGCGTGTCCTCCAGCCCCAGCACTCCCAGCATCAGCCGTCGTCCCTCCCCGAGAAACCAGCGTCCGTGGCGGAAAACGGCCACGGCGCAAACCCGCCTCCGCACATCATCGCCGTACCGCCGGTCACTCTGCCAAGGTGGCGACGCCGAGCGGTTCTCCCGTGGGGGGTGGGACCGCTCGGCCACTCCGCCTCGCAACCTTGTTCCAGCCGTCCCGCGACACGCCGCCCGGCGCGTGCCGGTCCGCCGGAAATTCCCGATGCCCCGTTTCCATCCCGCTTCTTCGGTGGACAATCAGGAGCATGAGTCAGCAGGGGGGAAGGCCCACCGGTCCTGAGGACGACTGGTGGGGGCAGCTGTACGACGACTCCACCGACGACACCGGCCCCACGGCCGCACCGGATTCCCTGGACGACCGCTTCGCGTCGGCGTCCGGCACGGTGACGGACGGATCGGGCAACGGTCCCCCCGCCGTCCCCGGCCCCCGGAG
>NZ_QHJH01000352.1 GCF_003947455.1 Streptomyces sp. WAC 04229 | reverse complement strand
ACCCCCTCCTGAACGACCTGCCACCCCACCCCTTCACCCACTGGAAGTGAGCCGCCATGCCCCGACACCTCAAGTCTCCCGTGCCCGCCGCCCGAGTGACCGCGGCCCGGGCGGACGTCGCCGAGCGCGTCCGCGTCATCCTCGACGACATCCGCGAGCACGGCGACGACGCCGTACGCCGGTACTCCGAGAAGTTCGACGACTGGAGCCCCGAGTCGTTCCGCCTCTCCCTCGACGAGATCCGCCGGATCGTCTCCCAGGTGCCCGGCACCGTCCTGGACGACATCCGCTTCGTGCAGGACCAGGTCCGCACGTTCGCACAGGCCCAGCGTGACGCGCTGGCCGACGTCGAGATCGAGACGCTGCCCGGCGTCCGCCTCGGCCACCGGCACGTCCCCGTGTCCGGCGCCGGCGCGTACGTACCCGGCGGGCGCTACCCGCTGACCGCGTCGGCGCACATGACGATCGTGACCGCCAAGGTGGCGGGCGTCCCCCGGGTCGCCGCCTGCACCCCGCCGATCCGGGGCGAGATCCCGGCCGCGACGGTCGCGGCCATGCACCTGGCGGGCGCCGACGAGATTCATCTGCTGGGCGGCGTCCAGGCCGTCGCGGCGCTGGCCGTGGGCACCGAGACCATCGAGCGCGTGCCGATGCTCGCCGGGCCCGGTAACGCGTACGTGGCGGAGGCCAAGCGGCAGTTGTTCGGCGAGGTCGGCATCGACCTGTTCGCCGGACCCACCGAGATCCTGGTGATCGCCGACGAGCACGCGGACCCCTTCGTGGTGGCCGTCGACCTGTTGTCGCAGGCGGAGCACGGCCCGGACTCCCCCGCCGTGCTGGTCACCACGTCCGAGGAACTGGGCCGCGAGGCCGAGCGGCACATCGAGCGCCTGCTGTCCGGCCTGCCCACCCGGGACTTCGCCGGACCGGCCTGGCGCGACCACGGCGAGATCGTGGTCGCCGACAGCCTCGACGACGCCTTCCGGATCGCCGACTCCTACGCGAGCGAGCACGTGGAGGTGCTGACCGAGAACCCGCGCCAGGCCCTGGACAGGATGCGGGACTACGGCGCCCTCTTCCTCGGGGAGGGGACCTGCGTCTCCTACGGCGACAAGGTCATCGGCACCAATCACGTCCTGCCCACCCGCGGCGCCGCCCGCTACACCGGCGGTCTGTGGGTCGGCAAGTACCTCAAGACGGTCACCTACCAGGAGGTCACCGACACCGCGTCCTCCGCGCTGCTCGGCGAGGTGTGCGGCCGGGCCGCGCGCGTCGAGCTGTTCGAGGGGCACGCCCGCTCCGGCGACGTGCGTGCCGCCAAGTACGGCCGGGGCGGCCTGCCCTGGAACGAGGAGGGCGCCGCGTGAGCCCCCGTACCGCGGCGCCGGCCGCACCCACCGCGCCGTTGGCCGGGCGTACCGCTCTGGTCACGGGGGGAGGCGGCGGCCTCGGCCGGAGCATCGCACGGCAGCTGGTCGCCGACGGGGCACGGGTGGTGATCACGGGTCGCGACGGGACCAGGCTCGCGGAGACCGCCGACCGTCTCGGCCCGGACGTCTCGCACCGCGTCTGCGACGTCTCCAGCCCCGAACAGGTCGCGGAACTCGCCCACGACCTGGCCGGCGAGGAGATCTCGATCCTGGTCAACAACGCCGGTACGGCGGGGCCGGTGGCACCGCTCACCGAGATCGACCCGCGGGAGTGGGACGAGGTCTTCCACGTGAACGTGCGCGGGGTGTTCCTGATGTGCCGGGCCTTCCTGCCCGCCATGACCGCGCGGGGCACCGGCGACATCGTGAACATCGCCTCGGTCTCCGGCAAACGCCCGCTGGCGCGGCGCACTCCCTACTGCGCCTCGAAGATGGCGGTCATCGGGCTCACCACCACGCTGGCCGCCGAGGCGGGACCGCACGGCGTCATGGTGAACTCCCTGTCCCCCGGTCCCGTTTCCGGCCCCCGGATGGAGCGCAACTTCCGGCTGGAGGCAGAGCGCACGGGCAGCTCCCCCGCCCAGGCCGAGCAGGCGTTCGTGGCCCGCTCCGCCCTGGGGCGGATGGTGACCGAGGACGAGGTCGGCGAGGCCGTCACCGCGATGCTGCGCATGGGCGGTCTGTGCGGGGCCGACATCGACCTCTCGGCCGGGATGGTGGCCCGGTGACGGCCCGCGGCACACCCCGCCGCGGCCTCAAGCGGCGCCTGGCGGACGGCGAGCGGTTGCGGGGCGTCCTGCTGCGGCTTCCGTCGGAGACGCTGGTGGAGATGGCGGGTGTAGCCGGACTCGACTACGTCGTCATCGACTGCGAGCACGGGCCGGCCGACCTGACCCTGCTCCAGCATCACCTCACGGCCGCGGCGGCGCACGGACTGGACGTCCTGGTCCGCGTCGGCTCGGCCGAGCCGGCCCTCGCGCTGCGCTGCCTCGACCTGGGCGCCGCCGGCCTGATCCACCCCCACGTCGACAGCCGCGAGGACGCCCGGCGTGCGGTGGCCGCCAGCCACTACCCGCCGTGGGGGGAGCGCGGTTTCGCCACGTACAGCAGAGCGGGCCGGTTCGGCACGGTCGGCGCGGCCGAGCATGTGGCCGCGTCCCGCGAGACCCTGGTCGTGGCGATGGTCGAGACGCGGCGCGCCTGCGACGCCGCCGACGCCATCGCCGGCACCGAGGGGGTGGACGCGGTCCTGGTGGGCCCCGCCGACCTGGCCGCCGACTGCGGCTTTCCGGACCCCGGCGTCGTCGACGCCCTGATCTCGCGGGCGCACGACGCGACGCGCGCCAACGGGCGGGCCGTGATGGCGATCGTGCCGGACCTCGGCGCCGCCCGGGCCGCCGAGCGGCGGGGCGCACAACTCGTCGTCTACAACATGGCCCACGTACTCATGGACACCCTGCGCTCCCTGACCGCGCCCGGGACGACGGACGCGACCGGGGACCCGGCCTGACGGGGCGAACCCTTGACGCCCCCCGTACGGATCCTTAGTGTTCACCACCAGTTCATACGTATGCACGCCCAGCGCCTGCATCCTCACCCCCTCTCCCCCCTC
>NZ_QHJH01000351.1 GCF_003947455.1 Streptomyces sp. WAC 04229 | reverse complement strand
GGGGAAGGGAGGGGCGGGGTCGTAGGGCGGGGTGGTCATCCGACCGGCCTCCCGTCCAGGGCGCCGGAGCGCGGGGCGGGCACGCCGGGGGCGCCTGAGCCGGGCGGCGCGGACACGCCACCGCTGCGGCGCAGCTTCTGCCAGCGCAGCCGGCCGCCGGTGAGGGCGGTGATCCAGGACTGGAGCAGCACCACGTACATGATCTGGCGGTAGAGGATCTGCTGGAGCGGCAGCGAGATGAGCGGTGTCAGCCGCTCCCGGTCCAGCCGGAAGGCGTAGGCCGCGCAGACCGCCTGGATGGCCAGGACGCCCAGCCAGGCGATGATCGTCTGCCGGGTCGGGCCGAAGACGATGCCGTAGAGCAGGAACACGTCGATGAGCGGGGCGAGCAGCGGGGCGAGCACCATGAACAGGGAGACGAAGGGCAGCCCCACACGGCCGAAGCGGCCCGAGGGGCCCTTCTCGATCACCGCGCGGCGGTGCTTCCAGATGGCCTGCATGGTGCCGTACGACCAGCGGTAGCGCTGGGACCACAGCTGGCTGACGGACTCCGGGGCCTCGGTCCAGGCGCGCGCGTTCTCGGCGTAGACGACCCGCCAGCCGGCCCGGTGCAGCGCCATGGTGACGTCGGTGTCCTCGGCGAGCGTGTCGTCGCTCATGCCGCCGATGGGGGCGAGCGCGGAGCGGCGGAAGGCGCCGACGGCCCCGGGGATGGTCGGCATGCAGCCGAGGATGTCGTACATCCGGCGGTCCAGGTTGAAGCCCATCACGTACTCGATGTGCTGCCAGGCGCCGATGAGGCTGTCCTTGTTGCCGACCTTCGCGTTGCCGGCGACGGCGCCCACCCTCGGGTCGCCGAAGGGCTGGACGAGTTCGCGGACGGTGGACGGTTCGAAGACGGTGTCGCCGTCCATCATCACGACGATGTCGTACCGGGCGTTGGCCAGGCCGCGGTTGAGGGCGGCGGGCTTGCCCGCGTTGTGCTGGCGGATCACCCGGACGCCGGGCAGGCCCAGGCCCTCCACGATCCGGGCGGTTCCGTCGGTGGAGCCGTCGTCGATGACGATGATCTCGATCGGGTGGTCGCTCTCCATGAGGGAACGGACCGTGTTCTCGATGCACTTGGCCTCGTTGTACGCCGGGACCAGCACCGTCACCGGTCCGGTGACCGCCGGTCCCCAGCCGAAGCCCTTGCGGCGGACCCGGCGGGCGTGGACGCCGGAGAGCAGCAGCATCAGCAGGAAGCGTCCGATGACCAGCGTGCCGATGATCGCCAGGCCGACCACCAGGACGTCGGTGAGCTTCTCCGAGGCCTGGACGAGGAAGACCCACGCCCTGCCCTTCCACAGTTCGGCGCCGGTCACCGGGGTCATGGCACTGGGCGCGTCCAGGGCCTCGGTGAGGTTGTCGAACTCGTAGCCCTTCGCCTTGAGGTCGGGCAGGAACCTGTTCAGGGCCCGCACGGTCTGGTGGCGGTCGCCGCCGGAGTCGTGCATCAGGACGATGGCGCCCTCGCCGCCGTGCGGGGTGGCGCGGCGGATGATCTCGTCGACGCCGGGTTTCTTCCAGTCCTCGCTGTCCGTGTTGTTGACGACGGTGATGTAGCCGCGGCTGCCTATGTACTCGGTGACCGGCCAGGACTTGTCGTCCATGGCGTCGGCGAAGGAGGAGTAGGGCGGGCGGAAGAGCGAGGTGCGGACGCCGGCCGCGCCGGTGATCGCCAGCTGGTTCTGCGACAGCTCCCAGTCGATGCGCTTCTTGGACTGGAGGGAGAGGTCGGGGTGGTTGAAGGTGTGCAGGCCGACCTCGTGGCCCTCGTCGACCATGCGCTGGACGAGGTCCGGGTAGCGGGAGGCCATGGTGCCGGTGACGAAGAAGACCGCGTGCGCGTCGTGCTTCTTCAGCACGTCGAGCACCCTCGGGGTCCAGGTCGGGTCCGGGCCGTCGTCGAAGGTGAGGACGAGCCGGTGGTCGGGCACGCTCAGGCTCTGCGTGCGGCCGCCCCGGGCGTCGATGACCGGCCCGCCCTCCAGGATCTTCTCGGGCACGTGGGTGGTCGGCGCGGGTTCCTGGACGCGGTGGTCGGCGAGGATCTCGCTGTGCACGTAGCCGCGCAGCATGAGCATCGCCGCCAGGGCGACCAGGAGGAGCAGGGGGAGCAGCAGGCGCAGGGGCAGGCGGCGGACGCCCGCACGGGGGCTGCGCGCCGCCCCGTGACGGCGGGTGCGGGATGCCATCAGAGGGTGGTCTCCGGGGACAGGGTCGTGGACGTGGTGGTGCCGCCCGGACCGGCGGCGACGGGCGCGTCGGCGGCCCCCGCGAGGGGGGTCGTGTCGCGGGAGCCGTTGGCGTCGGCGCCGCCCTCGCCCGGGTCGGAGCCCGTGGTGGCGCCGCCGGTGGGCGCGGTCGGGTCGACGGTGGTGTCGCCGCCGCCCGTCGACGCGGACGGGCCGGTGGTGACGGGCGGCGGGGCCTGCGTCGTCGCGGTGGGGTCCGGGTCCGTCGTTCCCCCGCCGACCGGCTTCTCGTCGGTCCCGGTATCCGTCACGCCGGAGTCGGCGGTCGTGCCGGGCTGCGGCGCGGTGCCGGCGGTCGTACCGGGCGCGGGGACTCCGGCGCCGGGGGTGCCGGTCGCTCCGGTGCCGTCGGTGGGGCCGGTCCGCGGGGCGCCGGTGCCGGTGGCGGCGGGCGGGCCGGACCGCGAGGGCAGCGGGGTGGTGTCGACCTGGCCGGCGGGCTTGCCCTCCTCCTGGCCCGGTACGGGCAGCCAGGGGGCGTTGGAGTTGCCGGACATCAGGGTGGAGACGATGACGACGGCGTAGATCGCGCAGGCGACGCCGACGCATATGCCGAGGCGGCGGTAGAGGCGGCTGCGGCGGCCGGAGGAGTCGACGAAGACCGGCCCGTCGGACGTCTCCCGGCCCTTTCCGCGGTGCCCGCCGTCGGCCCGGTGGAGCACACCGTCGCCGAGCACGACGGCGTCGAGCTGGACCGTCACCTCGTGCGGGTCGTGGGTGTGCGGGGCGTCCGGGGCGTCGCCGTCCGCGGCCTCGTCCGGGGTGTCGTCCGGGGTCTCCTGCCAGGGGTCGCGGAGGAGGGGGA
>NZ_QHJH01000350.1 GCF_003947455.1 Streptomyces sp. WAC 04229 | reverse complement strand
GAGATAGACGACGACCGTGTGCGCGTCCGTCCGCCCGGCGGCTCATCGACGAGGGGCGGGAGGCCGCCGGGCGGACGGACGCGCACACGGTCGTCGTCTATCTCCTCACCGCCACCGGGTCCGGCGCGGCCGAGCGGCTGCGGGCCGAACTGGTCGCCGAGGGCGACGCCGACGTGCCCGGTCTCGGGGTCGCGGGGGACGCGGACGCCGTTGCCGAGGCGGTGCGGCGGTTGGCCGAGGCCGGGGCCGACACCGTGATCCTCCAGCCGACCGGGGACGAGCCCGATCCGGAGGCGTTCGTGCGGTTCGCCGCCGAGGACGTCCGGCCCCTGGTGAAGTAGCCCGCCTTCTCCGCCTCGTCCTCGCAATCCTCCTGCTCCTCCCCGTCCTCCTGATCTTCGTAAGTCTCCTCAGCTCGTTGAACGGATTCGCCCGCATGTCCTCCCCGCCCCAGCCTCGCCCCCGTACCTTCGACGAGCTCCTCGCCGAAGGCGCCTCCGTGTCCACCGAAGGGTGGGACTTCTCCTGGTTCGAGGGGCGGGCCACCGAGGCGCGGCCGTCCTGGGGGTACGCGTCGTCCATGGCGGGGCGGCTGGCCGAGGCCACCGCTGCGCTGGACGTGCAGACCGGGGGAGGGGAGGTGCTGGACTTCGCCCTCCAGCAGGGCGGGGCCGAGCGCCGGCCCCCGCTCGTCGTCGCCACCGAGGGCTGGGCGCCCAACCTCGCCGAGGCCACCCGGCTGCTCCGGCCCCGCGGTGTCCCCGTCGTAGCCTCGCCGGACGACGCGCCCCTGCCCTTCGCCGACGGCGCCTTCGATCTCGTCGTCAGCCGGCACCCCGTCCAGCCGCACTGGGACGAGATCGCCCGCGTACTCGCGCCCGGCGGCACGTACTTCGCCCAGCACGTCGGTCCCGCCAGCGTCTTCGAGCTGATCGAGTACTTCCTGGGGCCGCTGCCCCAGGAGAGCTACGGCCACCGTGACCCCGAGCGCGAGCGTGCCGACGCCGAGGCCGCCGGGCTCGAGGTCGTCGGTCTGCGGGCGGAGCGGCTGCGGATGGAGTTCCTCGATGTCGGCGCCGTCGTCCACTTCCTGCGCAAGGTCGTCTGGATGGTCCCCGGGTTCACCGTCGAGGAGTACCGCGACCGGCTGCGCGACCTGCACGAGCGCATCGAGGCCGAGGGATCCTTCGTGGCGCACAGCGCGCGGCACCTCTTCGACCTGCGCAAGCCGCACGGCAGCTGACTTCATCTTCGAGCCCTTCGAGCCCTTCGAGTCCTTCGAGTCCTTCGAGTTCTTCGAGTGAGGTCGTCGTCGACGGCGGTTGAGCCCGCCTTCACGCGTGCGGTCCCACCCGTACCTCTCCGATCACCAGCTCCGCACGCGCCTCCAGGACCGCGCCCACCCGTTCTACCCGCACCGCCAGTTCCCGTTCCTGCCGTGCCGTCAGGCGGCCTAGCGGTTCCACCGTGACCGTCGTACGGCGGCCCCGCCGCAGCTGGTGCCAGACGCCCGCCGCGACGCCGTCGACCAGCAGCACGGGGAAGTTGCCGGCCTGCCCGCCCGCGAGCGCCCGCTCGTAGGCGGCGCCGGGGAAGAGCAGCTCCCGCGGCTGGGCGGCGATGAGGTACGCGTCGAAGTACGGGAGCAGGCGTACCCCGCGTACCAGGTCGTCCCGCTCCGGGGCGGCGGGGAAGCCGGTGTCGCCGGCCGCCACCCACGCCCGTGTCCCCTCGAAGTCGAGCTCCTCGATCTCGTCCGCACCGGCCATCTCCTCGTACAGGCCCTTCGCCCAGGCGGGTGGTGCGGCCAGCCAGCGGGCGAAGTGCTGGGGTGTGGCGGGGCCGTACGCCCGCAGGGGGCGGAGGGCCAGGAGGCGCGTCGCCTCCTCGGGCGGGAGCGGGGTGAAGCGCGGTGGGCGGGTGTACGTCACCTTGCGGCCGCGGTTGGGGCCGAAGGAGAGGGCGCCGCAGTGGCCCGCCCGGTGCAGGACCTGGCGCCAGCGCGGCCACATGGTCTGGAACGCCGGCATCACCAGGTCGCCGGCCCAGGGGCCGGTGCGGGCGACGACCTCCTCGCCGAGTTCGTCGATGGTCAGGTACCTGCCGTCGAGCGCGTCGCCGATCGCCGTCACGACCTGCTCGGCCTGATCCTCGGTGAGGCGTACGTCGGGCGCGAAGGGGCCCGAGCCGTCGGGGATCGCGGGCAGCGCGGCGCACCACATCGGGAGGTCGCGGGCCGGCAGCAGGTGCACCGTGCCACGCGGGCCGTGCGTCTTGACCAGTGACGGGGCCGGGCCGGGCGCGGTGGGTGAGGCGGCCGGCCACAAGGCGTTCCGTACCTCCACCCGGGTGATGGCCTCGGTCCGCAGGCCGACCGAGAGTTCGGCCGCGGACAGGACCTGGGCGTGGACGCCGAGCATCGCGGCGGCCACGTCGGCGGCCGGGGTGCCCGTTCGGGCGGACTTGGCCAGGAACTGTCGTTCGAGGCGCCGTGCGCTCGCGGCGGCCCAAGTGATCCGCGTCGTCTGCGTCATGAGGTGACGTTAAGGGAGCAGTAGGACGGATTTCGTCCCAGTGGGTCGGGGTGGGATGGGACCTGTCCGGGCGTATGGGGCGTGCCTTCGCAAAGGGTGTGGCGGCCGGAACGAGGGTGCGAAATCACCCTTGGATCCTCACAGGGTTTCCACATCGTTATTCATCGTTGTCCTCCACGGGTCCGTTTAGTGCGGACGGGTCACGTAAATTCGGGCGAGGTAATTCGCGTGAGCAAAGCTGCGCGTGTGGCACCGCGCAGTGGAGGGGGCTGCGCGGTGCCGGGTCAAGCGGGCGTGCACCCCACCCGTCACCCGGTCGGGGGACAGGGGCCGCCCCCGGGATCGGCCCTCTCGTCACTTCACTCACCTGTGAATCCGCGGTGTATTCGCTGTGTGTCCGGCGTGAGCCCGGGGGGTGGCAGTGTTTTGGCCATGATTCAGGGCGGAATGAGGGCTTCCGAGGGCATCCCGGCGTTGCGGGCCGACTGCGGAGAGTAGTTTTGGCACGCCGATGTACGCAGCATCACTTACAAAGGGTTATGGTGGAAACCCCCCCTCGGGCCGGTCCGTATCCCCCCCCACGGACCGGCCCGTTTTTCTGCCCGGTCGCGGGTCCGCCCGGGGATCCGCCCGAGGTC
>NZ_QHJH01000349.1 GCF_003947455.1 Streptomyces sp. WAC 04229 | reverse complement strand
CCACCCCCCTCGTCCCGCGTACCCGCCCCCGGGCGGGGATCCCGGGGAGTCCGACGAGTTGCTGGCCGCGCGGCTCCGGGACGGCCCGGAGAGCGAGGCCGCCCGGGTAGCCGCGCTGCTGATGGCACGCCACTGGCAGCCCGCGCACGACTACGCGACCATCTGCCTCGCCACGTCGAACCAGGTCACCGCCATGGTCACGGCCGCCGCCTGGCACCGGGTGCTGGACCGTCTCGCCGAGGGCGAGCCGGCCACCGCGCTGCGTCCGCGCCTGCTGGTCGCCGTGCGCGACACGGTCCGCCAGTGGGCCGCCGACCCGGACACCTCCGGTGTGCTGCCGCAGTTGCTCAAGCCCGCCGGCGGACGCGGCATGCTGGCGGCGAAGTCCCTGACCCCGGAAAACCGGACCCTGGCCGCGCGGGCATTCTCCTCCCTTCCCGGACCGGCCCGTTGTTTGCTGTGGCACACGGAGGTCGAAGGCGAGTCCATAAGTGTCCCGGCCGGTCTGCTCGGCATGGATACCGACACGGCGTCGGCCACCCTCGAACAAGCGCGTGAGAAATTCCGCGAGGGTTGTCTGCACGCCCACAGGCAGCTCGCGCCGAGCCAGGACTGCCGCTTCCACAGCCGTCTCCTCGACGTGCCGATCCGCCGGGGCGGCGCCCTGCTGCCGGACGTCCGCAAGCACCTGACGGACTGCCGCCACTGCCGTCACGCGGCCGATCAACTCGGCCACTTCGAACGGGAACTGGGCACGCTGATCGCCGAGGCGGTGCTCGGCTGGGGAGCCCGGCGCTATCTCGACTCCCGTCCCGGCCGGACCACACTGGGCGGTCTCACCAAGGGCGCCGCCCGGCACCGGGGCGGACGCACCGGGCTGCTGGCCCGCATCCCCGTTCCCGTGCGCCGGGCCCCGGGGCGCCCCGGGACGGGCCGGTCGCCGCTCCGGCAGCTCGGCGCCGCCTCCGCCGGAGTGCTGGCCATCGTGCTGGTGGTCAGTGTGTGGTCGTACGACGGCGGCGGCGCCGATCCGGCCGCCTCCACCAGTGCCGTCGGAGGCGACGGCGAGACGTCCGCCACCAGCCGCCCCAAACCGCCCGGCGCTGCCGGGCTGCCCACGGGCGCCGACCGGACCCGGCTGCGGAACGTGGGCGCCGACCTGTGTCTGGACGTCCGCGGCGAGCCGAAGGCCGGGACGGGCGCCCGCCTGGCGGCGTGCTCCGAGGCGTGGACCCAGCAGTGGACCTACGAGGACGACGGGCTGCTGCGCAGCGTCGCCGACCCGGGGCTGTGTCTGGACTCGCAGGCGGACGCCGGAGTCGTCATTCTCGGCACCTGCGCCGACGAGGGCGCCGAGCGGGGCGACGACGTGCGGTACGACCTGACCGACCGGGGGCGGCTGATCCCGCGCCGGGAGCGGCAGCTCGCCCTCGCCGCCACCACCGTCGCACCCGGTGCCGACGTCGTGGTCAAACTGCACGACGACTCGGACGTCCAGCGCTGGCGCAGCGACCCGCTGCCGACGGCGGAGGGATCCCTGTCGATCGCCCGCACCGACGGGCCGCCCGCCCGCTCGGTGGAACTGCCCGGCGGCTGAGCCCGCCGGGCGGCCGGCGAGGCCGGGTGTGGTCCGCCGGGCGCCGTCGCCGTCGGACTACACCGGGCTCTCGACGAGGTCGGCGGGGCCCGGGGTGGCCGGGGAGGCGTGGCCGGACAGGGCCAGGGTGAGGTCGAGTTCGGCGAGCAGGCAGCGGACGACGTGCTCGACGCCCGCCTGTCCGTCCAGGCCCAGACCGTAGACGTAGGGGCGGCCGAGGAGCACTGCGCGGGCGCCGAGCGCGAGCGCCTTGAAGACGTCGTCGCCGGTGCGGACGCCGCTGTCGAAGAGCACGGTGAGCCGGTCGCCGACCGCCTGAGCCACCCGGGGCAGCGCGTCGGCCGCCGCGACCGCGCCGGCCACCTGGCGGCCGCCGTGGTTGGACACCACCACGCCGTCCATTCCGGCGTCGGCGGCGAGCCGGGCGTCGTCGGGGTGCAGGACGCCCTTGAGGACGATCGGCCCGTCCCAGTTCTCCCGCAGGAACGCCAGGTCCGGCCAGGACTTGGCGGGATCGGAGAACATGCCGACGAAATGCATCACCGCCGCGTTCGGATCCTCGTGCACCGGCTTGGCCAGACCCGCCCGGAACGCGGGGTCGGAGAAGTAGTTGGCGGTGCCCACGCCGTGCAGGAACGGCAGGTACGCCCGGTCGAGGTCGCGCGGGCGCCAGGACAGCAGCGGGGTGTCCAGCGTGACGAACAGCGCGCCGTACCCGGCAGCCTTCGCCCGGTCCAGGAAACTGCGGGCCACCTCGCGGTCCTTGGGCCAGTACAGCTGGAACCAGCGCTCGGCGTCGCCCATCGCCTCGGCCACCTGCTCCATGGGCGTGCTGGACGCCGAGGACAGGACGTACGGCACGCCCTGCGCGGCGGCGGCCCGGGCCGCCGCCGGCTCCGCGCCCGGGTGCATGATCGACAGGACGCCCACCGGGGCCAGCGCCAGCGGCGCCGGCAGCGGCCGCCCCAGCACCTCGACCGAGAGGTCGCGCTCGTGCACGTCCCGCAGCATGCGCGGGACGATCCGCCGCCGGTCCAGCGCCGCCCGGTTGGCGCGTGCGGTGCTGCCGTCCCCCGCGCTGCCGGCGACGTACCCGACGGGGCCGGGGCCCAGCCGGTGCTCGGCCAGCTCCTCCAGCCGGGTCAGGTCGGTGGGGAGCCTCGGCACGGCCCCCGTCATGCCGTTCAGGTAGATCTCGTACTGGAAGTCCGCCCAGTGCTTCGCCATCCCGCGTCGCCTCTCGTCGTCGAGTTCGCGTCGCCAGCACCGTACTCGCCGGTATGCCGGGGCCGTCCGCCAGGGTGAACGGGCATGTTTCGGGGGTGTTTCAGGCCGATTGGCGAACGCGTGGATCACGCCATTCGGCCAGTTCAAGCCTCAAGAACCGATCAAGAACCGCTCCGTTCCGGACTTGGAACGTTCGAATTCTGTGACTTCGAGCCACTGATTCAATACGCAAGGTTACCGAAATCCAGGGGGTCGAGATGAGTTTCGGTGCCGGACTCGGCAGACTCGCGCTCGCCGTTCCGGCACCAACCGAGCCGGGCCGGCATCAACACCCTCGAAAGAGCGGAAGGATGCACACAATGCGGAACACCGCGCGCTGGGCAGCGACTCTGGGCCTGACGGTCACCGCCGTCCTCGGG
>NZ_QHJH01000034.1 GCF_003947455.1 Streptomyces sp. WAC 04229 | reverse complement strand
CATCTCCGCCGTGGAGCCCGGGCCCTGCCGGTCGTCGAAGTCCGGGGTGCGGCGGGTCCGGGGGCTGTCCGGCTCCTCGTGGCCGCGGGGGGCGTCCAGCGGGGCGCGCTCCACGGGCGGCTGCGCGTTCTCGTCGCTCCAGCTGGGCGTGCGGGGCTGCGGGTTGCCACCGGGCAGCTCGGCACGCGGGCCACCGCGCGGCGGCAGCTGCGGACGACGGCCCTGTCCGGCGTCGCCGTTGTTGCCGCGCTTGCCGCGCTGCGGGGGCGCGGCGGGACCGCGGCCACCGCCGAAGACGTCCTGGCCCTGCGGGGCGTTGCCCTGCGGGGCGTTCAGGCCCGCGGCCTGCAGGCCCTGCGGGGCACCGGGCGCCTGACCGCCACCGGCCCCCGCACCGGCCGGGGCCGGGCGGTTCTGCTGGCCGGGACCGGCCGGGGCCTGGGGACCGCGCGGACCGCCGGGCGCGCCCGGGCGACCGTCCGTGTCCCGTCCGGGGAGCGCGGCCCGCGGACCCTGGGCGGCACCGAGCCGGCCGCCCGGGGCGCCGCCACCGCTACCACCGAGCGCGCCACCGCCGCCGAAGGCACCTCCGGCGAGTGCGCCGCCCTGGCCGCCGCGGCGGGCCGCGGCGACACCCGCGGCGGCCTGCGCGGCCGCCGGCCCGCCGTTGCCGGAGGCGGACTGCCCCGGCTTCGGCTGCGGCTTGCGGCCGCCCTGGGCGACGTCCACGGGCAGCATGACCAGCGCGGTCGTGCCACCGGAGTCGGACGGCCGCAGCTGGATGCGGATGCCGTGGCGCTGCGAGAGGCGGCCGACCACGAACAGACCCATGCGGCGGGAGACGGAGACGTCCACGGTGGGCGGCGAGGCGAGCCGCTCGTTGATCGCGGCGAGGTCCTCGGGGGAGAGGCCGATGCCGGTGTCGTGGATCTCGATCAGGACGCGGCCGTCGGGCAGCGCGTGACCGGTGACCTTGACCTTGGTCTGCGGCGAGGAGAACGAGGTCGCGTTCTCCAGCAGCTCGGCGAGCAGGTGCACGAGGTCGTTGACCACGCGGCCGGCGACCTCGGTGGTCGGCACGGAAGCCAGCTCGATGCGCTCGTACTGCTCCACCTCGGAGGCGGCGGCACGGAGCACGTCGACCAGCGGGACCGGCCGGGTCCAGCGGCGGCCGGGCTCCTCACCGGCGAGGACGAGGAGGTTCTCACCGTTACGGCGCATGCGCGTCGCGAGGTGGTCGAGCTTGAACAGCGAGGACAGCTGGTCCGGGTCGGCCTCGCGGGACTCCAGTTCGGAGATGAGCGAGAGCTGACGCTGGATGAGGCCCTGGGAGCGGCGCGAGAGGTTGGTGAACATCGCGTTGACGTTGCCCCGCAGCAGGGCCTGCTCGGCGGCGAGGCGGACCGCCTCGCGGTGCACGTCGTCGAAGGCCGCGGCCACTCGGCCGATCTCGTCCCGGGAGTGCACACCGACCGACTCCACCGAGGTGTCGACGTCCTGCGGGTCGGTCTCGGACAGCTGCTTGACCAGCTCGGGCAGGCGGTCCTGGGCGACCTTGGTCGCGGTGTCCTCCAGGCGGCGCAGCGAGCGGATCATGGACCGCGCCACGACGAAGGCGCCGACCAGCGAGACGCCGAGCACGAGCAGGATGAGGACACCGGAGATGATGGCCTCGCGCTCGGACTCGTTGCGCAGCTCGCGGGCCTGCTGCTCCATGTCCTCCAGCAGCTTCAGCTCGATGTTCTTCATCTGCTGGATCTTGGTGGAGCTGTCGTCCAGCCAGTCCTGGTACGACCGGGGCTTGAGTTCGCCCAGGCCGTTGACACCGCTGAGGGCGCGGCCGGCGTACTGGTCGGACGCCTCGATCACCGGGTTGCCCTCGGAGATCGGCTTGAGGAGTTCCTCGGCGCCGTCGCCGTAGATGCTGCTGAAGCTGCGGATCTCGGACGTCTGGCTCTGCAGTGCCGACTGGGCGTAGAGCCGGTCGTTCTCGGAGAGCTTGCCCTTGCTGGTGTTGTTCGCGGGGAGCGCCGCCGCCAGGACCGCGCGCTGGATGGACGCGTACTCCTTGGCCGAGGAGAAGGCCGACAGGGCGCGCGTGCGCTGAATCATGTCGGGGTTGCTGGTCGCCTCCGCCATGTCCTGCGAGAGGTCGAGCAGGTGGTTGATCAGGCGGTGGTAGGCCTCGACGGTCTGGGTCGAGTTCTGCTTGGCCTGGTAGGCCGTGCCGCGGATCTTGTTCAGGTCGTTCAGGTCGCTCGCGAGGCCGACGAGGCTGTCGCGGACACCGACGAGGTTGCCGTCCTTGCTGGCGGCGTCGATCTCCTCGGAGTTGTCGAGGAAGTTCTTCAGAGCCCGGTCGGTCTGCTCGCGGTCGCCCTTGACGGCGATGGCGCTGGAGGCGGAGCCGTGTGCCAGGGGGCCGGCGGACTGGTCGCGCTCCTCCTGGAGCGCGGCGGCCAGTTCGGTGGCCTGCTTGGTCATCTCGGTCAGCAGCTTCATGTTGTCGAGCTGCTGGATGTCGTCCATCGACTGGCTGATGCGCATCGCGCCCAGCGAGGTGGCCGCGACCACCGGGAGCGCGAGCAGCGAGACCAGACGGGTGGAGATACGCCAGTTGCGCAGGGCTATTCGCGGGCCGGGGCCGCTCGGCGCGCCCTTGGCCGGCTTGGCGGACGGCTGCTGGTCGGGGGCGGCCGAACCGGCCGTCTGACCGGCGCGCTCTCCATTGTCGCCGGACGCGGTCTGGCCCGGGTTCTGGGCGTGCTGGGGCGAGGAGCCGACGGCCTTGGGGCCGGTCCCGCCGTGCGGCTCCGGCTCCGCCGAAGCGCTGCCATCCCTCTTGAAACGTCCCTGCACTAGCGTCGCAACCTCTGGACCAGGCGCCCCTCCGCGTGAACGGCGGGGCACGGTGTCGGCGTCATGGGGGCGCCCTGAATACGCCCCCGTGGTGGTCGTGAGTGACCGGCGCTGGTTCCCCCTTCTCGCCGCCGCCCGGCGCTGCTTTGCGCCCCCTGCGCGCCGGCTCGATCCTGCGGCGGTCCGTGGAATTCCAGCACAGTGCCGGATCTCCAACAAGGCCCGTGGGGTACGCCGTGAGATACGTGACAGCACGTGAGGGCCGAGTCACCAGACGTAGAAGATGATCACCCGCAAAAGGGACGTATACCCGCGAGTCGTCGACGTGCACAGGGTGTCCCAGTCGCCATGATCAGGAGCGGAATGCGGGCTTCAACGGTGAAATGTCTCATTGGTCCCGGTGTCGCTGGAGTCGCAATTGACCGGTTTGACCCTTGATAAGTGAGCAAACTCACACGCAGATCGCGGGCCCTCCCCGAGTTGCCGGGGAATTGCATGTTTAGCCTGACGCTTTACAGAGAAGGCAAAACCGACAACCCGCGCCCTCGCAGGGGTCATCGCAGCCCCTCGGGCGCCCGGACACGACAGGGCCTCCCACAACCGTGAAGACGACGATGATGTTCCACCAGATCGCCAACCCGCGGCGCACGACGCTGGCGCACCTCGACGACGCCGACGACCTGCGCACGCAGGAGCAGCCGGAGCACGCCGTCGAGCTCCCCGCCCAGACCGCCAACCCCCGGCGCACCGTCCTCATGGAGGTCCCGGTCGGGGCCGCCGTCGCAGAGTAGTACGTCACCCCGGCGCCGCCCGTTCAGGCGGCCCCGAGAGCACCAAGCGCCCGTCCGGCGGATCATGCCGGACGGGCGCGCCGCGTTAGCCTGGGGCGTCAGACTCCAGCCAGCTCAGTCAAGGGGCCAAGCAACCCGTGCGCATCGCCAGGTTCTCCATCGACGGGAACGTCGCCTTCGGCGCGGTCGAGGGCGACCAGCCGGACCAGCTCGTCCTCGACATCATCAAGGGCATCCCGTTCGGGGACTACGAGCTCTCCGGCACCAAGGTGCCCCTGAGCAAGGTGCGGCTGCTGCCGCCGGTGCTCCCGAACAAGGTCGTCGCCTTCGGCCGCAACTACGCCGAACACGCCCGCGAACTCGGCAACGAGGTGCCCGACGCCCCGTTCGCCTTCTTCAAGCCGTCCACCTCGGTGATCGGTCCCGGCGACGCCATCCAGTACCCCTCCTTCTCCGAGGAACTGCACCACGAGGCCGAACTCGCCGTCGTCATCGGCCGCATGTGCCGCGAGGTCCCGCGCGACCGCGTGCAGGACGTGATCTTCGGCTACACCTGCGCCAACGACGTCACCGCCCGCGACGTGCAGCGCCGCGAGAAGCAGTGGGCCCGGGCGAAGGGCTTCGACTCCGCCTGCCCGCTGGGACCCTGGGTGGAGACGGACATCGGCCTCGCCGCCGCGGCCGACCTGACCATCCAGCTCACGGTCAACGGCGCCCAGCGGCAGCTCGGCCGCACCAGCGAGATGATCCACTCCATCGAGGACCTGATCGTCAACATCTCCGAGGCCATGACGCTGCTTCCCGGCGACGTGATCCTCACGGGGACCCCGGCCGGCGTCGGCCCCCTCAACGTCGGCGACGAGGTCGCCGTCACCATCGAAGGCATCGGCACTCTCACCAACAAGGTTGTCAAGCGTGGCTAGCGCACCCGGCTCACCCGTACGCGTACGTTTCTGTCCGTCCCCCACCGGCAACCCCCACGTGGGTCTGGTGCGCACCGCCCTGTTCAACTGGGCGTTCGCCCGGCACCACCAGGGCACGCTGGTCTTCCGCATCGAGGACACCGACGCGGCCCGCGACTCCGAGGAGTCGTACACCCAGCTGCTGGACGCGATGCGCTGGCTGGGCTTCGACTGGGACGAGGGCCCCGAGGTCGGCGGCCCGCACGCGCCGTACCGCCAGTCGCAGCGCATGGACATCTACAAGGACGTCGCCGACAAGCTGCTCGCCACCGGCCACGCCTACCGCTGCTACTGCTCCCAGGAGGAGCTGGACAGCCGCCGCGAGGCCGCCCGCGCGGCCGGCCGGCCCTCCGGGTACGACGGCCACTGCCGTGACCTGAGCGACGCCGAGGTCGAGGGGTACAAGGCCGAGGGCCGCGCGCCCATCGTCCGCTTCCGGATGCCCGACGAGGCGATCACCTTCACGGACCTGGTCCGCGGCGAGATCACCTACCTCCCCGAGAACGTCCCGGACTACGGCATCGTCCGCGCCAACGGCGCCCCCCTCTACACGCTGGTCAACCCGGTCGACGACGCCCTGATGGAGATCACCCACGTCCTGCGCGGCGAGGACCTGCTCTCCTCCACCCCGCGACAGATCGCCCTGTACAAGGCGCTGACCGAGCTGGGCATCGCCAAGGAGATCCCGGCCTTCGGCCACCTCCCGTACGTCATGGGCGAGGGCAACAAGAAGCTCTCCAAGCGCGACCCCCAGTCGAGCCTGAACCTCTACCGCGAGCGCGGCTTCCTCCCCGAGGGCCTGCTCAACTACCTCTCCCTGCTCGGCTGGTCGCTCTCCGCCGACCAGGACATCTTCACGATCGACGAGATGGTGGCGGCCTTCGACGTCTCCGACGTGCAGCCCAACCCGGCTCGCTTCGACCTGAAGAAGTGCGAGGCGATCAACGGCGACCACATCCGGCTGCTGCCGGTGAAGGACTTCACCGAGCGCTGCCGCCCGTGGCTGAAGGCCCCGGCCGCCCCCTGGGCGCCCGAGGACTTCGACGAGGCCAAGTGGCAGGCCGTCGCGCCGCACGCGCAGACCCGCCTCAAGGTCCTCTCCGAGATCACGGACAACGTCGACTTCCTGTTCCTGCCGGAGCCGGTCCTCGACGAGGCGAGCTGGGCGAAGGCGATGAAGGAGGGCTCGGACGCCCTGCTCACCACCGCCCGCGAGAAGCTGGACGCGGCCGACTGGACGTCCCCCGAGTCCCTCAAGGAGGCCGTCCTGGCCGCCGGCGAGGCGCACGGCCTCAAGCTCGGCAAGGCCCAGGCCCCGGTCCGCGTCGCCGTCACCGGCCGCACCGTCGGCCTGCCCCTCTTCGAGTCCCTGGAGGTTCTGGGCAAGGAGAAGACGCTGGCCAGGATCGACACGGCGCTGGCCCGGCTCGCGGCCGCGTAACGCACGAGAGCGCAAGGGGCGGCACCCGCGCGGGTGCCGCCCCTTGCCTTGCCCCGGCCGGGTCGGCCGGCTGTCCGAGGCCAGGGCTCCGTCCGGCCCGCGGCTGCTCACCCCCGCGCCGCTCATCGAGATCGAGGGCCTCGCCGTCCAGTAACCGGTGCTGAAACGGCCCGGCCCACCGCTCTCGGTGTCTACGCTGGGTCCCATGCCGATCAAAGCCGTCGTATGGGACGTCGACGACACCCTCTTCGACTACACCACCGCCGACCGCGAGGGCATGCGGGCCCACCTGGTGGCCGAAGGCCTCCTCGCCGGGTACGGGTCGGCCGAGGAGGCCCTCGTGCGCTGGCGGCAGATCACCGACCGGCAGTGGGCGCGCTTCTCGGCCGGTGAGGTGGACTTCGTCACACAGCGCCGCGACCGCATCCGCGAGTTCCTGGGCCGGCCGGAGCTGACCGAGGCCGAGGCCGACGCCTGGTTCCAGCGCTACGTCACGCACTACGAGGCCGCCTGGTCCCTCTTCCCGGACGTGCTGCCCGTCCTCGACGCCCTCGCCGGCAGCCACCGGCACGCGGTGCTCTCCAACTCCAGCCTCACCGTCCAGGACCGCAAGCTGCGGGTCCTCGGTGTGCACGACCGCTTCGAGACCATCCTGTGCGCCGCCGAGCTGGGCGTCTCCAAGCCCGAGCCCGCCGCCTTCCTCGCGGCCTGCGACGCCCTGGCGCTCACCCCGTCCGAGGTCGCCTACGTCGGCGACCACCCGGAGATCGACGGACGCGGCGCCGCCGACGCCGGGCTGCTCTCCGTGTGGATCGACCGGGGCGGCGTCTACGCGACGGTGGACCCGCCGGAGGGGCCACGCCGTATCGCCTCGCTCTCCGAACTCCCCGCGCTGCTCGGCGCCGATACCCGTTTTGGAGCCCCGTCCACCTTCAGGTAATGTTCTTCCTGCGCCGCCGAGGAGCGGGCCGAAAGGGCCGGGAACCGGAAGCGCGAAGCTAGAGCGAAACCCCAGCAGGGGCTTGCGTTCCAGTGGCCTATGGTGTAATTGGCAGCACGAGTGATTCTGGTTCACTTAGTCTTGGTTCGAGTCCAGGTAGGCCAGCTCGCAGAGCTTATCTGCAATGCCCCCGTTGTGTAGCGGCCTAGCACGCCGCCCTCTCAAGGCGGTAGCGCCGGTTCGAATCCGGTCGGGGGTACGGTGATCTCTCACGAGGTGATCGCTAGGGCCCCCGTTGTGTAGCGGCCTAGCACGCCGCCCTCTCAAGGCGGTAGCGCCGGTTCGAATCCGGTCGGGGGTACGAACTGGTCTAAACCACATTGGTCTATGGTGTAATTGGCAGCACGACTGATTCTGGTTCAGTTAGTCTAGGTTCGAGTCCTGGTAGACCAGCTCGGATCTGCGGCGATGAAGCATGAAACGCCTGCAAGATCCACGCCCCCGTTGTGTAGCGGCCTAGCACGCCGCCCTCTCAAGGCGGTAGCGCCGGTTCGAATCCGGTCGGGGGTACAAGATCAGAAGGCCCTCCGCTTCGGCGGGGGGCCTTCTGGCGTTCCCAAGTCCCCGTACGTCCGCCCCGGTTCGGCGCCCCGGACGCGGTCGCGGGTCCTGACCGGGGGAGGGCCCGCCGCGGCGTTGAGGCGGGCCCGTCTCCGGTAGGTCGCGCAGGGGAAGGTGCCGGTCAGCCCGTGCGGCGCAGCGCCTCCGAGAGGCGGCCGGCGGCGTCGATGATCGCCTGGGCGTGCATCCGGCCCGGGTGGCGCGTCAGGCGCTCGATGGGGCCGGAGACGGACACGGCCGCCACCACGCGGTTGGAGGGGCCGCGCACCGGCGCCGAGACGGACGCGACGCCCGGCTCCCGCTCGCCGATGGACTGGGCCCAGCCGCGCCGCCGCACGCCGGACAGCGCCGTCGCCGTGAAGCGGGCGCCCTGGAGGCCGCGGTGCAGGCGCTCGGGCTCCTCCCAGGCCATCAGGATCTGCGCCGAGGAGCCGGCCTTCATGGTGAGCGTGGAGCCGACCGGGACCGTGTCCCTCAGGCCCGACAGACGCTCGGCCGCGGCCACGCAGATGCGCATGTCGCCCTGGCGGCGGTAGAGCTGAGCGCTCTCGCCCGTGACGTCGCGGAGGTGGGTGAGCACCGGGCCCGCGGTGGCCAGCAGCCGGTCCTCGCCGGCCGCCGCGGCCAGCTCGGCCAGGCGCGGGCCGAGAATGAAACGGCCCTGCATGTCGCGCGCCACCATGCGGTGGTGTTCCAGTGCCACGGCCAGGCGGTGGGCCGTGGGTCGTGCCAGTCCGGTCGCAGCGACCAATCCCGCGAGGGTGGCCGGGCCGGACTCCAGAGCGCTCAGGACGAGGGCCGCCTTGTCCAGAACGCCGACGCCGCTACTGTTGTCCATGAAACGATACTCCCGTCTCACTCTGTGAAACGCAAGTTCAATTTTCCATGGAACGCGCCACCCTGGATGGCACGAAGTCACAACGGCCCGTGACGTAAGGGCCTGGTGGCGGTTGCCCGGAAACACAGGGGTGCGGGCGCCGCTTCCCCAAAGATCTCTAGTTGGGCCGACGCTTCGTCGCCGGCCGGAGGGAAAGCGATGGGTAGGACACTCGCGGAGAAGGTCTGGGACGACCACGTCGTCCGGCGCGCCGAGGGCGAGCCCGACCTCCTCTTCATCGATCTGCACCTGCTGCACGAGGTGACCAGCCCGCAGGCCTTCGACGGCCTCCGCAAGAGCGGCCGCCCGGTGCGGCGGCTCGACCTGACCATCGCCACCGAGGACCACAACACCCCGACACTCGACATCGACAAGCCCATCGCGGACCCGGTCTCCCGGGCCCAGCTGGAGACGCTGCGCAAGAACTGCGCGGAATTCGGCGTCCGGCTGCACCCGCTGGGCGACGTCGAGCAGGGCGTCGTGCACGTGGTCGGCCCGCAGCTGGGCCTGACCCAGCCCGGCACCACCGTGGTCTGCGGCGACTCGCACACCTCGACGCACGGCGCCTTCGGCGCGCTGGCCTTCGGCATCGGCACCTCCCAGGTAGAGCACGTGCTGGCCACCCAGACGCTGCCCCTGGCCCGTCCGAAGACCATGGCCATCACGGTCAACGGCGAACTGCCCGACGGCGTCACCGCCAAGGACCTGATCCTCGCGATCATCGCGAAGATCGGCACCGGCGGCGGCCAGGGCTACGTCCTGGAGTACCGGGGCGAGGCCATCGAGAAGCTCTCGATGGAGGCCCGCATGACCATCTGCAACATGTCGATCGAGGCCGGCGCCCGCGCGGGCATGATCGCCCCCGACGCCACCACCTTCGACTACCTCCAGGGCCGCCCGCACGCCCCCGAGGGCGCGGACTGGGACGCCGCGGTCGAGTACTGGAAGACGCTGCGCACGGACGACGACGCCGAGTTCGACGCCGAGGTCGTCATCGAGGCCGCCGAGCTGTCCCCGTTCGTCACCTGGGGCACCAACCCGGGGCAGGGCGCGCCGCTTTCCGCCGCCGTTCCCGACCCGGCTTCGTACGAAGACGCTTCGGAGCGGTTCGCCGCCGAAAAGGCCCTGGAGTACATGGGGTTGGAGGCCGGTCAGCCGCTGCGTTCCATCAGCGTGGACACCGTCTTCGTAGGTTCCTGCACCAACGGCCGCATCGAGGACCTCCGCGCCGCCGCCGAGATCGTCAAGGACCGCAAAGTCGCCGACGGCGTACGGATGCTGGTCGTCCCGGGCTCCGCGCGGGTGGGCCTGCAGGCCGTCTCCGAGGGCCTGGACGTGGTCTTCAAGGAGGCCGGCGCCGAATGGCGGCACGCGGGCTGCTCGATGTGCCTGGGCATGAACCCGGACCAGCTGGCCCCCGGTGAGCGCTCCGCCTCCACCTCCAACCGCAACTTCGAGGGGCGCCAGGGCAAGGGCGGCCGTACCCACCTGGTGTCCCCGCAGGTCGCGGCTGCGACGGCGGTCCTGGGTCACCTGGCCTCCCCGGCCGACCTGTCCGCCGCCGACGTCCCCACGCCCGCTGGAGTCTGAGAGTCATGGAAGCATTCACCACGCACACCGGCCGGGCCGTCCCGCTGCGCCGCAGCAACGTCGACACCGACCAGATCATCCCCGCCCACTGGCTCAAGAAGGTGACCCGGGACGGGTTCGAGGACGGGCTGTTCGAGGCCTGGCGCAAGGACGGGTCCTTCGTCCTCAACCAGCCCGAGCGCCAGGGCGCCACGGTTCTGGTGGCCGGCCCCGACTTCGGCACCGGCTCCTCCCGTGAGCACGCCGTCTGGGCGCTGCAGAACTACGGCTTCAAGGCCGTGATCTCCTCCCGCTTCGCCGACATCTTCCGGGGCAACTCGCTGAAGAACGGCCTGCTCACCGTGGTCCTCGACCAGAAGATCGTGGACGCGCTGTGGGCGCTCACGGAGCAGGACCCGCAGGCGGAGATCACCGTCGACCTGGAGGCCCGCGAGGTCCGGGCGGAGGGTGTCACGGCCCCCTTCGAGCTGGACGAGAACTCCCGCTGGCGGCTGCTGAACGGGCTGGACGACATCTCGATCACCCTCCAGAACGAGGCGGACATCGCCGCGTACGAGGCGAAGCGCCCTTCGCACAAGCCGCAGACCATCCAGGTCTGACCCCGGAGCCCGCAGAGGCGCCGGCAAGGTCGAGTTTCGGCCACCCAACACCCCCGCCGTACCCCCGATCAGCCCGATCGGGGGTACGGCCGTTTTCGGGTCGGGCGGCGGGCGCCCGTCAGCGGTGAGGCACACAACTTCCCACGTTAAAGGCATGGTTGCCGGGGTACAGAAGTTCTGGAGGCGCGGGTTGCGGGAGTGCCCGGATGGCCGTTCGGGGCGGCAGTTGCCCCCTGCGCAGGCGACAACTCGCCCCAGATGGCACAATCTGTGCATGGACCACGACGGCCAACTCGAGCTCTATGCGGCGGTCGCGGTCCGGCTCAAGGAAGCGCACACAAGAGTGCGTGCACTGCAAGTCCCGGAGGGCGTACGGATGGCGCTGACCCGGAAGCTGCTGGTCATTACGGCCGCGGCCAAACACGATCTCGCCGGTGCGGCAAGGCGCCTGGATCGGTTCACCGCCGACCTCGACGAGGGTCGATTCCCCGAAGAGGACGGCTGAACAGGCCGGGGCGGCCCGAGTCCGTTGCGGCACAAGGGTGATTAGCCCGTTTCGTGTTTGATTTGCGGTATATATCTGCCTAACGTGCGAAAAAGCTTGAACACATTCGTTCTGGCGATGTCTCCGAAGGGGAAGACGTGAACAAGGCGCAGCTCGTAGAAGCGATTGCCGACAAGGTGGGCGGCAGGCAGCAGGCCGCCGACGCCGTCGACGCGGTCCTGGACGCCCTCGTCCGTGCCGTGGTCTCGGGCGACCGGGTCTCGGTCACCGGCTTCGGTTCCTTCGAGAAGGTCGACCGTCCCGCCCGCTACGCCCGCAACCCCCAGACGGGCGAGCGGGTTCGGGTCAAGAAGACCTCGGTGCCGCGCTTCCGCGCGGGTCAGGGCTTCAAGGACCTGGTGAGCGGCTCGAAGAAGCTCCCGAAGAACGACATCGCGGTCAAGAAGGCCCCCAAGGGCAGCCTGTCCGGCCCGTCGGCCACGATCTCCAAGGCCGCGGGCAAGAAGGCCGCCGCCAAGAAGACCGCGGCGAAGAAGGCCACGGGTGCGGCGAAGAAGACCACCGCGGCGAAGAAGACCGCGGCGAAGAAGGCCACGGGTGCGGCGAAGAAGACCACCGCGGCGAAGAAGACCACCGCCAAGAAGTCCGCCGCCAAGACCACCGCGACGGCGAAGAAGACCGCGGCGAAGAAGGCTCCCGCCAAGAAGGCGACCGCCAAGAAGGCTCCGGCCAAGAAGTCGACCGCACGCAAGACCACCGCCAAGAAGGCCACCGCTCGCAAGAAGTAGCAGCCGGCGGTAGCGGCGGCAGCAGGCGGACAGGGCTCTCACGCGCCGGGCCGGACTCCCTCTCGGAGTCCGGCCCGCGGCGTTTTCCCAGGCCGTTCAGAGGGTCTGGAGCGTCACCAGCGTGATCCGGCGGTCCTCGCCCGCCCCCTCCGTCTCGATCCGCACCCGCTGCCCGGGCCGCAGCAGCCGCAGGCCCCCCGCGTCGAACGCCGCCGCGTCGAAGGGCACGGGCGTGCCGTCGTCGAGCAGTACCTGCCCGCTGCGGCTCTCGGGGTCGTACGTGTACGCGGTCGCCTGCATGGCGGCAGCCTACTGCCCGGCGATCAGCAGCCGCGCCGCCACCGCCGCCGTCCGGGGCCCCACCCCCAGCGCCAGGGCGGAGCGCAGATCACCGCCGGTGTCGACGTCCTGCCGTACGGAATCCACCGCGCCGAGGGACAGTTCCACCGCGCCGGACGCACGGTGGCGGACCCGGGAATCCGGACCGAATGCCGGGGACAATTCGACGCCCGGTGCCGCGGTCAGCAAGGTCGTGCCGATTCCGGCCGCGTCGGGGAGAAAAGCACGCGGGAATTGCCCGGCCGCCGCCAGGACCCGCGCCAATTCCGCCGGCCGCAGCGCGGGGAGATCTGCGTTGAGTGCCGCCACCGGAGTTCCGGGACATGCCGCGCGGACCGCACCGGCGCCGTGCGCGAGCGCCGCGTTCAGGCCGCCCCGGGGCTCGTCCGTGACGAGGGCCGCGCCGAGCGCCGCCAGTTCCCGCCCGGCCCGTGCGTCGTCCGTGACGACTGCCACATCCGCGACCGCCGGGCAGGCCAGCGCGGCTGCCACGGCGTCCTGGGCGAACGCCAGCGCGAGATCCGGCCGGACCCCGGCGTCCGCGGTGTCCGACAGCCTGCTCTTGGCCCGGGCGAGGGGCTTCACGGGTACGACCAAGGTCCACTGCACGAGCGTTCCGTCCTTCTCTCGTCGCCGTCATTGTCACCTGGGAGATCTGGCGGTTCACTCGCCGGGGCGTACGGTGTTCTCGACAGACGGGCGGCCCGGGGCGACACTTGTCCGGCCCCAGGCCCTGGAGGAAAGGTGTCAGCGTGCCCCGCCGCAGAATCGGCTTCTGGTACCGCCTGGCCGCGGTGATCTGCAAACCGCCGCTCATGGTTCTGATCAAGCGGGACTGGCGGGGAATGGAGAACATTCCGGCCGACGGCGGATTTATCACCGCCGTGAACCACAATTCGCACGTGGACCCCTTCGCGTACGCGCACTACCAGTACAACACCGGGCGCGTCCCCCGATTCCTGGCGAAGAGCGGCCTTTTCAAGAAGGGCTTCGTCGGCGCCGCGATGCGGGGCACCGGGCAGATCCCCGTCTACCGCGAGAGCACGGACGCCCTCAGCGCCTTCCGGGCCGCGATCGAGGCCGTGGAGCGCGGCGAGTGCGTCGCCTTCTACCCCGAGGGCACCCTCACCCGCGACCCGGACGGCTGGCCGATGACCGCCAAGACCGGTGCCGCGCGCGTGGCCCTGCAGACCAAGTGCCCGGTGATCCCGGTCGCCCAGTGGGGTTGCAACGAACTGCTGCCGCCCTACGCCAAGAAGCCGAACCTCCTCCCGCGCAAGACCCACCGCGTACTGGCGGGGCCGCCGGTCGACCTCTCGCGGTTCTACGACCGGGAGATGACCGCGGAGCTGCTGAAGGAGGCCACCGAGGTCATCATGGCCGCCGTCACCGGCCACCTGGAGGAGATCCGGGGCGAGAAGGCCCCCCGGACCCCCTACGACCCGCGCCGCGAGCGGATCGAGCAGCGGCGCCGTACGCAGTCGCAGACACCGTCGCAGTCGCAGTCGCAGCCGGCGCCGGCACGGACGCGGGGAACGCAGGCAGAAGGGCAGAGCACGTGAGCAAGCCGGTCAAGGCGGCCGTCTTCGGCACCGGATCCTGGGGCACCGCCTTCGGCACGGTCCTCGCCGACGCGGGGTGCGACGTCACCCTGTGGGGACGCCGCGCCGACCTCGCCGACGCCGTCAACTCCACCCGGACCAACCCGGACTACCTGCCCGGCGTGGAACTCCCCGCCGGCCTGCGGGCCACCACCGACGCCGCCGAGGCCGCGCGCGACGCCGACTTCACGGTTCTCGCCGTCCCGTCCCAGACGCTGCGCGCCAACCTCGCCGACTGGACGCCGCTGCTGGCGCCCGGCACGGTCCTGGTGTCGCTGATGAAGGGCGTCGAACTCGGCTCCGCGATGCGGATGAGCGAAGTCATCGAGGACGTCGCCAAGGTCGGCGCCGAGCGCATCGCCGTGGTCACCGGGCCCAACCTGGCCCGCGAGATCGCCGCCCGCATGCCGGCCGCCGCCGTGGTCGCCTGCCCCGACGAATCCGTCGCCCAGCGCCTCCAGACCGCCTGCCACACGCCGTACTTCCGCCCGTACACCAACACCGACGTCGTCGGCTGCGAACTGGGCGGCGCCGTGAAGAACGTGATCGGGCTGGCCGTCGGCATCGCGGACGGCATGGGACTGGGCGACAACGCCAAGGGCTCCCTGATCACCCGCGGCCTGGCCGAGACCACCCGCCTCGGGGTCGCCCTCGGCGCCGACCCGCTGACCTTCTCCGGACTGGCCGGGCTCGGCGACCTGGTGGCGACCTGCTCGTCCCCGCTGTCCCGCAACCACACCTTCGGCACCAACCTGGGCAAGGGCATGACCCTCCAGGAGACCATCGCGGTCACCAGGCAGACCGCCGAGGGCGTCAAGTCCTGCGAGTCGGTGCTGGATCTGGCGCGCAGGCACGGCGTCGACATGCCGATCACCGAGACCGTGGTCGCCATCGTGCACGAGGGCAAGCCCCCGGTCGTCGCGGTCAAGGAGCTGATGTCGCGCAGCGCGAAGCCCGAGCGACGCTGAGCGACACCGCAGACCGCACCCCGGGCGCCACCCGCGCCACGCGGCCCCGCCTGCGCTGTCTCGGGGCTCTACGGGCGGGTACTCTCAACGCGATATGAGCACCGAGAACCTCCCCCAGAGCCCCGAGCAGCCGCCTCGCAAGCCGCGTGTGGCCGTCGTGTTCGGCGGGCGAAGCTCCGAACACGGGATCTCCGTGGTCACCGCCGGCGCCGTCCTCGCGGCCATCGACCGGACCAAGTACGACGTCCTGCCGATCGGCATCACCAGGGACGGCCGCTGGGCCCTCACCGCCGACGAACCGGAACGCATGGCGATCACCGAGCGCCGTACGCCCGACGTCGAGGAACTGGCCGAGTCGACCGAGGGCGCCGTGGTGCTGCCCGTCGACCCCGCCAACCGCGAAGTCGTCTACAGCGAACCCGGTGCGGTGCCCAAGGCGCTGGGCGAGGTCGACGTCGTCTTCCCCGTGCTGCACGGCCCGTACGGCGAGGACGGCACCCTCCAGGGGCTCCTGGACCTGTCCGGTGTGCCCTACGTCGGCGCGGGCGTGCTCGCCTCGGCCATCGGCCAGGACAAGGAGTACATGAAGGCGGTGTTCGCCTCCTACGGGCTCAAGGTCGGCCCGTACGTGGTGATCCGGCCCCGCGAGTGGGGGCAGAACCGGGCCGGCGCCCGCGAGAAGATCGTCGACTTCGCCGGCGAGCACGGCTGGCCGCTGTTCGTGAAGCCCGCGCGCGCGGGTTCCTCGATCGGCATCACCAAGGTCGACGATGTCGCCGGACTCGACGAGGCGATCGAGGAGGCCCGGCGCCACGACCCGAAGATCCTGGTCGAGGCGACCCTGCGCGGCCGGGAGATCGAGTGCGGGGTGCTGGAGTACGAGGACGGCCCCCGGGCCTCCGTCCCCGCCGAGATCCCGCCGCCCTCGGAGCACGCGTACTACGACTTCGAGGCCAAGTACATCGACTCCACCCCCGGCATCGTGCCCGCCCCGCTGACGCCCGAGGAGACCGCCGAGGTCCAGCGCCTGGCCGTCGCGGCGTTCGACGCGGCCTCCTGCGAGGGGCTGGTGCGCGCGGACTTCTTCCTCACCGAGGACGGCGAGTTCGTGATCAACGAGATCAACACCATGCCCGGATTCACACCGATCTCCATGTACCCGCAGATGTGGCAGGCGAGCGGGGTCGCCTACCCCGAGCTGGTGGACCGGCTGGTCCAGGCGGCACTGCGGCGCCCGACGGGGTTGCGCTGACGTCCGCCGCCCCGCGCACGGCCAGAAGGCGACCCCCTCGGGGGTCGCCTTCTCGCAGTATGATCAGCGGGTTTCCCCGGCCCGCAGGCGGCAGCGTGTTGTCCGGGTTCCGCCACAGCTTCGTGACCGGGGCCCGGGCCGGGAACCGCCGCCACCCCGCTGTCGTCTGCTGAGGAGCAGCCGGCGGCGGCGATCAACAGTACGAGAGCGAGCGGGCGGAAGGGGGTCAGAGATGAACCACGGGGCAGGTCAGTGTGCGTGTGATGCCGTCCACCTGCTGGACCTTGGCGACCACCATGCGACCGAGTTCGTCGACGGTGTCGGACTGGGCGCGCACGATGACGTCGTAGGGTCCTGTGACGTCCTCGGCCGTGATCACCCCGGGGATCTTGCTGATCGTCTCGGCGACGGTCGACGCCTTGCCGACCTCCGTCTGGATCAGGATGTACGCCTGTACCACGGAACCTCCAGAGCGGCCACGAGGATCATGTGGGGAAAAGGAACGCCACGGTATCGCGTAGCCGCTCTCCGCGGGGAGACCCGTGGGCCGCGGTCCCCGCGCGCCGGGGTGCCGGAATGACACGAGTTGACGATCACGCCGACCGTGGCGACGGTCATGTCGACCGTAACGAGGACAGAGATGACGCGCGACCGGGCACGGACAGGGACAGAAGGGGAGCCAAGGCGATGAAGGGCACTGTTGGTGAGCTGGGGGAGTTCGGGCTCATCAGGGAGCTCACCTCCCGTCTCACCACCACCCCGGCGGTCCGGGTGGGACCCGGCGACGACGCCGCGGTGGTGGCCGCGCCCGACCGCCGGGTGGTGGCCAGCACCGACATTCTCGTCGAGGGCCGGCACTTCCGCCGGGACTGGTCCACCGCGTACGACGTGGGCCGCAAGGCGGCGGCGCAGAACCTGGCGGACATCGCCGCCATGGGCGCCGTGCCGACCGCGCTGCTGCTCGGCCTGGTCGTCCCCGCCGAGCTGCCGGTGACCTGGCCGACCGAGCTGATGGACGGCCTGCGCGACGAGTGCCAGGTGGCCGGCGCCTCCGTGGTCGGCGGCGACGTGGTGCGCGGCGACACCATCACCGTCTCCATCACCGCGCTGGGCGACCTGCGCAACCAGGAGCCCGTCACCCGGGGCGGCGCCCAGCCCGGCGACCTCGTCGCGGTGACCGGCTGGCTGGGCTGGTCCGCCGCCGGTTTCGCCGTGCTGTCCCGCGGCTTCCGCTCGCCGCGCGCCTTCGTCGAGGCACACCGGCGCCCCGAGCCCCCGTACCACGCGGGCCCGGCCGCGGCCGGGCTCGGCGCCACCGCCATGTGCGACGTGAGTGACGGGCTCATCGCCGACCTGGGTCACATCGCCGAGGCCAGCAAGGTCAGGATCGACGTCCGCTCCGGCCAGATCGACATCCCGTCCCAGATGAACGACATCGGGCAGGCCGTCGGCGTCGACCCCATGCAGTGGGTGCTCACCGGGGGAGAGGACCACGCGATCGTGGCGACCTTCCCGCCGGACGTGAAGCTGCCCGCCCGCTGGAAGGTCATCGGCGAGGTCCTCAACCCCTCCGCGCTGCCCCAGGTGACCGTCGACGGGGCGCCCTGGACCAGCAAGGGCGGCTGGGACCACTTCGGCGGGGAGGTCGAGGCATGAGGCCGCCCCTGGTACTCACCGTGGCCGGCTCCGACTCCGGCGGCGGCGCCGGCATCCAGGCAGACCTGAAGACCATGCTGGCCCTCGGCACGCACGGCATGAGCGTGCTCACCGCGGTCACCGCGCAGAACTCCCTCGGCGTGCAGGGCGCCTGGGAGCTGCCCGTGGACGCGGTACGGGCCCAGTACCGCAGCGTCGTCGACGACATCGGCGTCCAGGCGGTCAAGACCGGGATGCTCGCCTCAGCGGAACTGGTGGAGACGGTCGCCGAACTGCTGGGCGGCACGGACGCCCCGGCCGTCGTCGACCCGGTCGGCGTCTCCAAGCACGGGGACGCGCTGCTCGCCGCCTCGGCCCTGGACTCGGTCCGCACCAAGCTGCTGCCGGTGGCCACCGTCGCCACACCGAACCTCGACGAGGTCGCGCAACTGACCGGCGTACGCGTCGAGTCCGAGGGCGACCTGCGCCGGGCGGCCGCCGCCCTGCTGGAGTACGGGCCGCGCTGGGCGCTGATCAAGGGCGGCCATCTGCGCGGCGAGGCCGTGGATCTGCTCACCGACGGCTCCGAGGAGCACTGGCTGCGCGCCCCGCGCCTCGACAACCGGCACACGCACGGCACGGGCTGCACCCTCGCGTCGGCCATCGCGTGCGGCCTCGCGAAGGGGCGGTCGGTGCCGGAGGCGGTGACCGAGGCGAAGGAGTACGTCACCGGCGCGATCGGGGCCGGCTTCGCGCTCGGCGACGGGATCGGGCCGGTCGATCACGGGTGGGCGCTCGGGCGGGACACCGCCTGAGCCGCGCGTGACCCACGAGCGTGACCGCGAAGACGGCCTACCACCGGCTTGTGAGCACGGCAAAAAGCCGGTCCACCCGAGGTGGACCGGCTCCCTACAGCGGACCAGGCAGTGGCCGCGCGCTCAGCTGACGCGTCAGCGCGAGACCTTGCCGGCCTTGATGCACGAGGTGCAAGCGTTCACGCGCTTCGGCGTCCCGCCCTCCACGGTACGCACACGCTGGATGTTGGGGTTCCAGCGACGGGGCGTACGGCGGTGGGAGTGCGAGATGTTGTTGCCGAAGCCCGGCCCCTTGCCGCAGACGTCGCAGTTGGCAGCCACGGGTCACTCCAAAGACTTCAGATGCACTTACGGTTGATCCCGGCATGCCGGGATCAAGTTCTCGGACTCGACGGTCCGGGATCTGAGTGGCGGTGCCAGGGGGATGGCCCGATCGGGATCGGGCAACCGGAGCAGCATACAACGGCTGCTCCCGTACAACGAAACTACCACGGCAGCTCAGGGGACCGCCCCGGCCCTCTTCCGCCGGGCACCCGCCCAAGGTCTACGCTGCCAGCCACGGCCGGCAGCTCAGGGAGGCACAGGTGGCGCAGGTGCCGCAGAGGTTCTTCGACGCTCTGGCGGTGCGTACCTGGTGCGGTCTGTCGCTGCGCGCGCTGGGACGGGCGCGCGAGGAGATCGACGCGATCAACGTCTATCCCGTCGCGGACGGGGACACCGGCACGAACCTCTACCTGACCGTCGAATCGGCCGTCGCCGCCGTGGAGGCCGTGTTCGCGGCGCACGAGCTGGACGACGGGGCGCCGCAGGCCGCCGAAGGCCCCTCGCTGGCGGAGGCCGTCGGCGCGATGGCGCACGGTGCGCTGATCGGCGCGCGGGGCAACTCCGGGACGATCCTCGCGCAGCTGCTGCGCGGCATGGCCCAGGTGCTGACCGCGCGGAGTGAGTCCGCGCACACCGAGGGCCCCGGCCTGCGGCTGGCCCTGCGGAACGCGGCCGAGTCCGCCCGCCAGGCCGTGGCCCATCCGGTCGAGGGCACCGTCCTGACCGTCGCCTCCGCCGCCGCCGACGCGGCCGACGACGCGGAGGGCGACTGCGCGGAGGTGGCCCGCGCGGCCTACGAGGGCGCCCGCGCCGCGCTCGCCGCCACCCCGGCCCAGCTGCGGGTCCTGGAGCGCGCCGGAGTGGTCGACGCCGGCGGACACGGGCTCGTGACGGTCCTCGGGGCCCTGGTGGAGACGTTCACCGGGCAGGCGCCCGGCCCGGGAGCGGCCACCGTCGTGCACGCGCGCGTGGAGCCGCACGGGGACGTTGCGCCGGAAGCGTCTCCGGCGCCGGGCGACGAGGACCTCGCGGGCGAGTGCGCGGTGACCGAGGCCGACCGCCACGACGAACCCGCGTTCGAGGTGATCTACCTCCTGGAGGCCGAGGACGCGGCCGTCACGCGGCTGCGGCGGCGGCTCGACGCGCTCGGGGACTCGCTCGTCGTGGTCGGCGGCGACGGACTGTGGAACGTCCACGTGCACGTCGACGACGCGGGCGCCGCCGTCGAAGCGGGCGTCGAGGCCGGGCGGCCCCACCGGATCCGCATCACCCACTTCGGACACGGCGACGCCCACACCACCGGGACCGGCCGCCCGCCCCGGGAACGGAGCCGCCGCGCCGTGGTGGCCGTCGTACCGGGGGAGGGGCTGGCCGGGCTGTACGCGGAGGCCGGCGCGACCACCCTGCTCGCCCGCCCCGGGGAACCGCCCGCCAGCGGGGAACTGGTCCAGGCCGTACGGCGGGCGCACGCGCACGAGGTCGTCCTGCTGCCCAACGACGCCGAACTGCGCCACACCGCCGCCGCGGCGGCCGAGCAGGCCCGTGCCGAAGGCGTCAGGGTCGCCCTCATCCCCACCCGCTCCGCGGTCCAGGGCATCGCCGCGCTGGCCGTGCACGAGCCCGAGCGGCGCTTCGACGAGGACGTGGTGGCGATGACCTCCGCGGCCGGCGCCACCCGCTATGCCGAGGTCACCGTCGCCGAACACCGGTCCTGGACCACGGCGGGCATCTGCCAGGCCGGTGACGTGCTCGGCCTCATCGACGGCGACGTGGCGGTCATCGGCGCGGACGTCACGGAGGTCGCGGCGACCGTCCTGGACCGGATGCTCTCGGCCGGCGGCGAGCTGGTCACCCTCGTCCTCGGCGACGAGGCGCCCGGAACCGTCACCGAACACCTGGAGGCCCGGGTCCGAGAGGCGTACCTCGCGGTCGACACCGTGGTCCACCGGGGCGGCCGGCAGGGGGCGCTGCTGCTGGTCGGCGTGGAGTAGTACGGCGCTCCCCGCGACCGTTGTCAGTGGCGTGGTGTGCAATGGATCTCGTGCCCGCACTGCGAGAACCCCTGAAGAAGGTCCTCGGCCCCGCCACCGCGAAGGTGATGGCCGAGCACCTCGGCCTGCACACCGTCGGCGACCTCCTCCACCACTACCCCCGCAGATACGAGGAGCGCGGCCAGCTCACCCACCTCGCCGACCTGCCCATGGACGAACACGTCACGGTGGTCGCGCAGGTCGCCGACGCCCGGCTGCACTCCTTCGCCTCGTCCAGGGCACCGCGCGGCAAGGGCCAGCGCCTCGAAGTGACCATCACGGACGGCAGCGGCCGCCTCCAACTGGTCTTCTTCGGCAACGGCGTCCACAAACCCCACAAGGAACTCCTGCCGGGCACCCGCGCGATGTTCGCGGGCAAGGTCTCCGTCTTCAACCGCCGCCTGCAACTGGCCCATCCGGCGTACGAGTTGCTGCGCGCCGGCGATGACGACGAAGCGAGCGAGAGCGTCGAGTCCTGGGCCGGCGCCCTCATCCCCCTCTACCCGGCCACCGCCAAACTGGAGTCCTGGAAGATCGGCAAGGCGATCCAGACGGTGCTGCCGAGCGCCCAGGAGGCCGTCGACCCCCTCCCCGGCTCCCTGCGCGAGGGCCGGGGCCTGGTCTCCCTGCCCGAGGCCCTCCTCAAGATCCACCGCCCGCACACCAAGGCCGACATCGAGGACGCCCGCGCCCGCCTGAAGTGGGACGAGGCCTTCGTCCTCCAGGTCGCCCTGGCCCGCCGCCGGCACGCCGAGACCCAACTCCCCGCCGTCCCCCGCAAACCCGCCCCGGACGGCCTGCTCACCGCCTTCGACGACCGCCTCCCCTTCACCCTCACCGACGGCCAGCAGAAGGTCTCCCGCGAGATCTTCGACGACCTCGCCACCGACCACCCGATGCATCGGCTGCTCCAGGGCGAGGTGGGGTCGGGGAAGGCTCAGCCTCTGGACTCCCTGGTCCTGACACCGTCGGGATTTCGCCGGATGGGGGACCTGCGGACCGGTGACGAGGTGGTGGTGCCGGACGGGGAGATCGCTTCGATCGACGGCGTCTTCCCCCAGGGAGAGCGCGATGTCTGGCGCCTCGTGCTGTCGGACGGAAGCTCCGTCGAGTGTGACGACGAGCACCTGTGGATCGTCGGCACGAGTTGCGGCTGGCACCGCGGTCAGGCACCCAAGGTCATGACGACCCGGGAGATTCGTCTGGACACCTACAACGCCGACGGATCCTCGAAGTGGTACCTCCCTGCCGCGACCCCGGTGGACCTCGGCGGCGACCATTCGCTGCCCCTGGACCCGTACCTCTTCGGCCTCCTCCTGGGAGACGGCTCCTTCCGGCACACCCTGCGCCTGTCCACCATCGACGACGAAATCCGGGACGCCGTTGCGCTTTCCGTGGCGCCCGGATGCCTGCTGACGCCGGTGAAGGGATCCCGCTGCGACTACACGATCCAGCTCGCCCAGCGTGCGGGAGGCGTCCGAAATCCTGTGATCCAGGCCCTGCGGGACTTGGGTCTGTGGGGCGAGACGTCGCACGGGAAGTTCGTTCCCGACGTGTTCAAGAACACGTCGGTCAAGGACCGCCTCGCTCTGCTGCAAGGGCTCCTGGACACGGACGGCACCATCCACGCGGACGGCATGAGCATGTCGCTCTGCTCCGCTTCCCGGCGACTGGCAGACGATGTCGCCTGGCTCGTGCGTTCTCTGGGCGGTCGCGCGCGAGTACTGCCGAAGAAGGACGCCTTCAACGTGTCGGTGGCGTTGCCCGAGGAGTACGTCCCGTTCAGGCTGACCCGCAAGGCGGAGCGCGTGCGTACCCGGCCGACGTACAACACCTTCCGGCGGGGGATCCGCGCAGTCGAGTACGTGGGGCGCAAGCCCGTCCAGTGCATCAGCGTGGCCCACCCGAGTCACGCGTACGTGACCGATAATTTCACGGTCACCCACAACACCATGGTGGCCCTGCGCGCCATGCTCGCCGTCGTCGACGCGGGCGGACAGGCCGTGATGCTCGCGCCGACCGAGGTGCTCGCGCAGCAGCATCACCGGTCGGTCGTCGAGATGATGGGGGAGCTGGCCGAGGGGGGAATGCTGGGCGGTGCCGAGCACGCCACCAAGGTGGTGCTGCTCACCGGGTCCATGGGCGCCGCCGCCCGTCGGCACGCCCTGCTCGACCTGGCCACCGGCGAGGCCGGCATCGTCATCGGCACACACGCGCTGATCGAGGACAAGGTGCGCTTCCACGACCTCGGCCTGGTCGTCGTCGACGAACAGCACCGTTTCGGCGTCGAGCAGCGCGACGCCCTGCGCGGCAAGGGGAAACAGCCCCCGCACCTGCTCGTCATGACCGCCACCCCGATCCCGCGCACCGTCGCCATGACCGTCTTCGGCGACCTGGAGACCTCGGTCCTCGACCAGCTCCCGGCCGGCCGGTCCCCGATCGCCAGCCACGTCGTCCCGGCCGCCGACAAGCCCCACTTCCTCTCCCGGGCCTGGGAAAGGGTCCGGGAGGAGGTGGCCAACGGCCACCAGGCGTACGTCGTCTGCCCGCGCATCGGCGACGAGGAGGACGACCCCGGCAAGAAGGGCGCCTCGCGGAAGTCGCCGGAGGACGACGCCGAGAAGCGGCCCCCGCTGGCCGTCCTCGACATCGCCGAGCAGCTGGCGAAGGGCGCCCTGCAGGGCCTCAAGGTCGAGATCCTGCACGGCCGCATGCAGCCCGACGACAAGGACGCGGTCATGCGCCGCTTCGCCGCCGGGGAGACCGACGTGCTGGTCGCCACCACCGTCATCGAGGTCGGGGTCAACGTCCCCAACGCCACCGCCATGGTGATCATGGACGCGGACCGCTTCGGCGTCTCCCAGCTGCACCAGCTCCGCGGCCGGGTCGGTCGCGGCTCCGCCGCCGGACTGTGCCTGCTGGTCACCGAGATGCCCGAGGCGAGCGCGGCCCGCCAGCGGCTGAACGCGGTCGCCGGCACCCTCGACGGCTTCGAGCTCTCCCGGATCGACCTCGAACAGCGCAGGGAGGGCGATGTCCTCGGCCAGGCCCAGTCCGGTGCCCGCACCTCCCTGCGGGTCCTCGCCGTCATCGAGGACGAGGAGATCATCGCTCAGGCGCGACAGGAGGCCGCGGCCCTGGTGGCCACCGACCCGGAGCTGACCGGCCAGCCCGGACTGAAGACGGCCCTGGAGGCACTCTTGGACGAGCAGAGGGAGCAGTACCTGGAAAAGGGCTGAGCACCACCCACCCGGGGTCGGCGCGGGGCTGTGCCGATGTGCGGCTCCCGCCGCGTGGGCGCGACCAGCCACACTGGACGTAGAGTCGCTCACAACCAAGGACCTCAGATGACCCGAGTGATCGCCGGCAAGGCCGGCGGACGCCGCCTGGCCGTCCCGCAGGGAACCGGCACCCGCCCCACCTCCGACCGCGCGCGCGAGGGGCTCTTCTCCACGTGGCAGTCCCTGCTCGGCGGCCCGCTGGACGGCGAGCGCGTCCTCGACCTGTACGCCGGTTCCGGCGCCGTCGGCCTGGAGGCGCTGTCCCGGGGCGCGGGACACGTCCTGCTCGTCGAGGCCGACGCCCGCGCCGTCCGCACCGTCCGGGAGAACGTCAAGGCGCTCGGCCTGCCCGGCGCCGAGGTCCGGGCGGGCAAGGCGGAGCAGACCATCCGCACCCCCGCCCCCGGGGAGCCGTACGACATCGTCTTCCTGGACCCGCCGTACGCCGTCTCGGACGACGATCTTCGGGAGATCCTGCTCACACTCCGTACGGAAGGCTGGCTCGCCGGGGAAGCGCTCGTCACCGTGGAGCGCAGCACCAGAGGCGGGGAATTCGGCTGGCCGGACGGCTTCGAGGCGATCCGTGCCCGCCGCTACGGCGAGGGAACGTTTTGGTACGGTCGCGCCGCCTCTACGTGCGAAGACGCACGATGACCGGACCGGAGAGCGAGGGAATTCAAGTGCGCCGTGCCGTCTGTCCCGGGTCGTTCGACCCGATCACCAACGGACACCTCGACATCATCGGCCGGGCCTCCAGCCTCTACGACGAGGTCTACGTCGCCGTGATGATCAACCAGGCGAAGAAGGGCCTGTTCGAGATCGAGGAGCGGATCGACCTCATCCGCCAGGTCACCGCCGAGTACGGCAACGTGCGCGTGGAGTCCTTCCACGGCCTCCTCGTCGACTTCTGCAAGCAGCGCGACATCCCGGCCATCGTCAAGGGCCTGCGCGCGGTCAGCGACTTCGACTACGAACTGCAGATGGCCCAGATGAACAACGGCCTCTCGGGCGTGGAGACCCTCTTCATCCCCACCAACCCCACCTACAGCTTCCTGTCGTCCTCCCTGGTCAAGGAGGTCGCGACCTGGGGCGGCGACGTGTCCCACCTGGTGCCGCCGCTGGTCCTCGACGTCCTCTCCGAGCGCCTGAAGAAGCACTGAACCGCCCGCCGTACCGCCTCCGGAGACTGACAATCCGTCACCCGGTGTCCCCGGGACACCCCAGGGTCGTACAGTCGTCCCGTCCGTCTCCAACACAGCTGTAGAGAGTGGCGAGCACACGGTGGACGTCCAGAAGAAGCTCGACGAGATCACCGCGATGGTCTCCGGGGCCCGCGCCATGCCCATGTCGGCCTCGTGCGTGGTCAACCGCGCGGAACTGCTCGCCACACTGGAGGAGCTGCGCGCCGAGCTGCCCGGCTCGCTCGCCCAGGCCCAGGAACTGCTCGGCGGCCGGGAGCAGATGGTCGCGCAGGCCCGCCAGGAGGCCGACCGGATCATCGAGACCGCGCACGCCGAGCGGGGCTCCCTGATCGCCGACACCGAGGTCGCCCGCCGCTCCCAGGCGGAGGCCGACCGGATCCTCGCCGAGGCCCGCCAGGAGGCCGAGGAGGTCCGCGCCGAGGCCGACGACTACGTCGACTCCAAGCTCGCCAACTTCGAGGTCGTCCTCACCAAGACCCTCGGCTCGGTGGGCCGCGGCCGCGAGAAGCTGCTCGGCACCGGCCCCGGCCTCGACGAGAACGGCTACGAGGACGAGGACGCCCCCGAGCGCAGCCACGACCCGGAGACCCTGCGCCGCGACGCCGACGCCTACGTCGACACCAAGCTCGGCGCCTTCGAGGCGGTGCTGGCCAAGACCCTGGAGGCGGTCGGCCGGGGCCGCCAGAAGCTGCACGGCCGGATCGCCACCGACGACCTCGGCGCCCTCGCCGACGACTCCACCACCGTCCAGCACTCCAGCGACGCCGACTACCTGGCCGGACTCGCGGCCCTGTCGGACGCCCCCGCCGAGCAGCCCCGGCAGCCCGAGTACGGCGAGCCGCAGCCGGCCGCGGCACAGATCCCGGCCCAGGCCGTGCCGGACATGCCCACGCAGGAGCCGGCCTACGGCTACGCGCAGCAGCAGCCCGATCCGTACGCCGCCTACCAGCAGGCCTACGGCTCCGGTCAGGACCCGTACGGCTACCAGCCGCAGCCCGGCGACCCGTATGCCTACCAGGGCTACGACGCCCAGCAGCAGCCCTACGACCCCCAGCACGGCTACGCCCAGCCCCAGCAACCGCAGCAGCCCCCGCAGGTCCAGCCGCAGGCGCTGGACGAGACCAGCCTCTTCGACACCAGCATGATCAGCGCCGAACAGCTGCGGGCCTACGAGCAGGGCCGCGGAGTCTAGGGCCGTCCCACGGGTCCCGCAGGTCCGGATTGGGCCATGAGCGAATGGTCCAGTATCCTGGCTCTTCGGTCGTGCGTACGTCCGCGATCGCCGCTGCCCTCGAACATGACAGGGCGGCATCCTCGAGCTACGAAGACCGAAAGCAGGAATGGTTCTGAACGCGCGCCTCGACCACCGCGACCCTCTCGTGTTCGACACACACGAGCTGGGACGGCGGCCCGGTGCGCTCCAGCGCCTGACCCGCACGGTCGACGCTCCCAAGGACTTCGGTGTCCAGGGAGTCATCGGAGTGCCGGAAGGCGCGTCGGTGGAACTCGATCTCCGACTCGAGTCGGTCATGGAAGGGGTGCTCGTCACAGGCACCGCCCGTGCCACGGCCGAGGGGGAGTGCGTAAGGTGTCTGGAGCCGCTTGAGCAGCAGCTCGTAGCGGACTTCCAGGAGTTGTTCTCGTACCCTGACGCCGACGACCGGGGCCGCCCTGCGGCGGAACCGGGCGACGACGCCGAGGACGACGAGGACAGGTTCTTCGTCGAGGACGGCCTGATCGGCCTCGAACCCGTGCTGCGCGACGCGGTGGTGCTCGCACTGCCGATGCAGCCGGTGTGCCGGGAGGACTGCCCGGGTCTGTGTTCCGAGTGCGGAGCACGCCTGGCGGACGACCCGGACCACCACCACGACGCCGTCGACATTCGTTGGGCGGCTTTGCAGGGACTCGCCGGTTCACTCGGAGACGGCGAGAAGGACGAGATGAGCGGCGACGGGCCAGATTCCGCGGACGCCGCCGAGAAGCAGGAGAAGTAGCCGTGGCTGTTCCGAAGCGGAAGATGTCGCGCAGCAACACGCGCCACCGCCGGTCGCAGTGGAAGGCTGCGGTCCCCACCCTGGTTGCGTGCGAGCGCTGCCACGAGCCCAAGCAGCAGCACATCGCGTGCCCGTCTTGCGGCACTTACAACAAGCGCCAGGTCCTCGAGGTCTGAGCGGCTGGTGAGAGGCACTGTGTCAGTCCCCAAGAAGGCGGAAGACGCCAAGGCGGACCCACCCGCCAAGAAGAAGGCGGACACCCAGGCCTCGTCCCACACGCTTCTGGAAGGGCGGCTCGGCTACCGGCTCGAGTCCGCCCTTCTGGTGCGTGCACTGACCCACCGTTCCTACGCGTACGAGAACGGCGGTCTGCCGACGAACGAGCGGCTGGAGTTCCTCGGTGACTCCGTCCTCGGCCTCGTCGTCACGGACACGCTGTACCGCACCCACCCCGACCTGCCCGAAGGCCAGCTGGCCAAGCTGCGGGCCGCGGTGGTCAACTCGCGTGCGCTGGCGGAAGTGGGCCGCGGGCTCGAACTGGGCTCCTTCATCCGGCTCGGCCGAGGTGAAGAGGGCACGGGCGGCCGGGACAAGGCGTCCATCCTCGCCGACACCCTCGAAGCGGTGATCGGCGCGGTCTATCTCGACCAGGGCCTCGACGCGGCCTCCGAACTGGTGCACCGCCTGTTCGACCCGCTGATCGAGAAGTCCTCCAACCTCGGTGCCGGCCTGGACTGGAAGACCAGCCTCCAGGAACTCACCGCGACCGAAGGACTCGGTGTCCCCGAGTACCTGGTCACGGAGACCGGCCCCGACCACGAGAAGACCTTCACTGCTGCCGCCCGCGTCGGAGGCGTCTCGTACGGCACCGGCACCGGCCGCAGCAAGAAGGAGGCGGAGCAGCAGGCCGCGGAATCCGCGTGGCGGTCCATCCGGGCCGCGGCGGACGAGCGTGCCAAGGCGACGGCGAACGCCGTCGACGTGGACCCCGACGAGGCGTCCGCCTCCGCCTGACCATCACCGCACGGCCCGAACGCCCGCCCCACCTCCGGGGCGGGCGTTCGGCTCGTCGTCCGACCACCGGCCCGGCCCGCCGGGCCGCCCGAGGGGATCCCATGCCCGAGTTGCCCGAGGTGGAGGTCGTCCGGCGCGGCCTGGAGCGCTGGGTCGCCCACCGCACCGTCGCCGACGCCGAGGTACTGCACCCGCGCGCCGTACGCCGGCACATCGCCGGCCCCGACGACTTCGCCCACCGGCTGAAGGGGCACCGCTTCGGTACCGCCGCCCGGCGCGGCAAGTACCTGTGGCTGCCGCTGGCGGACACCGGCCAGGCGGTCCTGGCCCACCTCGGCATGAGCGGCCAGCTGCTGGTCCAGCCGCACGAGGCACCGGCCGAGAAGCACCTGCGCATCCGCGTCCGCTTCGCCGACGACCTCTCCACCGAACTCCGCTTCGTCGACCAGCGCACCTTCGGCGGCCTGTCGCTGCACGACACGTCCCCCGACGGCCTGCCCGACGTCATCGCGCACATCGCCCGCGACCCGCTGGACCCCCTCTTCGACGACGAGGCCTTCCACCTCGCCCTGCGCCGCAAGCGCACCACGATCAAACGGGCCCTGCTCGACCAGTCCTTGATCAGCGGCGTCGGCAACATCTACGCCGACGAGGCGCTGTGGCGCTCCCGGCTGCACTACGAACGCCCCACGGCCACCTTCACCCGCCCCCGCACCGCGGAACTCCTCGGTCATGTCCGGGACGTGATGAACGCGGCCCTCGCGGTGGGCGGCACCAGCTTCGACAGCCTGTACGTCAACGTCAACGGCGAGTCCGGCTACTTCGACCGCTCGCTCGACGCGTACGGCCGCGAGGGCCTGCCCTGCCGCCGATGCGCCACACCCATGCGCCGCCGGCCCTGGATGAACCGCTCCAGCTACTTCTGCCCGAAGTGCCAGCGACCGCCCAGGGTCACGCCGTAGGCATCCGCTGCGTGTCGTAGCGCTCGCGCGACGCCAGGACCTCGTCCATCCGCCCCTCCAGGCACTGGATGAGCGCGATCAGCCGCTGCGCCACCTCGCGGCCCGAGGCCGTGAGTTCGTAGTCCACGCGGGGCGGGTTGGTGTGCTGCGCCTCGCGGTGCACCAGACCGTCGCGCTCCAGCGCGTGCAGGGTCTGGGCCAGCATCTTCTCGCTGACGCCGTCGACACGGCGGCGCAGCTCGTTGAACCGGAGAGAACCCTCGGACAGCGCGCCGAGCGTCAGCGCACCCCAGCGCCCGGTGACGTGCTCCAGCGTGCCGCGCGAGGGACAGCCCCGGGCGAACACGTCGTACGCCGGCTCCTGCTCAGCCGCGCGCTCCTGCGTGGTCGACATGCACCAAGCGTACGTGAGCACAGCGCTGTCCCGCAGAGTGCGCTGCGTGGGGCACAGCGGGGCTGGTGGCGGTCAGTAGCCGAAGTTCTGCGTCCACCACGGTCCGCCGGAGCCGAAGTGGACTCCGACGCCGAGGGTCTGGAAGTCGCAGTTCAGTATGTTGGCGCGGTGGCCGGGGCTGTCCATCCAGGCGTCCATCACGGCCTGGGCGTCGCTCTGGCCGCGGGCTATGTTCTCGCCGCCGAGGTTGCTGATGCCGGCCGCCGCCGCCCGGTCCCACGGGGTCGCGCCGCCGGGGTCGGTGTGGTCGAAGAAGCCCTCCGTGGCCATGGCCTTGCTGAAACCCTCGGCCAGTTCGCGCAGGGCGCTGTTCGCGGCCACCGGGCTGCAGCCCACCTTGGCCCGCTCGTCGTTGACCAGCTTGAGCACCTGGGCCTCGGCGACGGACTCCTCCGACACGGCGGCCGGCGCGCTGGGCGGCGCGGGCTCCTCGGCGGCCGGGCGCGAGGGCGCGGGCTCGGGCTCGGCGCTCGGCGTCGTCCTCGGCTTCTTCGTCTTCGACGGGGTCTCGGCCGGGGCCGCCGGCTTCGAGGCCGAGGGGGAGGTCGAGGACGGTGCGGGGGACGGGGTGTCCTTGGACGACGCGGACCCGGAGGGCGACGACGGCGACGAGGACCGGTCGGTGCCGCGGCTCGTGGAGCCGTCGCCGCCGCGGCCGGTGTCGGCGCTGCCGGAGGTGCCGCCCTGCTCGCTCGGGCTGTTCGTCGGGGTGTCCTGGGCCTGCACCCGGTCGCCCCCGCCGCTGCCGCCGCCGATCCGGTAGTTGTCGAGGCCGGGCACCGCGCCCGTGGCCACCGCCACGGTGCCTATGGCGACTGCGGCGGAGACACCGAGCAGCCCGGTGCGGACCGGGGTGGCGGCCTTCTTCCGGCGCCTGCGGTGGCCTCCCGCGGGCTGCGGGCCGCCCTCGGTGGCGTATCCGTCACTGGGGAAGGCGACCGTGCGGCCGGCCTGCGGGCCCTCGCCTTCGGGGTCGTCCGCGTACAGGTAGGCGTCGCTCCTGGCGCGGGCCTCGGCGTACGCCTCGGGGTTCAGGTAGGGCGCGATCCCCATGGTCGGGCGGTCGCCCGCGTCCGGCGTCCGCGCGTCGCGTCCCGCCGCACCGTCCGGCTGGTGGTCCCCCGTGGCGCGGCCCGTGGCGGCGCGGCCGGCGGCGGAGCGTCGGTGGCGTCCCATGTCCTGGCCTTCCTCGTCCTCGCCGTCTTGGGCGACGCGTCCTCACGATCAACACCGAACTCACACCTTCGAGTGAGTTTCAGGTGAGATTCATTGGACCGGGACGGTACCGCATGGCGCGAGGGGGTGAAGTGTCCGGCGGGACATTGACTGGTTAGGTTGCAGTCATGAGCGAGGATGTACGACTGGTCGCGTGGGTGCGCGGACAGGTCCAGGGCGTCGGTTTCCGCTGGTTCACGCGGGCCAGGGCGCTGGAACTCGGCGGCATGAGTGGTTTTGCTCTCAATCTGGCCGACGGCCGCGTCCAGGTCGTCGCCGAGGGCCCGCGGGAGCGCTGCGAAGGGCTCCTCGACTGGCTGCACGGCGACGACACGCCCGGACGCGTGGACGGCGTCACCGAGATCTGGGACACACCTCGCGGCGGCTACGACGGCTTCGCCATCCGCTGACACCGCGCCGTCCGAGATCTCCCCGATGCCCGCTCCGGCCCTCCCCGCAGGGGTGGCCGGAGCGAAAACGGGCAGGTGGTTGCCAAGGGACGGCCCGTCGTGGGAGGCTCCGCAACCAGAAAGATCGCCACGCCCCGAGGGGTCCGCAGGAGTCGCAGCGTCGCCGCTTCCCGGCCGCATGCCCCCGGACGCCCGTCGATACGGGGCGTGATCGTGTTGACCGTCAAACTTTTTGGTGAGACGCTGAAAGCCCCGCGCACCTTAGCTGTTTGGCATGGTTGAACGGCAGTAAAAACTCCAAAGTGCCAAGCACCGCGGGTGCGAATCCCTCACGACCCACACCGCTTCGGTCGGTCACTCATTGTGGAGGACCATCCATCATGGCAAAGGCGCTTCTCGGTTACGTCGGCGGCTCCGACCCTCGACTCCTCGCTGAGATGCGACGGCTCCAGCAGCGCGTCCAGGACCTGGAATCCGAGCTCGGACGAATCCAGGCGGAGAACGACATGCTGGCGGCTGCTGCTTCTCACGACAGGATCATGGAGAGCGTTGACGCACACCAGGCGGAGCCTGCGCTCACCTGATCACTGCATCGCTCCACGCACGGCACGCAGTGGTCGGGCCCGCCCGTACAACCGCTAGGTGTCAGAGTCTGCAAGGGACGCTTCGGCGTCCCTTCTTTCTTTCCCGCCCCCGTCTCAGCGCCCGCGTCCGACCGGACTTCCCTGCCCCGCGCATCCTTTCACCCTCTTCAACGTCTGATGTGCCCTGCACGTTCACCGGCGAAACCGCGGCGGTTCACCGGTTCATGGAGTGAGACACCCCCGAAAGGTAGAGTCCGGCGGCGTGCACCTGAAGGCCCTGACCCTGCGCGGGTTCAAATCGTTCGCCTCGGCGACCACGCTCCGGTTCGAGCCCGGCATCACCTGCGTCGTCGGACCGAACGGCTCGGGCAAGTCCAACGTCGTGGACGCGCTCAGCTGGGTCATGGGCGAACAGGGCGCCAAGTCGCTGCGCGGCGGCAAGATGGAGGACGTCATCTTCGCCGGCACCACCGGCCGCCCGCCGCTCGGCCGGGCCGAGGTGTCGCTGACCATCGACAACTCCGACGGGGCGCTGCCCATCGAGTACGCCGAGGTCACCATCACGCGGATCATGTTCCGCAACGGCGGCAGCGAGTACCAGATCAACGGCGACACCTGCCGCCTCCTGGACATCCAGGAACTCCTGTCCGACTCCGGCATCGGCCGGGAGATGCACGTCATCGTCGGTCAGGGCCAGCTCGACTCCGTCCTGCACGCCGACCCGATGGGCCGCCGCGCCTTCATCGAGGAGGCGGCGGGCGTCCTCAAGCACCGCAAGCGCAAGGAGAAGGCGCTCAGGAAGCTGGACGCGATGCAGGCCAACCTCGCGCGCGTGCAGGACCTCACCGACGAGCTGCGGCGCCAGCTCAAGCCGCTGGGCCGGCAGGCCGCGGTGGCGCGGCGGGCCGCCGTCATCCAGGCCGACCTGCGGGACGCGCGCCTCAGGCTCCTCGCCGACGACCTGGTACGGCTGCGCGAGGCGCTCCGGGCCGAGATCGCCGACGAGGCCGCGCTCAAGGAGCGCAAGGAGGCCGCCGAACGGGAACTGGGCAAGGCGCTGCGCCGCGAGGCCGACCTGGAGGACGAGGTCCGCCGGCTGACCCCGCGCCTCCAGCGTGCCCAGCAGACCTGGTACGAGCTGTCCCAGCTGGCCGAGCGGGTGCGCGGCACCGTCTCGCTGGCCGAGGCGCGGGTGAAGAGCGCCACCTCCGCGCCTCCCGAGGAGCGCCGCGGCCGCGACCCGGAGGAGCTGGAGCGCGAGGCCGCCCGCGTCCGCGAGCAGGAGGCGGAACTCGAAGCGGCCCTGGAGGCGGCCGAGCACGCCCTGGAGGACACCGTCGCCCACCGCGCGGACCTCGAACGCGAGCTGGCCCAGGAGGAGCGCCGCCTCAAGGACGCCGCACGGGCGATCGCCGACCGCCGTGAGGGGCTGGCCCGGCTCAGCGGCCAGGTCGGCGCCGCACGTTCGCGCGCCGCCTCGGCGCAGGCCGAGATCGAGCGGCTGGCCGAGGCCAGGGACGAGTCCCGGGAACGCGCCGCCGCCGCCCAGGAGGAGTACGAGACGCTCCAGGCCGAGGTCGACGGCCTCGACGCCGACGACCGGGAACTCGCCGAGCGCCACGATGCCGCCAAGCGCGGGCTGGCCGAGGCGGAGGCCGCGCTCGGTGCCGCCCGTGAGGCGGCCACGGTGGCGGAACGCGAGCGCGCGGCCACGCGGGCCCGCCACGAGGCTCTGGCCCTCGGACTGCGCCGCAAGGACGGCACCGGTGCGGTGCTCGCCGCCAAGGACCGGCTCACCGGGCTGCTGGGCCCGGCCGCCGGACTGCTCACTGTGACGCCCGGTCACGAGGTGGCCCTGGCCGCCGCCTTCGGCGCCGCCGCCGACGCCCTCGCGGTCACCTCCCCGGCGGCCGCCGCCGACGCCATCCGCCTGCTGCGCAAGCAGGACGCCGGCCGGGCCGCCCTGCTGCTCGCCGGCGGCCCCGACGACGTACCGGACGAAGCGCGCGCCGACGGGGCGCCGTACGCCGCCGACCTCGTCCGAGGGCCGTCGGACCTGATGCCCGCGGTGCGGCGGCTGCTGCGCGGGATCGTCGTCGTCGCCACCCTGGAGGACGCCGAGGACCTCGTCTACGCCCGCCCCGGGCTGACCGCCGTGACCGCCGACGGCGACCTGCTCGGCGCGCACTTCGCGCAGGGCGGGTCCGCCGGGGCGCCCAGCCTCCTGGAGGTGCAGGCGTCCGTCGACCGCGCCGCCGCCGAGCTGGAGGAGCTGGCCGTGCGCTGCGAGGAGCTGGCCGGGGCCCAGGAGGCGGCCGCCGCCCGGCGCCGGGAGTGCGCCGCGCTGGTCGAGGAGCTGGGGGAGCGGCGCCGCGCCGCCGACCGGGAGAAGTCGTCCGTCGCGCAGCAGCTGGGCCGGCTCGCGGGCCAGGCGCGGGGCGCCGCCGGTGAGGCGGAACGGTCCGCCGCGGCGGCGGCGCGGGCGCAGGAGGCCCTGGACAAGGCGCTGCTGGACGTGGAGGAACTGGCGGAACGGCTGGCCGTGGCCGAGGAGATGCCGGTCGAGGAGGAGCCCGACACCTCCGCGCGCGACCGGCTCGCCGCCGACGGCGCCAACGCCCGCCAGACCGAGATGGAGGCCCGCCTCCAGGTCCGTACCCACGAGGAGCGGGTCAAGGGCCTCGCCGGACGGGCCGACTCCCTGGACCGGGCCGCCCGCTCCGAACGCGAGGCACGCGCGCGTGCCGAACAGCGCCGGGCCAGGCTGCGGCACGAGGCGGCCGTCGCCGAGGCGGTCGCCGCCGGCGCCCGGCAACTGCTGGCCCACGTCGAGGTCTCGCTGACCCGCGCCGACGAGGAGCGCACCGTCGCCGAGGCGGCCAAGGCCCGGCGCGAGCAGGAACTGACCGCCGAGCGCACCGCGGGGCGCGACCTCAAGGCGGAGCTGGACAAGTTGACGGATTCGGTTCACCGCGGGGAGGTACTCGGCGCCGAGAAGCGGCTGCGCATCGAGCAGCTGGAGACCAAGGCGCTGGAGGAACTCGGTGTGGAACCGGCGGGGCTGGCGGCCGAGTACGGCCCCCATCAGCAGGTGCCGCCCTCGCCCCCCGCCGAGGGCGAGGAGCTGCCGGAGGACCCCGAGCATCCGCGCAACCGCCCGCGCCCCTTCGTCCGTGCCGAGCAGGAGAAGCGGCTGAAGGCCGCCGAGCGCGCCTACCAGCAGCTGGGCAAGGTCAATCCGCTGGCTCTGGAGGAGTTCGCGGCGCTGGAGGAGCGGCACCAGTTCCTCAGCGAGCAGCTGGAGGACCTGAAGAAGACCCGCGCCGACCTGCTCCAGGTCGTCAAGGAGGTCGACGAACGCGTCGAGCAGGTCTTCACCGAGGCGTTCCGGGACACGGCCCGGGAGTTCGAGGGCGTCTTCAGCAGGCTCTTCCCGGGCGGTGACGGGCGGTTGATCCTGACCGATCCCGACAACATGCTGACCACGGGCGTGGACGTCGAGGCACGGCCGCCGGGGAAGAAGGTCAAGCGGCTCTCGCTGCTCTCCGGCGGGGAGCGTTCGCTGACCGCGGTGGCGATGCTGGTGTCGATCTTCAAGGCGCGGCCCAGCCCGTTCTACGTCATGGACGAGGTCGAGGCGGCGCTCGACGACACCAACCTCCAGCGGCTGATCCGGATCATGCAGGAGCTGCAGGAGGCCTCGCAGCTGATCGTCATCACGCACCAGAAGCGGACGATGGAGGTCGCCGACGCGCTGTACGGCGTGTCCATGCAAGGCGACGGTGTGTCGAAGGTCATCAGTCAGCGGCTGCGCCAGTCCTGACCTCAATTGCTTCAACTCTTGAACACATAGCGCTCTGAGGCATCTGCAAACTCACAGCACTCGTCCTATTGACTTCGATACTTGAAGGCATAGTCTCTGCAACGTTGCTTTTACCTTCAGGTTCCTTTCAGGGGCCCGAAGGCGATCCACCCCGGCGGCGTTGCCGGTAGCCCGAGGAGTACACGTGTCCCGCACACCGCAGGCAGCCAGTTCAGGAGCCAGGACGGCTCATCCCGAGCATCTCGGGCACGTCGTCTTCATCGCGGCGGCGGCCGCGATGGGCGGTTTCCTCTTCGGCTACGACAGTTCCGTGATCAACGGTGCCGTCGAGGCCATCCGCGACCGTTACGACGTCGGCTCCGCGGTACTGGCCCAGGTCATCGCCGTCGCGCTGATCGGCTGTGCCATCGGCGCCGCCACCGCCGGCCGGATCGCGGACCGGATCGGCCGTATCCGCTGCATGCAGATCGCGGCGGTCCTCTTCACCGTCAGCGCCGTCGGCTCCGCGCTGCCCTTCGCGCTGTGGGACCTCGCCATGTGGCGGGTCATCGGCGGCTTCGCCATCGGCATGGCCTCCGTGATCGGCCCGGCCTACATCGCCGAGGTCTCCCCGCCCGCCTACCGCGGCCGGCTCGCCTCCTTCCAGCAGGCCGCGATCGTCTTCGGCATCGCGGTCTCGCAGCTGGTCAACTGGGGTCTGCTGAACGCCGCAGGCGGCGACCAGCGCGGTGAGCTGATGGGCCTGGAGGCCTGGCAGGTCATGCTCGGCATCATGGTCGTCCCGGCGATCGTCTACGGCCTGCTCTCCTTCGCCATCCCGGAGTCCCCGCGGTTCCTGGTCTCCGTCGGCAAGCACGAGCGCGCCAAGGAGATCCTCGAAGAGGTCGAGGGCAAGGACGTGGACTTCGACGCCCGCGTCGCCGAGATCGAGCAGGCCATGCACCGCGAGGAGAAGTCCTCCTTCAAGGACCTGCTCGGCGGCAGCTTCTTCTTCAAGCCGATCGTCTGGATCGGTATCGGCCTCTCGGTCTTCCAGCAGTTCGTCGGCATCAACGTCGCGTTCTACTACTCGTCGACGCTGTGGCAGTCGGTCGGTGTCGACCCCACGGACTCCTTCTTCTACTCGTTCACGACGTCGATCATCAACATCGTCGGCACCGTGATCGCCATGATCTTCGTGGACCGCATCGGCCGCAGGCCGCTCGCCCTCATCGGCTCGGTCGGCATGGTGATCGGTCTGGCGCTCGAGGCCTGGGCCTTCTCCTTCGACCTGGTCGACGGCAAGCTCCCGGCCACCCAGGGCTGGGTCGCCCTGATCGCCGCCCACGTGTTCGTGCTCTTCTTCGCCCTGTCCTGGGGTGTGGTCGTCTGGGTCTTCCTCGGCGAGATGTTCCCGAACCGCATCCGTGCCGCCGCGCTGGGCGTGGCCGCATCCGCGCAGTGGATCGCCAACTGGGCCATCACGGCGAGCTTCCCTTCGCTGGCCGAGTGGAACCTGTCCGGCACGTACGTGATCTACACGATCTTCGCCGCGCTCTCCATCCCGTTCGTCCTGAAGTTCGTGAAGGAGACGAAGGGCAAGGCCCTGGAGGAGATGGGCTGACCGCCCCGCCCCGAACCCGGGGAGAAGGGCCAAGTCCCCGCTGCCCCTCTCCCCGTACCGTCCGCCGCCCCCGGCCCGCGCATCAGCCCGGACCGGGGGCGGCGGTCTGTCGTGTCCCGTCGGCCGTCGGGAACGAGCGGGCTCCCGGGGCGGTACGGGGCCCGTCGGTGTCGGAGGCGTTCCACCCCGTACGGCCGGGGCGGAGGGGGCCGGCCAAGGGCTCCGCGGGTGGGTGGCTGTCGGAGGCGACGGGGGAGACGCCGTCGTCCGCCCCTACGCCATGCGAGCCCGGGCGTGGCTGAGAGCCGGCTCCCCCGTGCATGGCGTCGGTGGGCATGGGCGCGCAAACGCCGGCGCCCCCCGCACCGCACGGGGCAGGGGGCGTCCGGATTGGTCCGCGGGGAGGGGCGTCAGACGGCCACCGACTCCGCCTGCTCGGCGGCACGGCCGGCGGCCGTGGCCGGGACGACCACCGCAGGCTTCGGCAGTACGACGTACAGCAGGCCGGAGATGACGACCGTGGCGACCCAGCCCAGGCCGTACTCGCCGATGACGTTGTTCGCGGCGAGGGGGCCGGTGAACCAGTCGGAGGTGGTGAACATCAGGCCCGCGGCCAGGCCCACCGCCCACGCGGCGACGGCCGCGGGCGAGAAGCCACCGCGGTACCAGTAGGCGCTGGTCCGGCCGGTGTCGGCCAGAGCCTCGCCGTCGTACTCCTTGCGGCGCAGCATGTCCGCGCCGAAGACGCCGACCCATGCGGAGAAGGCGACCGCGAGCAGCGACAGGAAGGCGATGAAGGAACCCATGAAGCTGGTCGCCACCAGCATCAGCACACCGCCGAAGATCAGCGAGATCACCGCGTTGACCGAGACCGCCCAGTGCCGCGGGACGGTGAAGCCCAGGGTCTGGGCCGTGAAGCCGGCCGAGTACATGGACATCGAGTTGATCAGCAGCATGCCGATCAGCGCGATGATCAGGTACGGCACCGCGATCCAGGTCGGCAGGATCTCCCCGAGGAAGGAGACCGGGTCGGCGGCCGAGGCCAGGTCCGGCGTGGAGACGGCCATGATCATGCCCATCAGCACCATGGGCAGGACGACGATGCCGGCCCCGCCGATGGTCACGCCCACGATCCCCTTCGAGGACGCCGTGCGCGGCAGGTAGCGCGTGAAGTCGGGGGCGGACGGGATCCAGCTGACGCCCCCGGCCGCGATCAGACCGACACCGGTGATCATCGCGGCCACCGAACCGGCGGACCGGTCGAAGACCGCGGACCAGTCGGTGTCGACGACCAGGTAGCCGAGGACCAGCACCGAGAAGGCGCCGAAGAGGTACGTCGCGTACTTGTTGCACTTCTGGACCGCGTTGATCCCCAGCCCCGAGATCGCGAACGTCGCCACGACGAAGGCGAGCAGCGTCACCATGTCCAGCACGCTGTTGGCCCGCACGCCGAACACGATGTCCAGCACGGTGAGCACCGCGTACGCCCCGGTCACCGCGTTGATCGTCTCCCAGCCCCAGCGGGCGACCCAGATCAGCGAACCCGGCAGCAGATTGCCCCGCTGGCCGAACACGGCCCGCGACAGCGCCATGCCCGGAGCCCCGCCGCGCTTCCCGGCGATGCCGATCAGCCCGACCAGGCCGTACGACACGACCGGCGCCGCGGCCGCGACGACCAGCGCCTGCCAGAAGTTGAGCCGGTACGCCACGACGAGGCTCGCGCCCATCGTGAGCAGCAGCACGCTGATGTTGGCGCCGACCCAGGTCGGGAACAGCTCACGGGTCCGGGCGGTGCGCTCGTGGTCGGGCACCTGCTCGATGCCGCGGGTTTCCAGGGCGCCTTCGTTCTCGGCGGTCTTGCTCATGTGGGGGGTCCGTGCCTCGATCGTGGGAGAAGAGGGGCGGTCGGGACTCTACGCGCGTTGACGCAGCCTCCTCCATCGTACTTTGATCCGACTCCTGCCTTCCAGGGGCCTTTGTCCTTTGGAGGAAGCGACGAGGGGGGTGTCCTCGGGGTCCATGGCTGATACTGGACGCGTTATGGAAATCGTCATCCTTGCTGTAGTCATCGCCGTGGTCGTGATCGGCGCGCTCGGCGGGCTGCTCGTGGGCTCGCGTCGCAAGAAGCAGCTGCCTCCGCCGCCGCCCGCCACGCCCGACATCACCGCCCCTCCGGCCGAGCCGCACGTCGGCGACGAGGCCGAGACGCCGCGCGACGAAACGCGCCGGACGATAGAGGAGGTCGACCTCCCGGACGGCGGCACCGCCACCGTCGAGGAGCCGCCCGTCGTCGAAGAGCTCGAGATCCCGCAGATCGAGGTTCCCGAGCCCACCGCCGGCCGACTGGTCCGGCTCCGTGCCCGCCTCTCCCGCTCGCAGAACGCCCTCGGCAAGGGCCTGCTCACCCTGCTCTCGCGGGAGCACCTCGACGACGACACCTGGGAGGAGATCGAGGACACCCTGCTCACCGCCGACGTGGGCGTGCAGCCGACCCAGGAGCTGGTCGAGCGGCTGCGCGAGCGGGTGAAGGTGCTCGGCACCCGCACCCCCGGCGAGCTGCGCGCCCTGCTGCGCGAGGAGCTGATCAACCTCGTCGGCCCCGACATGGACCGCGAGGTCAAGACCGAGCCGCCCAACAGCAAGCCCGGCATCGTGATGGTCGTCGGCGTCAACGGCACCGGCAAGACCACCACCACCGGCAAGCTCGCCCGCGTCCTGGTCGCCGACGGCCGCACCGTCGTCCTCGGCGCCGCCGACACCTTCCGTGCCGCCGCCGCGGACCAGCTCCAGACCTGGGGCGAGCGGGTCGGCGCGCACACCGTGCGCGGCCCGGAGGCCGGCGACCCGGCCTCCGTCGCCTTCGACGCGGTCAAGGAGGGCAAGGAGATGGGCTCGGACGTCGTGCTCATCGACACCGCCGGCCGCCTGCACACCAAGACCGGCCTCATGGACGAGCTGGGCAAGGTCAAGCGCGTCGTGGAGAAGCACGCCCCGCTGGACGAGGTGCTGCTCGTGCTCGACGCCACCACCGGCCAGAACGGGCTGATCCAGGCCCGGGTCTTCGCCGAGGTCGTCGACATCACCGGCATCGTGCTCACCAAGCTGGACGGCACGGCCAAGGGCGGCATCGTGGTCGCCGTGCAGCGCGAGCTGGGCGTGCCCGTCAAGCTGATCGGGCTCGGCGAGGGCGCGGACGACCTGGCGCCGTTCGAGCCCGCGGCCTTCGTGGACGCCCTCATCGGAGAGTGACCTCCCGCGCGACGCGACGGACCACAGCGGACTGGGACGCACGTGAGCGCCCGCCCCTCGGGATCATTCCGGGGAGCGGGCGCTTCGTCGTACCGGGCGTGGGCTCGTCGCCGCAGGGCGCGCGCTCGCGCCTTCGTGGGCGGGCCGGGCACGCCGTGGCGGGCGGGCCGACCGCATCGCCGTACGGGCCTTCGTGCCGGGTCGCCCACGGGCCTCGTGCGGAGCCGCCTTGCGAGCCGTCGCGCAGGGGCGCCGTGCGGGCCATCGCCCAGGGCCGCCGTACGGCCCTCGCGCCGGACCGGAGGGCGGCCTACGCCCGCGAGCGGTGGGCCACGTACGCCAGTGTCCCCAGCAGCAGGCGGGCCGCCGGGGGCTTGGTGGCCGAGTCGAGGTCGGGGTGGCGGAGCCAGCGCACCGGGCCCCGGCCGCCGCGGTCGGAGGGCGGGGCCGTGATGTACGTACCGGAACCGAGGCCGCACAGGTCGAGGGCGGACGGGTCGTCCCAGCCCAGCCGGTAGAGCAGCCGCGGCAGTTCGGCTGCGGCGCCCGGGGCGACGAAGAAGTGGGCGCGGCCCTCGGGGGTCGCCGCGACCGGACCGAGCGGGAGGCCCATGCGCTCCAGCCGGGTCAGCGCCCGCAGCCCGGCGGCCTCGCCGACCTCGATCACGTCGAAGCTCCGCCCGACCGGCAGCATCACCGCGGCGCCCGGGAACCGGGCCCAGGCCTCACTCGCTCCGTCCAGGGTCGTCCCGGCCGGCACCCGGGGGGCGAAGTCCAGCGGATGGGCGCCCGGTGCCGGGCAGTCGGACCGTCCGCACGAGCAGGTACCCGCCGCGGTCCGGGCGCCCGGCACCACGTCCCAGCCCCAGAGCCCGGTGAACTCGGCCACGACGGTGCACTCTGTGGCGCGGCCCCGGCGGCGCGCGCCTGACCGGGTCTCGCGCATGCCCCGACTGCTGCCGATGCCGATCGTGAAGTCCATGCCCCCTCCAACGGGTCCGACGCAGCGGCGGTTACGCAGCGGACGTGAAACGTGACTCTCTGCTTCCAACTCCCCAGTGCGACGCGGTTCAGGCAGCGTCCGGAAGCACTCCGGGGTGGTGTGCCCGACGGCGCACGCCCCGGTGTGCACCCTTGCACCTACTCTCGGTTGGCCTATGTCAAGTGAATCGCGTCCCGGCCGGGGGGAGTTCATTCGAAGGGGTGGCGAATGGTGGCGATTTCGCAATCGCCATGGCTGGGCGAGTGATCGCGGGACTACTTTGTGTGCATGGAGCCGTGGGGCACATGCACTTGTGGGTATGCCGGAGGCAACTCGGCTTTCCGTTCGAAGGGTGGCAACCGCCGGACGGAGGGCCCCAACCACCGGCATTCTGATAGGGCTTGGCGCACTCGGCGACAGGTGGTCTCAGGGATGGGGGCGTTCCAGTGAGCGGCAACGGCGGAAGCGGTACGAGCGCGGTAGGCGCGTCGCACGCTGACAAGCGCCCGAACGAGCTGCTCACTTCGTGGTTCGCCCGCAGCGGCTGGTCCAAGGGCGAACTGGCCCGCCAGGTCAACCGCCGGGCCCGCCAGCTGGGCGCCGGCCACATCTCCACCGACACCTCCCGGGTGCGCCGCTGGCTGGACGGGGAGAATCCGCGCGAGCCGATCCCGCGGATCCTGTCCGAGCTGTTCTCCGAGCGCTTCGGTGTCGTCGTCTCCGTCGAGGACCTGGGCCTGCGCTCCACCCGTCCCACGCCCTCCGCGACCGGGGTCGACCTGCCCTGGACGGGCCCGCAGACCGTGGCCCTGCTCAGCGAGTTCTCGCGCAGCGACCTCATGCTGGCGCGGCGCGGCTTCCTCGGCAGCTCGCTGGCCCTCTCCGCGGGCCCGTCCCTCATCGAGCCCATGCAGCGCTGGCTCGTCCCCTCGCCCCCGGGCGGCCCCGCCGGCCGCGAGCCCGCTCCCGCCTCCCGCGCGCGCGGGAGGCTCTCCCGCCCGGAGCTGGAGCTGCTGGAGTCCACCGCCGTGATGTTCCGCCGCTGGGACGCCCAGTGCGGCGGCGGCCTGCGCCGCAAGGCGGTCGTCGGCCAGCTGCACGAGGTGACCGACCTGCTCCAGGAACCCCAGACCGAGACCACCCGCGCCAAACTGTTCAAGGTCGCCGCCGAGCTGGCCGAGCTGGCCGGCTGGATGTCGTACGACGTGGGCTTACAGCCCACCGCGCAGAAGTACTTCGTCCTCGCCCTGCACGCCGCCAAGGAGGCGGGGGACCGGCCGCTGGGCTCGTACATCCTCTCCAGCATGAGCCGCCAGATGATCCACCTCGGCCGGCCCGACGACGCCCTGGAGCTGGTCCACCTCGCGCAGTACGGCAGCCGGGACTGCGCCAGCCCCCGCACCCAGTCGATGCTGTACGCGATGGAGGCCCGCGCCTACGCCAACATGGGACAGCCCGGCCGCTGCAAGCGCGCGGTGCGCATGGCCGAGGACACCTTCGCCGAGGCCGCCGAGTGGGACGAGCCGGACCCCGACTGGATCCGCTTCTTCTCCGAGGCCGAGCTGTACGGCGAGAACAGCCACTCCTTCCGCGACCTCGCCTACGTGGCCGGCCGCAGCCCCGCCTACGCCTCCCTGGCCGATCCCCTGATGCGCCGGGCCGTGGAGCTGTTCGCCGAGGACGACGAGCACCAGCGCTCCTACGCGCTGAACCTGATCGGCATGGCCACCGTGCACCTGCTGCGCCGCGAGCCCGAGGAAAGCACCGGCGTGGCCGTCGAGGCCATGCGCATCGCCAAGAAGGTCCGCTCCGAACGCGTCAACACCCGCATCCGCAAAACCGTCGACACGGCCGTACGCGATTTCGGCGACCTCGGGGAGATCGTCGACCTCACCGAGCGGCTCGCCGTCGAGCTTCCGGAGACCGCCGAAGCGGTCTGACATCCACCGACCCCGGCCGCGGCCGGCCCTCCCGAACTGCCCGACTCGGCTCCCCCATGCCAGGTCATTCGGAGGCCGCCGCGGCCGGCTTACCCCCGGTGCGGGACGTTGCGCCACCATAACGATCGCTTGGACCCGCATCCGGCAGTTCACTCACGCGTAACACGCACGGCGCCTTCGTCACGGCGGCGAAACAACGAGGGGCACCGACCGAAACCGCGCTGCGCCAATGTCGTGGCGCATAACCGGCCCGCCCCCTCAGTCCCGCCCAGGCTTCGCCCGCACGGGGCCGTACCAACGACGAGGAGACGCCGATGGCTCCAGCCATCACGCTTGCCGCAGAGACGGAGCTCTCTGCCGCCAACACAGGCTTCATGCTCATCTGCTCCGCCCTGGTGATGCTGATGACGCCGGCCCTGGCCTTCTTCTACGGAGGCATGGTCCGCGTCAAGAGCACCCTGAACATGCTGATGATGAGCTTCATCAGCCTCGGCATCGTCACCGTCCTGTGGGTGCTGTACGGCTTCTCCATGGCGTTCGGCACCGACACCGGCTCCGTGGTCGGCTGGAACTCCGACTGGGTCGGCCTCAGCAACATCGGCCTGACCGAGCTGTGGGACGGCTACACCATCCCCGTCTTCGTCTTCCTGGTCTTCCAGCTGATGTTCGCGGTGCTCACACCCGCCCTGATCAGCGGCGCCCTCGCGGACCGGGTGAAGTTCACCGCCTGGGCGCTGTTCATCGCCCTGTGGGCCACGGTCGTCTACTTCCCGGTCGCGCACTGGGTCTGGGGTGCCGGCGGCTGGGCCTTCGAGCTGGGCGTGATCGACTTCGCCGGCGGTACGGCCGTGCACATCAACGCCGGCGCCGCGGCCCTCGGCGTGATCCTGGTGATCGGCAAGCGGGTCGGGTTCAAGAAGGACCCGATGCGCCCGCACAGCCTGCCGCTGGTCATGCTCGGCGCCGGCCTGCTGTGGTTCGGCTGGTTCGGCTTCAACGCCGGCTCCTGGCTCGGCAACGACGACGGCGTGGGCGCGCTGATGTTCGTCAACACGCAGGTCGCCACCGGTGCCGCGGTCCTCGGCTGGCTCGCCTACGAGAAGATCCGGCACGGTGCCTTCACCACTCTGGGCGCGGCCTCCGGTGCCGTCTCCGGTCTGGTCGCCATCACCCCGGCGGGCGGCGCGGTCTCCCCGCTCGGCGCGATCGCCATCGGCGTCATCGCCGGTGTGCTGTGCGCCATGGCGGTCGGCCTGAAGTACCGGTTCGGCTACGACGACTCGCTCGACGTGGTCGGCGTCCACCTCGTCGGCGGCATCCTCGGCTCCCTCCTCGTCGGCCTCTTCGCCTCCGGCAAGGGCCAGTCCGACGTCGAGGGCCTGTTCTACGGCGGCGGCCTGGACCAGTTCTGGAAGCAGTGCGCCGGTGTCTTCGGGGTGCTCGCCTACTCCCTGGTCGTCTCTGCCGTCCTCGCCCTGATCCTGCACAAGACCATCGGCATGCGGGTACCGGAGGACGACGAGGTGACCGGCATCGACCAGGCCGAGCACGCCGAGACCGCATACGACTTCAGCGGTGCCGGCGGCGGTGCCGCCCGGACGACCGCCGCCACGGCCGCCCCGACGGCCACGCAGACCGCGAGCAAGAAGGTGGACGCATGAAGCTCATCACCGCCGTCGTCAAGCCGCACCGGCTCGACGAGATCAAGGAGGCCCTCCAGGCCTTCGGGGTCCACGGCCTGACCGTCACCGAGGCCAGCGGCTACGGCCGCCAGCGCGGCCACACCGAGGTCTACCGGGGCGCGGAGTACACCGTCGACCTGGTGCCCAAGATCCGCATCGAGGTGCTGGTCGAGGACGGCGACGCCGATCAGCTGATCGAGGTCGTGGTCAAGGCGGCCCGCACCGGCAAGATCGGTGACGGCAAGGTGTGGTCGGTTCCGGTCGACACGGCCGTACGGGTGCGGACCGGCGAGCGGGGTCCGGACGCCCTCTGAGGCGGGAAACCAGAACAGGAGTCGCCGGGTGACGAGTACGGACGTGACGAAAGAAGCAGAGGACTCGGGACCCGGCGGCTACGCGGCGGCCCGGCTGCGCCTCCTCACCGAGGGGGCGCGGTCCGGGCCGCCGCGCCGTTCGGCCCTCGCCGGACTGACGGACGACTGGCTGTCGGGCCTCTTCGACGCGGGCACCGGCGGGTCGGGCAGAGGCGTCTCGCTCGTCGCCGTCGGCGGCTACGGGCGCGGCGAGCTGTCCCCGCGCAGTGACCTGGACCTGCTCCTGCTGCACGACGGGAGCGACGACGCGGCGGTCGCCGCCCTCGCCGACCGCCTCTGGTACCCCGTCTGGGACCTCGGCCTCGACCTCGACCACTCCGTGCGCACCCCGGCCGAGGCCCGGAAGACCGCCGGGGAGGATCTGAAAGTCCACCTCGGTCTCCTGGACGCCCGCCACCTCGCCGGAGACCTCGGCCTGACCGCGTCCCTGCGCACCACCGTCCTCGCCGACTGGCGCAACCAGGCCCCCAAGCGCCTCCCCGAACTCCGGGAGCTGTGCGCCGAGCGCGCCGAGCGCCAGGGCGAGCTGCAGTTCCTGCTGGAACCCGACCTCAAGGAGGCCCGGGGCGGCCTGCGCGACGCCACCGCCCTGCGCGCCGTCGCCGCGTCCTGGCTGGCCGACGCCCCGCGCGAGGGCCTCGCCGACGCCCGGCGCCGGCTGCTCGACGTACGCGACGCGCTCCACCTGACGACCGGGCGGGCGACCGACCGGCTGGCGCTGCAGGAGCAGGACCAGGTGGCGGCCGAGCTGGGCCTGCTGGACGCCGACACGCTGCTGCGGCAGGTCTACGAGACGGCGCGGGTCATCGCGTACGCCGGCGACGTCACCTGGCGCGAGGTGGGACGCGTGCTGCGTTCGCGTTCGGGGCGGCCGCGGCTGCGGGCCATGTTGGGCGCCGGGAAGCAGGTGCCCGAGCGCTCTCCGCTCGCCGAGGGCGTCGTCGAGCACGACGGTGAGGCGGTGCTCGCCCGCACCGCGCGCCCCGAACGCGATCCCGTACTGCCGCTGCGTGCCGCGGCCGCCGCCGCGCAGGCCGGGCTCCCGCTCTCCCGGCACGCCGTCCGGCGCCTGGCGGCCACCACCCGGCCGCTGCCCACGCCCTGGCCCGCCGAGGCCCGCGAGCAACTGGTGACCCTGCTGGGCTCGGGCAGGCCCACCGTGCAGGTCTGGGAGGCGCTGGAGGCCGAGGGCCTGGTCACCCGCCTGCTGCCCGACTGGGAGCGGGTACGCTGCCGCCCGCAGCGCAACGCGGTGCACCTGTGGACCGTCGACCGGCACCTGATCGAGACCGCCGTCCGCGCCGCCGGGTTCACCCGCCGCGTGCACCGTCCCGACCTGCTCCTGGTGGCCGCGCTGCTGCACGACATCGGCAAGGGCTGGCCCGGCGACCATTCCGTGGCCGGTGAGACCATCGCCCGGGACGTGGCCGCCCGTATCGGCTTCGACCGCGCGGACACGGCCGTCCTGGCCACCCTCGTACGGCACCACCTGCTGCTCGTCGAGACCGCCACCCGGCGCGACCTCGACGACCCGGCCACCGTGCGCGCGGTCGCCGACGCGGTCGGCTCGGAGCACACCCTGGAGCTGCTGCACGCGCTGACCGAGGCGGACGCGCTGGCCACCGGCCCCGCCGCCTGGTCGTCCTGGCGCGGCTCCCTCGTCGCCGACCTGGTGAAACGGGTCTCGGGCGTGCTGGCCGGGGACCCGCTGGAAGAGCCCGAGGCCGCCGCGCCCACCGCCGAGCAGGAGCGGCTCGCCGTCGAGGCGTTCCGCACGCGCGGGCCGGTGCTGGCGCTGCGGGCCCAGACCGAGGCGCCCGCCGACCCGGAGCCGGCCGATCCGGCGGCGGCCGCCGGTCCCGAGCCGCTCGGCGTGGAGCTGCTGATCGCCGTGCCGGACCAGGAGGGCGTGCTCCCGGCCGTCGCCGGGGTCCTGGCCATGCACCGGCTCACCGTCCGCACCGCCGAGCTGCGGTCCCTGCCGCTGCCGGACGGTGTCGAGGGCTCCGTGCTGCTCCTGGACTGGCGGGTCGCCGCCGAGTACGGCTCGCTGCCCCAGGCCGCGCGGCTCCGGGCCGACCTGGTCAGGGCCCTGGACGGCACCCTGGACATCGCCGCCCGGCTCGCCGAGCGGGACGCCGCCCATCCGCGGCGCCGGGGTGTGGAGCCGCCGCCGCCCCGGGTGACCGTCGCCCCGGCCGCGTCCCGGCTGGCCACGGTGATCGAGGTCCGCGCCCAGGACGCGCCGGGCCTGCTGTTCCGGCTCGGGCGGGCGCTGGAGGCGGCCGGCGTGCGGGTACGCAGCGCCCACGCCTCCACCCTGGGCTCGAACGCGGTGGACGCCTTCTACGTCACCGGCCCGGAGGGCGCGCGGCTGCCGGAGGAGGAGGCGGGGGACCTGGCACGGACCCTGGAGGAGGCGTTGCGGGGTCGTCCCTGACGGGGCGGCCCGCGGAATCCGCCGGGCGGGGACGAATGTCTTGCCAAGGCAGATACCCTGGAAGACGCTCAGACCGCCCCCGACTCCGAGGACCGACGCCACCGTGTTCGATACCCTCTCCGACCGCCTTAGCGCGACTTTCAAAAATCTCCGCGGCAAGGGCAGGTTGTCCGAGGCGGACATCGACGCCACGGCCCGCGAGATCCGCATCGCGCTCCTCGAGGCCGACGTGGCCCTGCCCGTGGTGCGCGCGTTCATCAAGAGCGTCAAGGAACGCTCCCTGGGCGCCGAGGTCTCCAAGGCGCTCAACCCCGCCCAGCAGGTCCTCAAGATCGTCAACGAGGAACTGGTCGGCATCCTCGGCGGGGAGACCCGCCGCCTGCGCTTCGCCAAGCAGCCGCCGACCGTGATCATGCTGGCGGGTCTGCAGGGTGCCGGTAAGACCACCCTCGCGGGCAAGCTGGGCCGCTGGCTCAAGGAGCAGGGCCACTCGCCGCTCCTGGTCGCCTGCGACCTCCAGCGCCCCAACGCCGTCAACCAGCTCAGCGTCGTCGCCGAGCGTGCCGGTGTCGCGGTCTACGCGCCCGAGCCGGGCAACGGGGTCGGCGACCCGGTCAAGGTCGCCAAGGACTCCATCGAGTTCGCCAAGTCCAAGGTCCACGACCTGGTCATCGTCGACACCGCCGGCCGCCTGGGCATCGACCAGGAGCTGATGCAGCAGGCCGCGGACATCCGCGACGCGGTCTCGCCGGACGAGATCCTCTTCATCGTCGACGCGATGATCGGCCAGGACGCCGTCAACACCGCCGAGGCCTTCCGCGACGGCGTCGGCTTCGACGGCGTGGTGCTCTCCAAGCTCGACGGCGACGCCCGTGGCGGTGCGGCCCTGTCGATCGCCTCGGTGACCGGCAAGCCGATCATGTTCGCGTCGAACGGCGAGAAGCTCGAGGACTTCGACGCCTTCCACCCGGACCGGATGGCCTCCCGCATCCTCGACATGGGTGACCTGCTCACCCTGATCGAGCAGGCGGAGAAGACGTTCAGCCAGGAAGAGGCCGAGAAAATGGCCTCCAAGCTGGCGTCCAAGAAGGGCCAGGACTTCACCCTGGACGACTTCCTGGCCCAGATGGAGCAGGTCCGGAAGATGGGCTCCATCTCCAAGCTGCTCGGCATGCTGCCGGGCATGGGCCAGATGAAGGACCAGATCAACAACCTCGACGAGCGTGACGTCGACCGCACGGCCGCCATCATCAAGTCGATGACCCCGGCCGAGCGCCAGGAGCCGACGATCATCAACGGCTCGCGCCGCGCCCGTATCGCCAAGGGCTCCGGCGTCGACGTCAGCGCGGTCAAGGGCCTGGTCGAGCGGTTCTTCGAGGCCCGCAAGATGATGTCCCGGATGGCCCAGGGCGGCGGCATGCCCGGGATGCCGGGCATGCCGGGCATGGGCGGCGGACCCGGTCGGCAGAAGAAGCAGCAGAAGAAGGCCAAGGGCAAGCAGCGCTCCGGCAACCCCATGAAGCGCAAGCAGCAGGAGCAGGAGGAGGCCGCCCGCCGCGCGGCCGCCGCGCAGAGCGGGGGCGCCCTCGGACTGCCCCAGCAGGGCGGCCAGGACTTCGAGCTGCCCGACGAGTTCAAGAAGTTCATGGGCTGACCTCGGGCCGACGGCCCGATCGGTGTGCACGGCGCTGGGGCGCCCTCCTTCGAAGGAGGGCGCCCCAGCGCCGTACATGCACATGCCCAGGCGGCTTTCCTGTCGTAACGTCCGGATATGACCAACCCGTCCCCGCCGCGCAAGGCGTCCGAGCGGCCCTGGCGCACCGAGGGCACGCCCGACGAGCCTCCGAAGCCGCCGCCCGGTGGCAGGAGGCTGCGCGGCGGCTGGTGGAACCTGGTCCTGGCCGCGCTGGTCGTCTACCTGATCGCCAACCTCGTGCTCTCGTTCTTCAACGAGGGCGACGAGCCGACCATCTCCTACACGGAGTTCAGCAAGCAGGTCGACGAGGGCAACGTCAGCAAGATCTACGCCAAGGGCGACGCGATCCAGGGCCAGCTCAAGAAGGGCCGCGACAAACCCGACGGCGACGGCACGTACACCAAGTTCACGACCGAGCGGCCCACCTTCGCGGACGACCAGCTCTGGGACGACCTGACGAAGAACAACGTCACGGTCACGGCCGAACCGGTGGTCCAGCACCGCAGCTTCCTGTCCAACCTGCTGATCGCGCTGGCCCCGATGCTGCTCCTCGTGGTGCTGTGGGTCTTCATCGCGCGGCGCATGAGGGGCGCCCTGGGCGGCGGCGCGGGCGGCATGCTCGGCCGCAAGGCGCCGCCCAAGCCGGTCGAGCTGGAGGCGGGCGAGCCGCGGACCACGTTCGCGGACGTGGCCGGGATCGACGAGGTGGAGGGCGAACTCAGTGACGTCGTCGACTTCCTGAAGAACCCGGACGCCTACCGCCGCATGGGGGCGAAGATGCCCCGGGGTGTCCTCCTGACCGGTCCGCCCGGCACCGGGAAGACGCTCCTCGCGCGCGCGGTCGCCGGCGAGGCGGGGGTGCCGTTCTTCTCCGCGTCCGCGTCCGAGTTCATCGAGATGATCGTGGGTGTGGGCGCCTCCCGGGTGCGGGAGCTGTTCGCCGAGGCCCGCAAGGTCGCGCCGTCGATCATCTTCATCGACGAGATCGACACCATCGGCCGCGCGCGCGGCGGCGGCTCCGGCATGGGCGGCCACGACGAGCGCGAGCAGACGCTGAACCAGATCCTCACCGAGATGGACGGCTTCTCGGGCTCCGAGGGCGTCGTCGTCATCGCCGCCACCAACCGCGCGGACATCCTGGACCCGGCCCTGACCCGCCCCGGCCGCTTCGACCGGGTGGTCAGCGTCTCGCCCCCGGACCGCGGTGGCCGCGAGGCCATCCTGGACATCCACACGCGCGAGATCCCGCTCGCCCCGGACGTCGACCTGGCCCAGGTCGCCCGCACGACCCCGGGCATGACCGGCGCCGAACTGGCGAACCTCGCCAACGAGGCGGCCCTGCTCGCGGTCAAGCGGAAGCAGGACCGGGTGACGCAGGCCAACCTCTCCGAGGCTCTGGAGAAGGTCCAGCTGGGCGCCGAACGGCCCCTGGTGATGCCCGAGGAGGAGCGCCGGCGCACCGCGTACCACGAGAGCGGACACGCCCTGCTGGGCATGTTGCAGCCGGGCGCCGACCCCGTCCGCAAGATCACCATCGTGCCGCGCGGGAGGGCGCTCGGGGTGACGCTGTCGACGCCGGACGCGGACAAGTACGCCTACACCGAGGAGTACCTGCGCGGCCGGATCATCGGCGCGCTCGGCGGCATGGCGGCCGAGCACGTGGTGTACGACGTGATCACCACCGGTTCCGAGAGCGACCTCGAACAGGTCACCAACATCGCTCGCGGCATGGTCGCCCGCTGGGGCATGAGCGAGCGGGTCGGCCGGCTCTCCGCCCTCCCCGGCGACGCGCAGCAGGCGTACGGCCTCGCCGCCGCACCCCAGACGCTGGACGCCATCGACGGGGAGATGCGGCGGGTCGTCGACTCCTGCTACGAGGAGGCCGTCCGCAAGCTGCGCGACCACCGCGAGCGGCTCGACGCGCTGGCCGAGGCCCTGCTGGCCAACGAGACGCTGGACGAGGCGGAGGCGTACCGCATCGCCGGGATCACCCGGCTCACGAAGGACGACCCGGAGGCGTGAGCGCCGGGCGGTCCTACTTCTGCGGGAACTTCCAGACGTAGGGCTCGCCGTCCTCCTCCGACCAGTGCGCCTCCACACTCTTCGCGCCGGCCGGGATCACGTACGTCTCGCAGAAGACGTGGCTCTCGCCCTGCTTCCAGCTCTCGACGTCGTACGGGTCCTCGCAGCCCGCCGCGTCCTCGGAGGCGCCGACGAGGACGCTGCCGCGCTGCCCGTCGGCGAAGACCGTGGCGCCGTCGTGCACGTCGGAGCCCTCGGTCAGGGCGGGTCCGCTCTTGTGCGTGTACTTGAGGTACGCGGTGGCCAGCACCTTGCCCTTGACGTCCGCGGCGTCCGCCACCGCCTTCGCGGCCTCGGCCTCGGTGCCCACCTCGACCTTCTCCGCCACGACGTCGTACGTGACCTCGCCCGGGTCCTCGGCGACCTTCCCCGTCGCGCTCTCGCCCGTCGCCAGGTCGCCGCCCGAGGCCGCCTCGGAGGGCGAGGGCGACGCCTCGGTGGTGGCCGGGCTCTTCGCGTCGGCGTCCGAGTCCTCGTCGCCGCCCCCGCACGCGGTGAGGGCAAGAGCGAGGACGGCGACGGGCGCGGCGAGGCGCAGTGCGGTCTTACGGTGCGGCACTACAGGCTCCTGTATGCAGATGTGTGTTTTCCCCCGAACGGTGGATCAGAGTAGAGGTCCATGATCCACCTGGGGAAACCACAGGAGCCCTCAACCGGCTTCTTCACGGCATTCACACCTGCACCGGGAAAAGTCGGCCGGACAACGCACACGATCGGTCGGAATCGATCTTTAAGGGACTCGTGCGATCAAGTAGCGGAAGACATTCGGCATCCAGACGGTCCCGTCCGCGCGCCGGTGCGGGTGCAGGGCCTCCGCCAGCTCCTTGTCGACCTGTTCCTTGTCGGTGGCCGCGATCGCCGCGTCGAACAGCCCGGTCGACAGCAACCCCCGGGCCGCGCTCGCGGCGTCCGCGTACCCGAACGGGCACGCCACCCGTCCCGAACCGTCCGGCCTGAGCCCGGCCCGCTGGGCGACCTCCTCCAGGTCGTCGCGCAGGGCGGGGCGCCAGCTGCCCGCGCTGCGCAGCGGGTCCGCGAGTTTGGTGGCCACCCGCAGCACCGAGGCCGTGGCGCACCGCTCCGGCGGGCCCCAGCCCGCCAGCACCACCACGGCCCCGCGCCCGGCGAGCGGCGTCGCCTCGGCGAGCAGCCCGCCCAGCCCCTCCGAGTCGCCCGCGAGGCACCCGATGGGCTCGAAGGCGGTCACCAGCGTGAACGCCGGCGCCGACGGATCCGCCGCGGCACCGGGTGGTCCCTCCACGACCCGTGCCGCGTCCGCGCGCGCCGGGGCGGGCCGGGCGCCGGGAGGTTCCGGCACCTCGGGTGCCCCGGGCAGCAGACGCCGCCGTGCCAGCTCCAGGAGTTCCGGAGAGCGGGTGTCGACACCGGTCACCGAGGCGCCGCGCGAGGCGCCCATCAGCAGGGCGAGCCCGGAACCGCAGTTCAGGCCCAGCATCCTGGTGCCGCCGCCCACGTCCAGCCGCTCGAAGACGGCCTCGTAGAGCGGTACGAGCATCCTCTCCTGTATCTCGGACCAGTCACGCGCACGTGCACGCAGGTCCACGGGAGACATCGTCCCCGTGTGAGATGAGTGCTGCCGTACGAGCGTAGGTGTCATAGGAAAGCGCCCCAATCGCCGAGTGTTGCCGCTGTGCCCGATTCCATGGCCCCCGTGCAGTGCGCTCGAACTCCCCCCGTATGCCAGGAAACTCCGGGCTCGCCGCGGCGTCCAGTGGTAGAGAGGGCCGGTTTGCCCGATCCCCGTCCCCCTGGCGAGATTTCACTTCCCGGCAATGTGGGCCGGCCGCGAGGTACCCGCGGTAGCCCCCCGGCGACACCTGGACCGGATGGCCGGATCGCGCCGGTGGGCGATGACAGCGGGTGGCCGGGGTGCGGAGGGGGCGGGGGCTGAGGTGGACGGCGGTCGCGCCGCGTGCGACGGCCTGGCGTACCCCGGCGGCGTCCAGCACACCCGGCTCGGTGAGCAGGACGCGGCCGCCCGTGGCGA
>NZ_QHJH01000348.1 GCF_003947455.1 Streptomyces sp. WAC 04229 | reverse complement strand
CCCCGCAGCCCTGGCCCGCGACCGCCGCGCCCCGGCCCGAGGGCGCCCCGGTGCCGGCCGACGGCACCACCCCGACGCCCCCGCAGGGCGTCCCCGGCTCCACGCCGAGCCAGGGCACACCGCTGCCGCCCGAGAACGCGCCCGCACCCCGCGCGGCGCAGCCCCTGCCCGCCGAGACGTCGGTGCCCGTCGACCCGAACTCGACCCAGGGACGGTCGATCAGCGTCCGGACCCTGGGCCAGGGCGTGCCGTTCAACCGGCAGGCGGTCCAGGTGCAGCAGCCGTCGGCCGCCCCCGCGCCGCAGCAGCCGGGCCGGCGCCGCAAGCTGGGTACGCCGCCCGACCCGCGCGCGGACCAGGCGGCGCGCCCGCATCCGGCGACCGAGCAGCCGACCGCCACCACGCAGCCGAAGCAGCAGCCCCAGCCGCAGCCGACGGGGCAGGAACAGACCTCGCTGGGCGGCGGACAGCAGCGGCTCGCGCCGGTCACCGAGGGCGCCGGACGGTCGTACGCCATAGGAGCGCCGGACAAGGACGCCGCCGAGGGACCCGAGCCGCTGGACGGGCCCGGCGGAGCCGTGGAGGTGGCGGACTCGCCGCGTCCGCAGCCGATGGACGACGAACTGCCGCCGGAGCCCCTGGACAACCCGCGCCGACTGCTGGTGTGGCCCGCGCCGGACGTCTCCACGCAGCAGGCGCTCAGCGACCGCGGCTACCGGCCGGTGATCGTGCACTCGCGCGAGGAGGTCGACGCGCAGATCGCGGCGTTCCCCGCCGCGCTGTTCGTGGACCCGCTGACCGGGCCGATCACTCGCACCGCACTCCAGTCGCTGCGGCAGGCGGCGGTGGCCGCCGAGGTGCCGGTGCTGGTCACGGCCGGCCTCGGACAGGCCTCGCGGGACGCCGCCTACGGCGCCGACCCGGCCGTCCTGCTGAAGGCGCTCGCACCCCGGGACACCGAGCAGCACCCGCCGCGCGTGCTGCTGATCGAGGAGCACGCGGAGATCGCGCTGGCGCTGACCTCGACGCTGGAGCGGCGCGGGATGCAGGTGGCGCGCGCGGCGAGCGACGCCGACGCGGTGGCGCTGGCGGGGCAGTTCCGGCCCAACCTGGTCGTGATGGACCTGATGCAGGTGCAGCGGCGGCAGGAGGGATCCGCCGGGATCGTCGGCTGGCTGCGCGCGAACGGGCAGCTCAACCGCACCCCGCTGGTCGTCTACACCGCCGCCGTCGACCAGGCCGACCTGCCGCGGCTGGCGTCGGGCGAGACGGTGCTGTTCCTGGCGGAGCGGTCCACCAGCGCTGAGGTGCAGGGCCGGATCGTCGAGCTGCTCTCGCGGATCGGGACCAACTGACGCCGCGGTGCCCGGGCGCTACCGGTCGACGATCCGGCGCGCCGCCTCCTTGATCGACGTGCGCAGGCGGTCGGCGTCGGTGTCCGCGCCGCCGACCAGGATGCGCTTCATCTGGGGCACGACGATCGCCCAGTTGGCCATCGCGACCAGCAGGAAGAGGAGGTCGGGCGCCGGGATGGCGTCGGTGACCACGCCGCGTTCCTGGCCGTCCCGTACGGCGGCGACCTTGCGGGCGTAGTGGGCCTGCCGCTCGGCCTCGTGGGGCAGCTCGGCCGTGCCGTACTCCATGCCCTCCCAGAAGAGCAGACGCAGCAGCTCGGGGTGGGCGGTGTGGTAGTCGAGCAGGCGGTCGATCCAGCCCTCGATGTCGTCGGGGTCCACGGGGACCGAGACCGCCAGGTCGAGCATCTTCTTCTCGAGGACGGACGCGAACAGCTCGTTCTTGTTGCCGTAGTAGGCGTAGATCAGCTGCTTGTTCGCCTTGGCCTCGGCCGCGATGCGGTCGATGCGCGCACCGGCGATGCCGTGCCGCGCGAACTCGGCGACCGCCGCCGCGAAGATCCGGGCCTTGGTGGCCTCGGGGTCCCTTGCTCCCATGGGGGACAGGGTATGCGGAGGGAAGCAGGTAACCAACTATCTGGTTGACAGAGGCCCGGGGGCGGGCGCAGACTCGGCCCCGTCAGTCCAACCAACCAGTTGGTTATTAGTGTGCGCTCGAAGGAGTCGCTCCGCTCATGCCGTCTTCGCCGTCCCGAGCCGCAGTACCGGCGGAGGCCGCAGCCGCCTCCGTCCCCGCGTCCGTGCCCGCGTCCGCCTCCGCGTCCGCCGGGACCGGGCCGCCGACCCGGCCCGCCGGTGCCGCGTCCCGGCTCTTCCTTCCCCTGATCGCCCTCTGCACCGCCGTGACGGCCGCCAACATCTACCTGGCGGCACCGCTGCTCCCTCTTATCGCCCACGACATGGGCTCGACGCCCTCGGGGGTGGCGTGGCTCGCCTCCGTCGCCCAGCTCGGGTACGCGGCCGGCCTGCTCTTCTTCGCCCCGCTCGGGGACAGCGTGAACCGGCGCCGCCTGGTCGCCGTCCTCGCGCTGGTCGCCACCGCCGCACTGCTGGCCGGCGCCGCCTCGGCCGGGACCGGCGCGCTGGCTGCCGCCGTCCTGGTCGCCTCGGCCGCGACCGTCGTCCCGCAGCTCCTGGTCCCGCTGGTCGCCGAACGCGCCCCCGCCGACCGCCGGGCCCGTCATGTCGCGGCCGTCATCGCGGGTCTGTTCACCGGCGTGGTGGCGGCCCGCGTGCTCGGCGGACTGGCGGGACAGGCCTTCGGCTGGCGTGCGGTGTTCGTGGGCGCCGCCGTCCTGACCGCGGCCCTGGGCCTGGCTACCGCGTACATACTCCCGGCCGAGCGGCGGCGCCGGCAGGGCTCGCTGTTCGCGGGCCTGGCCGCGCTGCCCGGCGTACTGCGCCACTCGCCCGACCTGTGGCGCGCGTGCGTGCGCCAGGCGGGGATGTACGGCGCGTGGAGCGCCCTGTGGACCTCGCTGGCGCTGCTCCTGGCGGGGGACGACGGCTACGGCATGACGACCGCCGCGGCCGGGCTGTTCGGCCTGTTCGGGCTGGCGGCGAGCGTGGTCGCGCCGCTCGCGGGCGGCCTGGTCGACCGGTTCGGCGCCGCGAAGGTCGTACGGTCCGCGTATCTGCTCGCCGCCGTGTCCGTGCCGCTGTTCTGGCTGGGCGGGCAGGTGATGGCGGCCCTGTGCGCGGCGGCGGTCCTGGTGCACGCCGCGCTGGTCGCCTCCCACGTCGCCAACCAGACCATCGCCCTGACCACCACGTCCGCCCCGGCCACTGCCAACACGGCGTACGTCGTCTCCGGCTTCGCGGGCGGCGCCCTGTCCTCGGCCCTGGCGGGCCCGGCCTTCGGCCAGTGGGGCTGGGGCGGACGTGGTGGTCAGGGCGATGGTCTGGTT
>NZ_QHJH01000347.1 GCF_003947455.1 Streptomyces sp. WAC 04229 | reverse complement strand
CATCGCATAGCTGTCGTACCGCCCCCCCCGGCCGCGATTCCCGGGGGCCTGGGGGTTGTCCCCCGGGAATCGCGGCCGGGGGGGGCGGTACGACAGCTATGCGATGAGGCTTTCCAGGGATACGTGCGGGTTCGCCAGCGCCTCCGTGTCCACCTGGGCCTTCGAGCGGATCAGCTGCTGGATCGGCTCCGTGACGTCCCACACGTTGACGTTCATCCCGGCCAGCACGCGGCCCTCCTTCACCCAGAAGGCGATGAACTCGCGCTTCGCCGCGTCCCCGCGGATCACCACCTCGTCGTACGACCCCGCGGGCGCCCAGCCGGAGTACTCCATGCCCAGGTCGTACTGGTCGGTGAAGAAGTAGGGGACGCGGTCGTGGGCCGTGCCCCGGCCGAGCATCGCGCGGGCCGCCGCCGGGCCGCCGTTCAGCGCGTTGGCCCAGTGCTCGACGCGCAGGCTGGTGTCGTAGAGGGCGTGGTGGAAGGAGGCCACGTCGCCGGCCGCGTAGATGTCGGGGTCGGAGGTGCGCAGGTGCTCGTCGACGACGATGCCGCCGCCGTGCGCCCGGTCGGCGATCTCCAGCCCGGCCGCCTGCGCGAGCGCGGCGCGCGGGGCGGCGCCGATCGCGGCGAGCACGTCGTGCGCCGGGTGCTCCTCGCCGTCGTCGGTGCGGGCGGCCAGCACCATGCCGTCCTGGCCGACGATCTCGGTCAGCGCCACGCCGAAGCGGAAGCGCACCCCGTGCGACTCGTGCAGCTCGGCGAAGACGGCGCCCAGCTCGGGACCGAGGACGCCGTGCAGCGGGGTCGGGCCGGGCTCGACGACGGTGACCTCCGCCCCGTACTCGCGGGCCGCCGCCGCGACCTCCAGGCCGATCCAGCCGGCGCCGGCGATGACGAGGTGGCCGTTGTCCCGGCCGAGGGAGGCGAGGACGCCCTTGAGGCGCTCGGCGTGGGCGAGGCGGCGCAGGTGGTGGACGCCGGCGAGGTCGGTGCCGGGGACGTCGAGGCGGCGGGGCTCGGCGCCGGTCGCGAGGAGCAGCTTGTCGTAGCTGACGTGGGTGCCGTCGTCGCCGTAGTGGACGGTCTTGGCGGCGCGGTCGATCGCGACGACGGTCTGGCCGAGGTGCAGCTCGATGTCGTGCCGGGCGTACCAGGCGGGCTCGTGCACGAAGACGCTGTCGCGCTCCTCCTTGCCGAGGAGGTAGCCCTTGGACAGCGGGGGGCGCTCGTAGGGGTGGTCGCGTTCGTCGCAGATGAGGATCACCCGGCCGGTGAAGCCCTCCGTGCGGAGCGTCTCGGCCGCCTTCGCGCCCGCCAGGCCGCCTCCGACGATGACGAATGTCTGATCCGCGTCGACCACTTGTCTGCCTCCTCGTCAGGGTGCCGCCACATGCGAGCGTCCCGCACGTGGCGTGGTGCGGGAAGAGGGAGCGACCCGATCAGGCCACGGAGCGTCCGGTTTCCGGAGCTTCGCGGTCCGTCGGGTCACACCTGTCCCACCAGTCTCATGGATGCCCTGTCAGGCGGGCGTGAAGCGAGCGGGCCGAGGCGTCGGTGAGGGAGGCGATCTGGTCGACGATCACCCGTTTGCGGGCCCGGTCGTCGGCGGCCGCGTCGAACAGGGCGCGGAACTGCGGGTCGAGTCCGTCGGGGGCGCGGGCGGTGAGCGCCTCGGCCAGTTCGGCGACGACGATCCGCTGGTCGGCGCGGAGCGCCTCCTGTTCGGTGCGCTGCATGACGTACCGGACGGCGACCGCCTTGAGGACGGCGCACTCCAGCTGGGTCTCCCTCGGGACGACCAGTTCGGCGGTGTACCGGGTGAGCCGGCCGTCGCCGTACGCGGCCCGGGTGGCGGTCTCGGCGGCCAGGCAGAACCGGCCGATGAGCTGGCTGGTGGCGTCCTTCAGGCGGGCCTGGGCGACGGCCGAGCCGTCGTAGCCGTGCGGCCACCAGTCCTGGGCGAGGAGCCGGTCGAGGGCGTCGGCGAGTTCGGCGTGGTCGGTGCCCTCGGGGACGTAGCGGCCGACGGCGGCCTCGAAGACGGCCTCGCGCTCGGGGTCGGCGAGCAGGCAGTTCGGGTCGATGTGGCCGGCGTGCAGGCCGTCCTCGACGTCGTGCACGGAGTACGCCACGTCGTCCGCCCAGTCCATGACCTGGGCCTCGAAGCAGGTGCGGGCGCCGGGGGCGTCCTTGCGGAGCCACTCGAAGACGGGCCGGTCGTCGTCGTAGACGCCGAACTTGCGTGAGGCCGGGTCGGTGGGGTGGGCGCCGCGGGGCCAGGGGTACTTGGTGGCGGCGTCGAGGGTGGCGCGGGTGAGGTTGAGGCCGACGGAGCCGTCCTCGGTGAACCGCTTGGGCTCGATGCGGGTGAGCAGCCGCAGGGACTGGGCGTTTCCCTCGAAGCCGCCGCAGTCCTCGGCGAACGTGTTGAGCGCCAGTTCGCCGTTGTGCCCGAAGGGCGGGTGGCCGAGGTCGTGGGAGAGGCAGGCGGCCTCCACGAGGTCGGGGTCGCAGCCGAGGGCGGCGCCGAGTTCGCGGCCGACCTGGGCGCACTCCAGGGAGTGGGTGAGGCGGGTACGGGGGCTGGCGTCCCACATGGGGCTTCCCTCGCCCGGGGTGACGACCTGGGTCTTGCCGGCGAGGCGGCGCAGGGCGGCGGAGTGGAGGATGCGGGCGCGGTCGCGTTGGAAGGCGGTGCGGCCGGGGCGTTTGTCCGGCTCGGGGGCCCAGCGGGCGACTGACGTCGGGTCGTAGGGGGGTGGGGTGTCTGTGCCTTCCATGTGATGAACATTAAGCGGTGGGGGCGGACGCGTCTGCCGGGTTCGGTGGTCGCGCGGGTGCGGGCAGATCGTGGCTGGTCGCGCCCGCGCGGCGGAGCCGCACATCGATACGGCCCCGCGCCCCTAGGGGGTTGCTAGTAGCCGGGATCTCAAGTCGCCGTCGGCCTTCACCGCCTCGTCGTAGCGGTGCAGGAGCAGGTGGGCCATGGCCGGGTGGGTGCCCAGGGGGGACGACGCGATCCACGGGGCCGCTGCCGCGCACTCCGTCGCGAAGCGGCCCGGGGCCGTGAAGTAGGAGGCGACGGCCACTCGGCGGTGGCCCCGGGACGTCAGGGTGCGGACGGCGTCCGGAACGGTGGGGGACGACGCCGAGGCGTAGGCGGGGAGGACCGGGACGCCGAGGCGGGCGGCGAGGAGGGACGCGGTGCGGGTCGTGTCGGTCCTGGAGTCCGGGTCGCGGGAGCCCGCGGAGGCGAGGACGACGGCGGCGTCCCGGAGGGCCCGGGTGGGCCAGCCGGCCTCCAGCAGGCGGGCGTGGAGGGCGTCCACGAGCAGGGGGTGCGGGC
>NZ_QHJH01000346.1 GCF_003947455.1 Streptomyces sp. WAC 04229 | reverse complement strand
ACCCGGAAGCTAAGCCTTACAGCGCCGATGGTACTGCAGGGGGGACCCTGTGGGAGAGTAGGACGCCGCCGAACAATCATTGTATGAGAGCCCCGCACCGGGAACGGTGCGGGGCTTTCTGCGTTTATGAGGGTCTCACCAGTTTCGTGTCATAGGCCAGGATCACCGCCTGGACGCGGTCGCGGGAACCGGTCTTGGACAGGATGCGGCCCACGTGGGTCTTCACCGTCGACTCGGCCAGGTGCAGGCGCTCCGCTATCTCCGTGTTGGTCCAGCCCTGGCCCATGACCCGCAGGATCTCGGTCTCGCGGTCGGTGAGGGAGGTCAGGCGGGAATCGAGGGCGTCGTCGGGCTCGGCGGAGGCGTCCGGCAGGTGCTGGACGTAGGCGTCGAGCAGGCGGCGGGTGAGGCTCGGGGCGACCACCGCGTCACCCGTGGCCACCGACCGGATGCCGGCGAGGAGTTCCTCCGGCTGGGCGTCCTTGACGAGGAAGCCGGACGCGCCGGCGCGCAGGCCGGAGTAGGCGTACTCGTCGAGGTCGAAGGTCGTGAGGATGAGGACCCGGGTGCGGCCGCCGGTCGCGACGATGCGGCGGGTCGCCTCGATGCCGTCCAGGCCGGGCATGCGGACGTCCATGAGGACTACGTCGGGGTGGAGTTCGGCCGTCAGGCGGACGGCCTCGGCACCGCCCGGTGCCTCGCCCACGACGGTCATGTCGTCCTGGCTCTCCAGGAGCATCCGGAAGCCGAACCGCTGCAGGGGCTGGTCGTCGGCGATGAGGACGGTGGTCACTGCGGGATTTCCTCCGGTAGGTGCAGGTGGACACGCCAGCCGCGTTCGGGGTGCGGGCGTGGGCCCGCCTCGAGTGTGCCGCCGTACAGGGACGTTCGCTCGCGCATGCCGGGCAGGCCGCGGCCGCCGGGGCGGGCGGGAGACGGCGCGGCGCGGCCCGTGTCGGTGACGGTGAGGGTGACGGCGCCGCCGGCCTCGTAGGCGAGGTCGATGTGTGCGGTGACCTCGGGGCCGGCGTGCTTCAGGGTGTTGGTGAGGGCTTCCTGGATGACTCGGTAGAGGGTGAGTTGGCGGCCCTCGGGGAGCGTGGCCCGGCCGTTGATGCTCGTACCGACGGGGAGGCCCGCGCGGCGGACGCCGTCCAGGAGTCGGTCGAGGTCGGTGAGGGCGGGCTGCGGGGCGAGTTCGGCGGGGCCGTCCTGTTCGTCGTCGCGCAGGACGTCCAGCAGGCGGCGGAGTTCGGCGAGGGCCTGGCGGCTGGTGGTGCCGATGGCGTCCAGGGCCTGGGTGGCACGCTCGGGTGACTTGGCGGCCGCGTACCGTCCCCCGTCGGCGAGGCCGGTGATGACGGAGAGGTTGTGGCCGATGATGTCGTGCATCTCCCGGGCTATGCGGGTGCGTTCGGCGGCTGCGGCGAGCCGGAGCTGCTGGTCGCGTTCGGTCTCCAGGCGGTGGGCTCGGTCCTCCAGGACCTCGGTGTGGTCGCGCCGGGTCCGGGTGGTGATCGCGACGAGGGCGACGACGCCGATGGACAGGAGCATCGCTCCGATCTGCTGGTGCCAGGAACCGTCGTCGCCGTACCGGGCGGCGGTGACGACGGTCGGGGCGGTCACCAGAGGGGCCACCCACCACAGGGAGCGCAGGGGGCGGCGCAGGGTGATGTGGAAGACCAGGACGAGCTGGAGCAGGGCTGCTTGGAGCGCGGTGCCCGCCCAGGCGTTGACGAGGTCCACCGGGGCCATGAGGAGGAGTACGGCCACGGGGTGGGTGCGGCGCCAGAGGAGGGGGACCGAGAAGGCGAGGCTCATGGCGACGACGAGGCCGCCGGGCGCGTCGAGGCTGTGGGCGTTGTGGCGCCAGCCGCCGCTCGCGTAGTCGGTCAGCGCCGCGATGACCCAGAAGGCGGTGAAGTGCAGGTCCCACACGAGCGGACGGCGTCGGTCGAAGGCGCGCAGCCGCCGGGTGACGCGCTGGACGTACTCGGTGAGGGGTTCGGCCGCTCGGTCTTCCGGGACGGGCTTCACGGGCTCCATTCGACCATGGTCGGCGGCGAGGCGGGCGGGTGCGTCCGTCCGGGGGCCGTATATGAGGTGAGGGGCGTAGTACCCGGGTATTACGGTGGCCCGCATGAGTGCCTCGGTCCCCGGTGACTACGTGATCCGCTCCATACGCGCCGACGAGTGGCCCGCCGTGAAGGAGCTGCGTCTGCGCGCGCTGCGGGATCCGCTGGCGCACCTCGCCTATCTGCAGACGTACGACGACGCGGCTGCGCGGCCGGACTCGTTCTGGCAGGAGCGGGCGGCCAAGGCCGCTGAGGGGCGGACCGAGGCGCAGCAGATCGTCGCGGTGGGGCCCGGTGGGCTGTGGCTCGGCACGCTGACGGTGCTGATGGAGGAGGCCGGGACGAAGGACTGGGCCGGTTTCCCCGTGGAGCGGCGGCAAGGGCATGTCGTGGGTGTGTACGTGCGGCCCGAGTGGCGGGGGAGCGGACTGACCAAGGCGCTGTTCGCCGTCGGCCTGGAGTGGGCGTGGGCGAACGGCGCGGAGCGGGCGCGGCTCATCGTGCATCCGGACAACGGGCGGGCGCAGGGCGCCTACCGGAACGCGGGGTTCGTGGCGAGCGGGCGAACGGTGCCGCTGGAGGGCGGGCCCGGGGACCACGAGCTGGAGTTCGTGCTGGAGCGCTGACCCGGGCCCTACACGGGGAGTTCGTCGTGCGGCCAGCGGGCCCGGCCCTGTTCCCGGGAACGGAGCAGGGCCAGGGTCGGCATGCCGTGGTCCGCGCCGGTGGCCAGCAGCTCCGGGAGCCGGGGAAGCGGTGCCACGGCCGCGACGTCGTCCAGGACGAGGGTCATTGGTGGGTCGAGGCGACCGGAGGATGACCGTTCGGCCATGCGCCGGCCGCGCTCGACCACGCTGGAGACGAGCGCCGTCAGCAGCGGCATCGCGCCGGGGCTCGTGCGAGGGTCCTCGATGGATTCCCCCACCACGTAAAGGGTGCCCTGTTCGTGGACGAAGGAATCCAAGGCGAGGGCATCACTTCGGTTGGGAGTACAGGCCTCGCGGATGTTGACAGTGGAGAGGGCCGCGAGGACCCGGGCCGTCAACTGCTGTGCCATGTCGCGGCGTTCGGGATGGGCGGTGAGCGCCCCTTCGAGCTCGCCCGCGGAGCCGGGCGCGGCCTTGGGGTGGGTGCGCAGGACGCGTACGGCGTCCTGGATCTGCAGGCCCTGGGACCAGCGGTGGACGTGGCGGATGGTGCGGCCGTCGATGGCGGCGGCGTGGAGGTAGCTGCGCAGCAGGAGTTCGGCGGTGTCGCTGACGACCTGGTCGAGGCG
>NZ_QHJH01000345.1 GCF_003947455.1 Streptomyces sp. WAC 04229 | reverse complement strand
GCCGGGGACGGGGTCGGGGGTCATGACGCCGGCTCCCGCAGTGCGCGGTCCGTCGGCACCTCGGTGGTGACCGTCACGGCGGACGGATCCAGGTCGTCCGGCGTCGGCATCACGCTGCCCGGCAGCCGGACGGCGGCGGCGCCGTGCGCGACGGCGGAGGCGAGGGCGCCGGGCCCCGCTCCCCGGGCGATCAGGAACCCGGCGAGGGAGGAGTCGCCGGCGCCCACATTGCTGCGTACGGCGTCCACACGGGCGCTGCCGAACCAGGTGCCCTCCTCGGCCACGAGCAGTTGCCCGTCGGCGCCCAGGCTGGCGAGCACGGACCGGGCGCCCAGCTCCCGCAGTTCCTCGGCGGCCTTCACGGCGTCGCCGACCGTGGCGAGGGGACGTCCGACCGCCTCCGCGAGCTCCTCGGCGTTCGGCTTGACCACGTCGGGCCGCTCGCGCAGGGCCTCGAGCAGGGCGGGCCCCGAGGTGTCCAGGGCGATGCGGACACCGGCGGTGTGCGCCCGGGCGACCAGCTCGGCGTACCAGGAGGGGGCGAGGCCGCGGGGCAGGCTGCCGCAGCAGGCGATCCAGTCGGCGCCTGGCGACCGGCTCCGTACGGTCTCCAGGAGCAGTTCCCGTTCGGCGGCGGACAGTTCGGGGCCCGGTGCGTTGATCTTCGTCAGGACGCCGTCGGCCTCGGCGAGCGCGATGTTGGAGCGGGTGGCCCCCGCGATCGGCACCGGGGCGACCTCGATGCCCTGGGCGTCCAGCAGATCGGCCACCAGTGCTCCCGGCGCCCCGCCGAGCGGCAGTACAGCGACGGTGCGCCGGCCGGCCGCTGTCACCGCCCGCGAGACGTTCACGCCCTTGCCGCCGGGGTCCACGCGCTCGCCCGTGGCGCGGACGACCTCGCCGCGGTCGAGCGAGGGGACCTCGTAGGTGCGGTCCAGGGACGGGTTGGGGGTGACGGTGAGGATCATGCGCGCACCACTTCCGTGCCGGCGCGCTCGACGTCGCCCGCGTCTTCGGGGGTCAGCCCGGTGTCGGTGATCAGCAGGTCCACGTCGTGCAGGGCGCCGAAGCGGGCGAAGTGCTCCTGGCCGTACTTCGAGGAGTCGGCGACCAGCACCGCGCGGCGGGCGGCGGCCACGGCGGCCCGCTTGACGGCGGCCTCGGCGAGGTCGGGGGTGGTCAGGCCGTGCTCGACGGAGAAGCCGTTGGCCGCCACCACCGTGACGTCGGCGCGGATCTCGCCGTACGCGCGCAGCGCCCAGGCGTCCACGGCGGCGCGGGTACGGTGCCGGACCCGGCCGCCGACCAGGTGGAGCTGGATGCCGGGGTGGTCGGCGAGGCGGGCGGCGATGGGCAGGCTGTGGGTGACGACGGTCAGCGAGGACTCCGCCGGGATCGCCGCCGCCATGCGGGCCACCGTCGAGCCGGCGTCGAGGATCAGCGTGCCCTCGGTGGGCAGTTCGGCCAGGGCCGCCTTGGCGATCCGGTCCTTCTCGTCGGCGGCGGTGGACTCGCGCTCGGCGAGGTCGGGCTCGAAGTCGAGCCGCCCGGCCGGGATCGCGCCTCCGTGCACCCGGCGGAGCAGTCCGGCGCGGTCGAGCGCCGTGAGGTCGCGGCGGATGGTCTCCGCCGTCACCTGGAACTCCTCGGCGAGCGACACCACGTCCACCCGGCCACTGTCCCGGGCGAGCCGGAGGATCCCCTGCTGCCGCTCCGGTGCGTACATGACCGTTCACCTCCGAACTGTGCCCGAACCTGTGGTTTCTCTCGGGAGGCTAACCCCGGTTTTCCGGAATGTAAACAGAGAAACACAGACGGTCGGACACACTCGGGCATGAACGGGCATGAGCGGCGGAGCCCCGGGCGGCTGGGCTCAGAGCAGCGCGGGCTCCCTCTCCTTCGCCGGCTCCGCCGCCTCGGCCCCCTCCACGTGCTGCGCGGGCCGCTTGGGCAGGGCGAACATCAGCAGGAAGATGACGGCCAGCACCCCGGCCACCCAGGCCAGCGCGTTCTCGAAGGCGTCCGCGTAGGCCGGGCCCAGGCGGGCGGGGGTGAGGTGGTCGCTCATCGTGCCGAAGAAGACCACCGACACCAGGCCGAGGCCCAGCGCGTTGCCCATCTGCTGCACGGTGTTGATGAGCCCGGACGCGGCCCCGGCGTGCTCACGCGGCACCTGGGACAGCACCGCGTCGGTCAGCGGCGCGACGATCAGGCCCATGCCGGCGCCCATCACGGTGAGCGGCAGCGCCATCTGCCAGGACGCGACGGAGAGGCCGTAGCGCTCGGACTCCCAGATGTAGAGCAGCACCCCGGCCGCCATCACCAGCGCGCCCGCCTGGAGCACCTTGCGCCCGAAGCGCGGAACCAGGAGCTGCACCGACACCCCGGCCGCCACCGAGACGGCGACCGAGAACGGCACTCCGGTCAGCCCGGCCCGCAGCGCCGTCCAGCCGAGTCCCACCTGCATGTACAGCGTCCACACCAGGAAGAAGACGCCGAGCGCGATGCCGAAGACGGTCTGCACGGCGATACCGGCCGCGAAGCTCTTCACCTTGAACAGCGACAGCTCGACCAGCGGCGAGCCGTCCCGCGCGCTCTTGCGCCGCTCGTACGCCACCAGCACCGCGAGGACCACGAGCGAGCCGGCCATCGACAGGAACCCCCACAGCGGCCAGTCCAGCTCTTCGCCGCGGGTGAGCGGGTAGACCAGCATCAGCATGCCGAGGGTGACCAGGGCGACCCCGGCCAGGTCCAGCCGCAGGGCGCGCGGCGCCCTGGACTCCGTGATGAAGCGGCTGCCGAGGACGAGTCCCGCGATGCCGACCGGCAGGTTGATGAGGAAGATGGGCCGCCATTCGAGGCCGAAGAGGTTCCACTCGGTGAGCAGGGCGCCCAGCAGCGGGCCGGAGACGGCGCCGAGTCCGACGATCGCGCCGAACAGCCCGAAGACCTTGCCGCGTTCGTGCGCGGGGAAGGTGGCGTGCACGATCGACAGGACCTGCGGCACCATCAGCGCCGCCATGGCGCCCTGGAGGATGCGGGAGGCGACCAGCATCTCCGGGTTCGCCGCCAGACCGCACAGCGCGGACGCCAGGGTGAACCCGGCGATGCCGATGAGGAACACCCGCTTGCGGCCGTGGATGTCGCCGAGCCGCCCGCCGGTGATCAGACCGGCGGCGAAGGCGAGGGCGTAGCCGGCCGTTATCCACTGGATCTGGCTGACGGAGGCGCCCTCGTCGCGCTGGATCGACGGGATCGCGATGTTGACGATGGTGACGTCGACCAGGTCCATGAAGGCCGCGGTCATCACGATCGCGAGGGCGAACCAGCGGCGGCGGTCGCCCGCGGGCGGGGCGGGCGAAGCG